>CAJCID010000117.1 GCA_903970305.1 Rhodospirillales bacterium | reverse complement strand
CGCGGTCATCGCGACGATCGGCGTCGGCACCATGCTGACCGGGATCGGCTTTGCCACCTACTGCTGTGCACGAGTGCAACCGCCGTGCTCCGCCTAGGGAATATTGTTTCTTGGGAAGCGCCGGATCCCTGAGTCGCTCGGGAGCCGGTTCTGGCGGTGATCCGAACCCATCACACCGCGCTTGCGCGGGTCCATCCGAGATGGGCTCGGAGCTCGCCGCGCGCACCAGGATCCTAAGGCTTGATCCGTGTCACCTTGGTACCTTCGATGCTGAGACTACCCATGAGGCCTTGCTGATCGAAGATCACGGCATAGGCATCGTTCTTCAAAGTCGAGCTCGAGAGATTCTTGGCGACACCCTCGTCGACGACGACAACCGTAGGCCCCACTCCGAGTTCCCATCCTTCGCTTCGATGCAGGTATCCCAGCGCCTTGCTATTCATGAGGAAAAGCGCATAGCCATAGGTTTGCGCACCCGCCTGCAATCCCCACGACGCCGAGACCGAGTTGAAGTACTCGTCCGGTCTCGCACCATCCAGGAGCACGCCCTCACCGTAAGCCCCGCCGAAGACGAGACCCGCCTTGATCATCTTCGGGAAGACCAGGATCGCCTTCGCCTTCTTCGAGAGGGCTAATGCTGCAGGGTTGGTCTTGTAGAGAAGCTGCAGCGATGCATTCGACTCGCCATCGAGTTCCTGTTTGCTTGTCGCGGCCTGGCTCATCCCATAGGGGACGACCACTGCCAGCCCCAAGGTGGTCGCAAGCGCCAGTGAGCCCGCCCCAATCCGTAATCTGTACATTCTGTTCTCCATCAATTGAACTCGGAGACCCGGTGACCGGATCTTGTGTGTCTTGCTTTCCCTTCGTTTGCCACTGTGCCCGGCCAGTCGTTGTGCCTGGTGCGGCATGGCTGTCGAACGAGAAGACCGTTGCATTGTCGGCGCGCGATCCCAATCCCTCTGTTCGTTGCGACACCGAACTTCAAACGAGACCACGACGCACCCAACGTGAGTACGTTGGCGTACAGACCGTGCCGGACCCGGTCGCGAGACTTCACCTGCTCCCGAACGTCCGACTCATGGAACTTGCCGAGATCACTCAGACTCATCCTTCGGAGCTTGCGCTCTCAGGCTCGTGGACGGTCCACGGACTGGGCTCTCTGGTCGGCGACCTCGCCACCTTGCGTATTCCACCTCACTCGCAGGTCATCGCCACACGTCAATGGGTCGACACGCCAGCCGAGATGCTCAAGCCCATCATCGTGGCGGAATTAAGAGGTGGAACCGGACTCCTGCATGTGACCGAGGCACCCGGTGGCATGGTGAGTGATGTGATACTCAACGCGCAGATCAGGGAACTCGAACAGGACTTCACTGTGACCCGAGCCAGACGCGCTTCAAGCTGAGCGCCGTCCTGACAGAGAGCAAGACGGGCCGACAATGGGCCAGTCGTGATTTCGAGGGAGCCCTCACCGTCGCAGGCGACGGATCAGAGGCGAGCGTGGCAGCAGCCAACCCGGTCGTGGCACTCGTTTTGGGACAACTTGGAGGCTTTTACGAGGCAGAGCTTGCGCGCTGGCAGAGCCAGCATGAACCCGAGCCTAGCCTATCGAGCGTCGATCCAGAGGAGCACGCGGCTTGAGAAGCACCGTCGCGCAACCATCACCTAGGAGCGCGTTATGCGTGATCAAGCAGCTGATCCCGATTGCCGCTGAGCTCCTCGACGCGGCCAAACGACTCGGCTGTGGCGGCATACACGGCTTTGTGCTTCTTCAGGTCCGCAACATCCTGGAGGGAATTCTCGAAGGATTCCTCCATCGGCACGGCCCAGACGGCCGAGACGATTCTGCCCCCTACGAAGGTCCCGAGGAGCGCGGCAAGCCCGGCTCCGAGTACCCCATCGATCAGATAGCCGACCCCGGCAAACACCAGAACGATCGCGGTGAATGACCCCAGTGGATAGCGTTGCGGCTTCTTGCTGGACTCGACGAGACGCTCCGAGGCCTCGGCCAGATTACTCTCGACCGATTCAAGAATCACCTTCTCGTAGCGACGCCTGGCGCCGATCAGAAGCTTGCGCGATTCTTCGTCTTCGACTGCGAAGTAAAGGTCGCGACGGGCCTCGCGGCTCGGCGGGTGCTGGTTGATCTCGCCAATCTCGGCGTAGATGCCTGTCTCCAGTTCGAGACGGTCGCATTCACCCAGGTTTTCGGAGAGGCGTTCAGTGAGTTCGGTATGCATGATTTCCGAAGCATGCAAGAGATTGTTCCCGCGGTCCGTACGCTAGACCACCTACTCCTCAGGCCGATGTCGTTAGCATGATGTGGTTCGCGCCGTCCGGTGCGACATCCTCGGGAAAGACAGATGGAGACGATTCGAACGCGCTGGGGACTGATCCAGTACGAGGCGGACCAACTGGGGAACATGACCTTCGCGGCGAGCTACCCGGCCCTGCCGGACCGACTCATCGAGGCCCTCGTGACCGACCGCCTTTGCTCAGAAGCACTCGAGCGCGCCGGACGCGAGGCGCGCGATCCGCTGGAACTCGGCAGCGTTCCGATCCGTCCGCTGCGCAAGAGCTGATCCGAAACCCGGCTTGCCACCATGCGATCCGTGTCTCGCGGCCTCCAGTGCCGCTCGACGCCGGGTCTAACCCGAGCCCTTGACCGCTTCGACGAGTCGCCGGCGCGAATCGATGAGGCCATTATGATGCATCACTGAACGCTGCGCCCGCTGAAACTCGGACGAGTCCTTGATGGCCAGATACTTCTCGAGAACCCTCAGAAATGGCGAGATGAGGCTCGGGTCAAAGTGACTCGGGGTCTCGTTGGCCATCTGCTCAATGGCCATGCGATGCGACCAGGCAGCCTTGTAGGCGCGCCGATTCGTCAGGGCGTCATAGACGTCGGCCAGGGCGCAGATGCGCGCCTCCAGCGGAATCTCCTGTCCGGAGAGCCTGCGCGGATAGCCCGTTCCATTCCACCACTCGTGGTGATACTTCGCGATGACCGCGGCCATCTGCAAGGTCGGATCGGTCACGCCCTCGAGCATGAATGCACCGACCTCAGCGTGGGCTCGCACGGCCGAAAGTTCGGCCGGGTCGAGGGGCCCGGGCTTGAGCAGGATGAGCTCGTTCACGCCGATCTTGCCGATATCGTGCAGGCGGGCAGCCAGTTCAATCCGTTCGCAGAACTCTTCACTCTGGCAGATCTCGCGGGCGAGCATTCGCGCCAGATAGCCCACGCGAAAACAGTGCTGACCCGTCTCATCGTCGAAAAATTCGGCGGCGAGCGCCCAATTCTCGGCGACATCGTAGGCCACCGTGCGCACCGAAGCCTTGAACGCAGAAGTCCGAAGGGAGGCCAGATCATCGTGGATCGCCGAAAGTTCGCCGTGGCGCTCGATCTGCCCCGCCGCCACCACGAGTTCCCCGCCGGCGGTTGCGGGCGAACCACCGAGCCACCTTTTTGCCGGAGCCAGCACGTCCGGCTCGCCGCCCAGAGCCAGGCCCGCGGTTTCAACACCGCGTTCATTCAGTTGGCGATAGAACTTGGCCCGCTTGACGCTCGTCACGTAGCCCACCAGTTCGGTCGCATAGGCGATACCCTCTTCCATCTCGGCACCATCGCTGGTCACGCTGCAGACATGGGACAGTGTGCGCAACACGTCATCGAAGTACAGGCGGGTCTGCCTGGTCTGGGCGTAGAGCTCACGCAGCACCTGCTTGGAGCGCGTGCGGCGCAGTGCATTCTGGCTGGCCCAGTCGCATAGCGCAGCGCACAGCTTCATCAGAATGTCGATGCGGGGATTCTGCAGGGCGCCAAGCTTGGCCACGGCCGCCTCGATCAGCAGATCGGCGGTCTCGAAGTCTCTATGGTCGAGCAAGTGGAGCACGCGGTAATAGTCGAAGGTCGCGCGTGAGGGGCCATCGATGGCCGGGCTTTCCAGGCAGGCCGATCCTGCGCTCAGGTAGCGCAATGCGCGCGCGTCATCACGTAGGCGGTGTGCACAAAAGAGCGCGTTGCCGGCGGCTGAGAAGATGACGTGTTGGCCCTCGGGCGTTTGGAATTCGAACATCAGGACCCGGTCGGCCACGTCCATGGCCTCGCGGTACAGACCCATCTCCTTAAAGAGCAGCGTGACCTGTCCGAGGGCGTTCGCAACGAGGAACGGATCGCCCAGTTCCCGCGCCAGCACGACCGCGCGCTCGACGCGCTGGCAGGCCGTCTCGAGATCGCCCATGTCCATGAGAGTGCCCGCCAAGACGCCGCAGGCGCGGCGCTCGAGGTTCGGAAAGCCGTGCTCATAGGCCAAGGCGCGGGCCGCTTCTGCGCGGGTCGTGCCGATCGGGCTCTGGCCGATCCGGTTGTAATAAAAGCCGCAGTCGATCAGGAACTTGATGCGTGCCTCAAGGCCTTCGCCACGGACGAGGCGCATGCAGAGGATCGATAGATGATCGACGAGACTCCTCCTTTCGGAGGAGAAGCTGGCGACCGCGGCATCGCCTCGCTTCAGCAAGACCGCCATCGTGACGTCGAAAAGATGGCGCTCCAGCGTCTCGAGAATCTGGGTGACCTCGGGTACCGGGCGAGTCAGCAGTTCTTCGATGCTAAAAACGGGAGCTTGATCCATTTCAATTTTGACAATCTTCAGATACTCTAGGCTCGACAGCTCGAACTGTCGCCAATGCCCTGTTTTCCCTGACGTTACAACCGATAAAGGAAAGATCTATGAATACCCAATCCGAACTGCTCGTGTCTGCTCAGAACAACGCTTCCACCGAGTCCTTTGCAGTTGAGTCGAGCCAGCTGAAGTTCCTGGAAGACGCTGAACTGGTTCTGGTTGGTGGCGGCCAGCTTCTGACCCCCTATTGATTCGAAGGTCCTGAGAAAGAAAGCCCCATGCGATTTGACTATGGGGTTTTCCGACCACCGTATCGAGCAATTTCGTCGCTCTTTTTGCGCGCGTGGGTTGTGCGCAACGTGGGTTGAGCGCGTTTGACAAATTCCCCTCTTGGCGCACCCGAGCCCTGAGGGGAATTTCTGCAGTGGGGGGTAGTGGCGGGTAGTCCCTAACCGGCTCCCTAGCTGATCCCTAACTGGTCCCTAAGCTTATCCCGAAGCGACTGCCCAGGGTGCGGCGACGTGTTTGGTGGCTGAGCCTGGCGAGGCGGCGGGCGTCACCGTCGCCCTCTTGGCGAGCCGACTAAACCAATCGGCTCCGCGCGAGCGCGGCGCCGGAGGCGATCGCGGCCAGTTTCGCTTCCGCCAATTCGCGCTTCATCGGTGCCATGCCGCAGTTGGTGCAGGCGAAAATCCGTTCCTTGGGGACGAAATTCAGCGCCTCTTCGATCACCCGGGCGACTTCTTCGGCGGTCTCGACCTTCTCGCTTGCCACGTCGATGACACCCAGCAGCACGTCCTTGCCCGCGAGGTGTGCCAAGAGGCTGGTCGGCACCCGAGAATTGGCGCACTCGATGGAGACCTGATCGAGTCGGCTCGCGGCGAGCGCCGGAAAGATCTCCTCGTATTGGCGCCACTGGTTGCCAAGGGACTTCTTCCAATCGATATTCGCCTTGATGCCATAGCCATAGCAGATGTGCACCGCGGTCTTGCACTGCAGACCTTCGATGGCACGATGCAATGCCAGGATGCCCCATTGCCTGACCTCGTCCATGTACACGTTAAAGGCCGGCTCGTCGAACTGAATCACGTCGACACCCTGCTTCTCGAGCGCGCGTGCCTCGCTGTTCAGCAAGTCCGCGAGCGCGAAGGCGAGCGTGGGTTTGTCCCCATAGAACCGATCCGCAATCGTGTCGACCAGTGTCATGGGGCCCGGCAGAGTCATCTTCACCTGGCGCGCAGTGTGGGCGCGCACCAGAGCCGCCTCGGTGCCATGCACGCGCGACTTCAGGCGCACCGGCCCGACGACGATCGGGACCAGCGCCTCGTAGCGATTGTTGCGGATCCCCATCTTCACTTTGTTCTCGAAATCAATGCCCTCGACCGATTCGAGAAAGCCGTGCACGAAGTGCTGCCGCGACTGCTCGCCGTCGGTCAGGATGTCGATCCCGGCATCCTCCTGTGTCTTGACCCACAAGAGCGTCGCATCCTTCTTGGCCTCTTCCAGATCCCGGCCCGAGAGTTTCCAGGCAGGCCAGAGCGATTGGGTCTCGGCAAGCCAGGCGGGTTTGGGCAGGCTGCCCGCAATCGTGGTCGGAAAAAGGCTCGTCCGGTTGGCTGCAGTCTCACTCATAGCTCTTGAGGATACTCCAGCGGCGCGGCGGCGACATCTCTGTCCCGTCGCACTTTCGATGTCGCGTCGCAACAGAACGCACCTACCATTGGGCAGAAATACGCGCGCAAAGACCGGTGAGCGTTGCGGCGGTCTCCTCGATCAGACGCAGGCGACGCTTGAGCAGCGTCGCGGGGGTTAGGTGTGGCTCCGAATAGGCTTCGGCGGCGCTCATCCGTGTCGCAATCTCCAGAGGATCGGGAGCGGCGCGAAGACTGCGCTCCCAGGCGAGGCGCGCTTGTTCGAGGTGCTCGCGGATCACCGTGACTGAGCTCGCGAGTTCTGCGGCTGCCTTGCCCGGATCCATCTCCGCGGCGCGGTGCTCGAGCAGCAGGTGGGCCGCGGCGGCGTGCGCGGCAAGCAGATAGTCGAGCGTGATGAATTCGTGCAGTTCGCGCACGGCCCGGTGGTGAGACTTCGGCTCGTTGAGCATGCGCTGCAGGGAGCCCGTCAGAGTTGCGATGGAGTCGAAGAGCCGCTTGCGGGCCAGCCGGTATTCGAGATCCGCCGTCGTCATCGACAGGACCGCCTCGACATAGCGCAGATTGGCCTCCAGAAGATTTCTGATCTGCTGGGGGATGCTCTGGCGCTCCCAACTGGGCCACAGGAAGCTGAAGGCGAACGCCAGAAGCGCGCCGACCAGGGTGTCGATGATCCGCTCGGGCAGTGCGAAGGCTGCGCTCGGATTCATGAGGTGAACCTGGAGCAAGGCCATCACCGAAGCCGCAATGGCGGTATAGCGGTACTTGATGGTGGCAAAGGTGTGGGCCGTGCCCAACGCCGCGAACAGGATCAGCATCTGCAACCAGGAGGGCGGGCCGAAGTGGAGCAAGAGGGCCGTGACGACGCCGCCCAGGGCTGTGCCGATGATCCGGTCGTTACGGCGCTGCTGGGTCTGACTGTAACTCGAGCGCAGCACCACGGCGATCGTCAATAGAATCCAGTAGCTGTGTGTCGCGTAGGGCAGCACGTGGGCCAGCACGTACCCTGATCCCATCGCGGCCGACAGACGCACGGCAAAGCGCAGGATCGCCGAACGCGCCTTCAACTGAGCCCTGAGCACCCCAGGGCTAAAGCTAAACGAGGTCACAAAAGGGCGCAGACTTTCGCCGCCCAGGAGCTCGGCGCGCGTGAGCGTGCTGGCCGATAGGGCATGGAGCTCCTGGATCTGGGCGATCCCGTGCAAGATGCGGTCACACACGCCCCGAAGCACCGCCAGGCTATGCTGGTCCGCCTCGCTCGCCGAGGCGGCGCGCGCGAGGCGCTCCATCTCATATTCCAAGGCCATCTGCTCAGCCTTGTAACTGATCTTCTTCGAGGGCACGCGGCGCCCGACGACCGAGGCCGCCAGACCCTCGAGATCCTGGGCACCCTTTTCGGCGAGATCGCGCAGGAAGAGCATCGCATCAGAGCCCGCGAAGCGTTCCTGGAGCAACTCGTAGTCGGTACTGCTCGAAAAGATCTTCTCATAGACATCCAAGGTCCCCAGCAAGAGGGCGACGAGGCGCACATCGCGCGGGCTTCGCACCCGGCGCAAGACCAGCTCCCGCGTGGCCTGCTGCTTCTCGACGACCACCATCTGTTCTTCGATCAGGGCGCGGTAGCAGGCATCGAGGTCCACACCGGGTTCGTAGAAGCGCGAGCGCACGCGCAGATAGTTCGCCAGCACGTACATCGATTCGCCAAGCGATTGCTGCTTGGTCTTGAAAGCCAGAACGCGGGAGGCCACCACCCCGTAGGCGACGTAGGCCAGAGCACCCAGAGCGAAGAATGCGATCCGATCGATCATGCCGATCTGGTCCACAGCCGGCGTGCCCAGGGCGATGACCATGACGAACAAGAGCGAGAAACTGAGCGCCAGCACCTGCCGGCCATAGCTTTGCAAGAGGGCCGCAAAGAAGCTGATCGCCAGGACCGCAAGCCCTCTGGTCCAGACATCATGGCTTGTCGCCTCCATCACCAGCATCACGAGCGTGCCGAAGATCGCCGCGGCCATGGCCTGATAGAACTTGTGATGGGGTGGATTGGGCAGATCGACGATGCTCACGCACACCGCTCCGACGGCCGCTCCCAAGGCCGCGCTGACGCCCAAGCCGTAGTAGGAGGCAAGCGTCACGAGGGCGACACCGAGCCCCGCCTCTAGTCCGCTAAAGAAGTACTGGCTCGAGACAAGCCGCTTGAAGCTTTCGCTGTCAACCATCTGGGGCTCGGATGGTGTGAATCATGAGATCGTGGGAAATACCGGGCCAGGATGACGCAACCGTCTGGCGCGACCCGGCGCGCGGCAGTTTCGCAGTGTATGCGAGCGAGAGGCGCGGGTGCAATGCTCAAGCCTTGCTGCGCGCCAAAAACCGCGCAGCGCAGGTGCGCTCGGCCCATCGACGAGCTCCAGTACGCGGCTTTTGCGCCAGTCGAATAAACTAGCGGCTCGAATCACCTCCTGGAGAACCCCGGTGAAAAAGCACTGGATCCTCACGCTGCAAGGCGTGTGCGCCCTCCTCGGCATGGCGCTGCTCGCCGGGTGTACCGATGTGCCCCCCGCAAAGAGCCCCTACTACCACGACAACGATCACGATACCTACTGGGGCTCCTAGGCGGGGCGGTTACCGATCCCAGGCCGCAGCCACCTGGGAGATTCACCTAGGGCCGTCTCGGTGATCGATCTACTCGTGAATATGAGTTAGCGCTCTGTTTGCGTGGGTCGCCCTCGTGGCACGATCCTTCTCGTGTGTTCATCGAGCGCAATAGCGTTGTGCGCTCTCTCTACAACGCGGCAAAGTAGGACCTCTCGAGGGAGCCCTCCTGGACCCATATCGATCGCGTCGTCTGTTGCTCGCCAAGGCGGGATGTCTTCTGTGGATCATTGCGGCCACCTCGACGCCGGCGCGGGCCAGCCTGAGCGGCCCTCCGACGAGTATCGAAGACGACCGGGCAGCGCTCCACGCGACGCTGCGCGAAGAGGTTCAATCCGCCTACACGATCGAGCATGTCGCGCTGCCCAATGGCGTCGAGGTCCGGGAATTCCTGAGCCGCGGTAAGGTATTCGGGGTCGCCTGGTCTGGACCGTTCAAGCCCGATCTGCAACAGATCCTCGGATCTCATTTCACTACCTTCGTCTTCGAAGCCTCGCGAACCTCGCTCGCGGGTCATTCCCAATTGCATGCCGAACGCAGCGACGTCGTGATCGACGCGTCCGGTCATAGCCGCTTCTTCGCGGGAAGGGCTTTCGTGCCCGCCCTCGTGCCCAAAGGGATCGATGTCAGGACGGTGGTCCATTGAACGCTTCCGCAGCACGCCTCATTCGGACCCTCCGATCCACCGGGTTGCTGGTCGTGGCGGCACTGGCCGGCTGTGGCGGCGGAGGCGGGGGTGGCAGCACGTCGAGTTCGAGCGCGCTCGCCACGGGAGGTGCCGGGGACAACGGTCCCGTTCCGACCGTTCAAATCGAGTTCTCGGCCGCGCGCGTTGCGCAAGGTCAATCCGAGTCCGTGCTCTGGTCCTCGACCAACGCAACGTCCTGCAGCGCCTCGGGTGGCTGGTCGGGATCCGAGCCGACCGCGGGCGAGATCGCAGTCGCCACAAGCGAGGTGGGCTCGTTTACGTACACATTGACCTGCCAGGGTGCGGGTGGCTCGCAGGTGGCCAGCGCCACCTATCTCGTCACCGCGGCCTTGCCTGCGGTTCACATCGCCGTCTCGCCCGCCGACATCACCCTGGGAAGCAGCTCGACGCTCACCTGGAACGCGACCAATGCCAGCTCCTGCAGCGCATCGGGCGCGTGGAGCGGCAGCCAGGCCTTAAATGGCGCGGTGACCGAGACCCCCGGGGCAATCGGACCGTTCACCTACACCCTCACCTGCACGGGAGCCGGCGGCCAGAGTTCGAGCAGCGCTGCGCTCACGGTGGCCGCCGCCGGCGCAACCCAGAACCAGATTGGTCTCGTCCTCGACAGCGGTCCGGCGGGCACCTCGGGTGTCATCAATGTTCCCTATGTATCGGTGACGGTGTGCCTGCCCGGGACCACGCAATGCGGAACAATCGACCATGTCCTCATGGACACCGGCTCGTACGGGCTACGCCTCATCAACAGCGCTGCGCTGCCGTCAGGATTTGGCCATATCGCCGGCAGCAGCGCCGGAACTCTTCTGGGTGAATGCCAGCAGTTCGTCAGCGGCTTCACCTGGGGATCCGTGACACGCCTTGATGTGAAATTCGCAGGTGAACTCGCCTCGTCGATTCCGGTCGAGGTGATCGGCGATGGCGCCTCCAATTTCTCAACGATTCCGGCAAGCTGTTCGGGCACCGGGGCGAACGAGGGCTCAGTCGCCGCGCTCGGTGCCAACGGGATACTCGGGGTGGGCCTGGGGACAGAGGACTGCGGCACCTATTGCGTAACGCTTGCCAATTCGGGGCTTTACTACAGCTGCACGCCAAGCGGTGCTTGCTCGGAGTCGACCGCACCCCTGGCCAACCAGGTGATCAACCCTGTCGCGGCCTTCACGGTCGACAACAACGGTGTCGTGGTGAGCCTGCCCGCCGTGGCCAGCACCGGGGCTCAGACTCTCAGCGGCACGCTCACCTTTGGAGTCAATACCGAGCCGAACAACCAACTGGGCTCGCAGTCGGTCTATCTGGCCAACGCGGATTTCAATTTCACGACCACCTTTAACAGTCAGGTGCTCGCGAACAGCTTCATCGACAGTGGCTCGAATGCTCTGTATTTCAACGATCCAAGCATCGCCACCTGTCCAGGCGAGACCTTCTTCGACTGTCCCCCGGCTTCTCTGAACCTCACGGCAACCAACGCCTCCTACACCGGTTCGGTATCGGCTCCGGTCGCCTTTACGGTGGTCGATCTGCAGGCCCTCGGCGCCTCCGTTGTAGCCGCCTCGATCGCGGGGAGCAACTCGTTGTCGGGCTCGTTCGACTGGGGTCTGCCGTTCTTCTTTGGACGACCCATCTTCGTGGTCATCGAAGGCCAGTCGACAACAGCCGGCACGGGCCCCTTCTGGGCCTATTAGCCCATCCGCTCGCGTTCATCGGGGCGGCGGAATCGAAGGCGACGACTAGATCGCCGCCTGATAGGCCTTGCACCAGCCGTTCGAAGTCACCGTGCGGCCCTTAAAGAGGGTGCAAAGTCCCGGCCCGCCATCGGCCGCTCCTGAAAACAGCTGGCAATTCGCACATTGCTGGGGTGCACTGTAGAGCGGATAACGCGCCGGGTCGACGCGCTTCGCGTCGGTCACGTAACCCACAGCGCGCGCATCCGGGTCCGTCTCCAATACCGCGGCTGGCGCAGCATAGAGTGACGACAGATGCGGGGCGGTGAGGAGCGCCGGGATCCGCAAAATCCATCGACGGCGAAGAGAATTCATCTGCTGGCTCCCCCAAGTCGGCCTGTGTCGATCCGCACCGGTGCCCAGGCAAGGGGGCTCTGGCCCAGAATGCCGGATCTAGGCCTGGCGGCGCGCTGCGAGTGTACCGCTTGCGGGCGAATCGGGTCGCCTTGAATCGGCAATGGCTGCCCTCGAGAGGGGCCAGTCGGCCTCGCCGTCGGCCAGACCGAGCGCGAGCGGTGACTGGAGACGAAACTTCTCAGCAAGTTCACGCTCGGAGGCAGTGCGCGGCGCAAATTCCTCGACGAGCTCTTGCAGGACGGTGTAGATCAACGCGCGCGCGATGGCCAGCGCATCAGAGCCCTTGGCCACATCCTGCGCATTGACGAGCATGCGCCGCGTCCCGCGCGCCGCCATGTGGCGTGCTTCATCAAGCAACACGCCCACCTTGTTCAGGATCTCGTAGTCTCGCACTGAAGGCAATCGCTCAAACATGTCGGACCCGGCTTCGTAGCAGATGGGCTTATTCTGTAGAGCATGGCCCGTGCTGTATAGCGGTTTCGAGAACAAATCCCCTGCTGTTGTTTGGTATCCAGCGAATTGAGCGCGATTGACGTTCCTTAACAATCGCAGCAAGCTGCGACACTCACTTGCTCCATGGGCGAAACTTGTTTCGGGTAGGCGTGGGCATACCCGGCAAGGCGCAACACGCCGGGCCCGCTCGGTACGACCAAGGATATGGAGTCGTGCTGCTCCAGCGATCCAGGCACACCCCTGTCGACATGCAGGGCGCAAGCGAAACCCATGCGGCCGATCCGAAGGTGGACTTGCCTGCCGTTGCTTGTTTATCGTTGCTCGACAACTGCGCCCGGGCACAATACCATCCACTTCGGGTTCGCTAAGGAGTGACTCCCCTGCGCCCGCTTCAGTGCCGTCCAATTCAGTGCCGTCCAATCTTGCCAGCCGCCACCAGGGCTGGATCAATGGGAATTGCTCTATGCAGGCTGTCACCGTGTCGTTCGCACTCCTGTCGTGTCTGCGCAGAAGGTTCAATCCACTTCTTCTCCTCTTAGCCCTCACGGCCCTGGTGGCCGGACCCGAGGCGATCGCCCAGGACAAGCCCGCTCCCGCCGACTCCTCCGCGTCAGGCGCCAAAGCCAATTCGGATCTGGGCACACCCTTTGGCGTGGTCTACCGCCTCACGGGTGAGGTCAGTGCGCTGCGCGGCTCAGACCAAAGCGCGCACGCGCTGCATCTGGGCGATGTGACCTACGTGGGCGACATCATCCGCACAGGACCCGACGCCGAAGCGGTCCTGAAGACCAACGACGCCGGCATGATCGGGATCCGGGCGAACACGGAGTTTCTGGCGGAACGCTTCTCGGCCACAGCGAAGGATTCGGATCGCATGACCTTGCGCATCATCGCTGGGTCCTTGCGCGTCATCTCTGGCTGGATCGGTCGCCTCCATCACGAGAACTACGCGATCCGCACTCCTGCGGCCACCATCGGGGTCCGCGGGACGGATCACGAACCCTATGTGCTCGCGGCCGAGCGGGCAGCGGGGACACCCTACGAAGTCGGCTCCTATGACAAGGTCAATTCGGGCAGGACCGTGATGACCAACGCGCGCGGCGAGCAGGAGATCGCGGCCGGCCAGGTCGGGTTTGCGCGCGGGTCCAATGCGTCAGGGATGCAAACCCGCGGACTGATGACCTTGCTGCTGCCCAAGCTCCTCGACCGGATTCCGGACTTCTATGTCGGCGGGCACTTCGAGGGTGACCTGGACGAATATTCGAAGCAGGCCGACAGCACCAGCGCCGAGAAGTACAAGCAGCAGCAGTCCGCTCCTGCGCCGGTCTCCTCGTGTGATCCGCGCGACATTGCCAAGGATTGGATCGGTCGCTACGACAAGGCCGTCGCGGCACAGAACGCCGAATCCGTCCTGGCACTGTTTGCCGACGATGCGACGGTGGATGCGATCGTGCGCGAGGCCGAGGGCAAACTGACCACCATGACCTTTAGCCGCCAAGAATTCGCAAGCAGTACGACCCAGGCCCTGCGTGACCTCAAGAACTTCAGCCAGCGCCGCCTGACCCTCGAAGCGGTGGCGATGCCAGGCGAGAACGCCGCGGCCTGCGCCCGCGTCTACATCAAGTCCGAAGTCCTCGAGCAGGGCAAGCAGTCAGGCAAACCCTACCGCTTCGAATCCCAGGAGGAGTTCGTGCTGGAGCAGCGTGCGGGAGCCTGGCGCGCCGTGCATGCGGTCGTGACCGAGCACTAAGCGAGTCCTCGGATCGGACCCGAAGAAACCCGAAGAGGGCCGCCCAGAGGGCCCCAGGGTGTGGGCTTTACGTGCTGCAGTGCCACCCAAGGGACCGCGAGAGTCCAAAGCAAGCATCCGATCAGGAGACAGATGATGACCAAGCATGCGCTCTCAAGCCAGAACATCGCCGACCTCCTGCGCCGGTCCGCAGGGCGCCATCCGGACAAAACCGCCATCGTCTGCGGTCCGGTCCGCTGGACCTATGCCGAGTTTCAGGCGCTCACCACGAGGCTTGCGGCGGGGCTCATCGCGCAGGGCGTCATACCCGGCGACCGGGTGGCGGTCCTCGCACGCAATTCGCACGCCTTCGCAGCGCTCCGCTTTGCCCTGCCGCAGTTAAGCGCCGTGCTGGTGCCGATCAATTTCATGCTCAAGGCGCACGAGATCGCCTATATCCTGCGCCACGCGGGCGCGAAGATCCTCTGCGTGGACGAGGAGTTTCTCGAGACCGCCCGCGCCGCGTGCCGCGACGACACGGCCGTCGAACTCCTGCTCGGCTTACCCAGTGAGGCGCTCTTTGAATCACCAGCGGGCTGCATCCCGTTCGAGGACTTGGCCGCCTCGCCAAGCGTGGGCTTGGGGATTGCCGCGGCCTCCGGGGACCTCGCCCAGATCATCTACACGAGCGGCACCGAATCGCTGCCCAAGGGTGCCATGCTCACGCACAGTGCCGTCATCTGGCAGTACGTCAGTTGCCTGGTCGACGGTGAAATCGACGAGTCCGACGTCATGCTGCATGCCATGCCCCTGTTTCATTGCGCCCAGCTTGATGTCTTCCTGGGTCCAGGCGTCTATGTCGGGGCAACCAATGTGATCACGAGCCGGCCCACTGCCGAGCAGGTCCTCCCCTTGATCGCAGAGCATCGGGTCAATTCGTTTTTTGCTCCGCCCTCGGTGTGGATCTCCCTGCTGCGCTCGCCCCTGTTCGAGAGCACCGATCTGTCTAGCCTACGCAAGGGCTACTACGGCGCCTCGATCATGCCCGTCGAAGTCCTGCTCGAACTGCAGCGCAGGCTCGAACTGGTGCGGTTGTGGAATTTCTACGGGCAGACCGAGATCGCGCCCTTGGCGACGGTGCTCAAGCCAGAGGACCAGCTCCGCAAGGCCGGCTCAGCCGGGCGCGCCACGCTCAACGTCGAGACCCGCATCGTTCGCGACGATGGCACGCACGTAGGGGTCGGCGAAATCGGCGAGATCGTGCACCGCTCACCGCAGTTGCTCTCGGGCTACTTCCATGACGAGGAGCGTACCGAACTCGCGTTCGCCGGCGGTTGGTTCCATAGCGGTGACTTGGCGACCATCGATGCCGAGGGGTACATCACGGTGGTGGACCGGAAGAAGGACATGATCAAGACCGGCGGCGAGAACGTCGCCAGCCGCGAGGTCGAGGAAATCATCTACCGTCTGGGGGCGATCTCCGAGGTGGCTGTCGTTGGCATCGGTCATCCGCAATGGATCGAAGCCGTGACGGCGATCGTGGTGCTCAAGGCCGGACAGAGTCTCTCCGAGGCGGAACTGATCGAACACTGCCGGTCGCACCTCGCCAGCTTTAAGGTTCCCAAGCGGGTCGTCTTCACGACGAGCCTGCCTAAGAATCCGAGCGGCAAGCTCTTAAAGCGCGATCTACGCGAGCGCTACAGTGCGCTCTACGCGTCGGACTGACCCCCTCGGGGTCACCAGGGTCCGATCGCCGGCATCTGCAGCAGTCCGGGCATGGAGGCGACCGTTCCGCCAGGCCGAAGGGGGGCGCGGCGGCCCTCGGACAGATCCAGAAGGAGATCCGTCGCGAGGGCTCCGGCCAGAGGCTTCGAGAAGTAGAAGCCCTGCGCGGCCTCGCACTGCAGGCGGCGCAGTGACTCGAGCTGGGACGCCGTCTCGACGCCCTCTGCGACGACCTTCATGGCCAGAGCATGGGCCATCGAGATGATCGCCCGGACAAAGACCTCACCCTCGGCAGACGCCTGCATCGCCGAGATGAAGCTGCGATCGATCTTGATCGCATCGACCCGAAGCTGTTGCAACTGGGACAGCGATGAGTAGCCCGTGCCGAAATCGTCGACCGAGATCTTGATCCCCAAGCCCCGGATCTGCTGCAGCATCGCACTGATTGCGGCCTCGTTGCCGATCATGGACGACTCGGTGATCTCCATCTGGATCAGTTGCGGTGGGACACGATAGCGCGCCAGTGCGGTCTCGAAGGTCTTGCGGATATTCGAATGGTGGAACTGGATCGCCGAGACGTTCACCGAGACCGGTACGACCGGCAACTCCAGGGCACGCCAGGTGGCGAGTTGCTGGCAGGCCTTCTCGATGACCTGTTCGCCCAGGCGGGTGATCAAGCCCGCTTCCTCGGCTACCGGAACAAAGTCAGCCGGCAAGATCAGGCCCCGGCCCGCACGGACCCAGCGCACCAGCGCCTCGAATCCGATCAACTGGCCCGAGTCGATCGCGAACTGCGGCTGAAAGTGCAGCACGAATTCATTGCGATCGATGGCGCTCAGCAAGGCCCCTTCCATCTCAAAGCGCTCTTGGACCGCCGAGAACAGTTCCGGACGGAAGAAGCGGAATTTCCCGCGGCGCGAGGCCTTCTCTTCATACATGGCCAGGTCTGCGTTACGTAACAGTTCCTCCATCGTCACACCGTGCTCGGGGTACAGGCAGATCCCGATCGAGACTCCAATCTTGACCTCCCCTGGCGCGAGGCAAAACGGGGTCTGGAAACTCGCGACGATCTGGTTGGCGAGCTCGGCCACTGGCGCCTCGCTGACCGCTGAGCGCACGAGGATGACGAATTCGTCGCCACCCAGACGAACGACGGAGTCTTCTGGACCGAGCGGGACCGCCAGGCGTTTGGCCGCCGCGCGCAAGAGCTCGTCTCCGGCAGAATGGCCCATCGAATCGTTGACGCGCTTAAAGCCATCGAAATCAACAAACAAGAGGGCGAACTGGGCCAGGCCCCCGGCACGGGCGCGGATCATCTCACCCACCTCGGTTTCGAGCCAGTTGCGATTCGGCAGGCCCGTCAGACGATCCTCGTTGGCCATCTGCGCCAGTTGATCACGATGCACAACCCCTTCCGTGACATCGCGCAGCGTCACCGCAAAACCGAGCCCGGTGCGCACAATGCGGTGCTCGACCCAAAGGGTGTCGGGATCCAGAGGACCCAGCGCGCAGCCGGCCTGGGTGAATTCGAGATGGCCTGCCGTTGCGGCCCTCTCGAAAAGCAGCAGCGTGCGGGCGAGTCCCTCCGGGTCGAGGAGTTCGGCGCAACGCCGCCCGACCAGTCGGTGGCGCGTCATCCCCAGCATGCTGGCAGCGGCCTCGTTGCAATCGGCAAAGGCCAGATCCGCGATCTGGTGCGCGGAGTCGTAGAGCGGCTCGAGAAAGGACAGCCCGTCGCGCGTGCCCTCGGTCGCGACCCGATAGGCGGCACGGATCCTTTCCTCGCGCACCCGCTTGGAGACAAAGCGCAAGGCCAGGACGCTCGAGAGCCCGCCGAGCGCGATCAGCACCAGTGTCCAGAGCAGCGCCTGGTGGAGCGCGCTCTGCCGCGATTCGGCCCAGGCCGCGAGAACATGATCCTCCGACAGGCCCACGAGCGCATACATCGGAATCTGGTCGAGGCGCTTCCAGGCGATGAGACTCGACTGGGGTGAAGCTGCCCATTCGCCCGGCTGCAGCTGGGTCGAACCCTCCTTGCCTCGCATGGCGGCCGGCATCTTGATCGCCGACCCTGCAGTGTCGACGTCGGCGTGCCCCACGCGCAGCGCCCGCACGATGCCGTCCTCTCCCATCACGGCCAGGAAGTCAGGATCCGACAGGCTCGATCCGGTGAAGAACTGCGTGAAATACGGTTCAAGCAGCGCGATCACTGCAACCCCGGCGAAGCGGCCGTTCGCGTCGACGATGCGCCGGCTCAGATGGATCACCGTCGGGTGGGATGGCCCACCGTTGATTCCCGCTACGGCAAGTCCCAGGTGCGCCACGTCCTCGGGATGGTCTCGGTGAAATTGAAAGTACTCGCGAAACTCGAAGCTTTGGCGCCGATCGCAGCCAAATGAGGCGGATACGCAGTGGGCATTGGCGTCCAGAATCGCCACTCCCAACCAGTCCTGGCCGCGAAAGCCCGCGCGCTCCTTGAGAGCGCCAAGATCGATTCCGCCTTCCATCGAGCGGTAGCGCACGATCTCGAGCAGCTGGTCGGAGTTCTTGACCGATCGTTCGACGAAGCCCTGGTAGGCGTTGACCGCCGAGCGCGCCCGCTCGTTGGCGCGCGCGATCGTCTCTGCGCGCATGCGCTCGATCCGGGAAAAGGTCGAGACCCAGAGCGCAATCACGATCAGAAGGCACAGAAAGGCCCAGAAGGCGACGAACAGCCAAGCGGGCGCCGAGGCCAGACCCGAGCGGCTCTTGGCTCCGAAGAGAACTGGTGCGCGCAAGGCGCCTGCACCCCCCGTCGGAGAGGGCGCTGCAACCTCCTCGAAGCGCACACGGTCATGGCCGAGCGGGCTCTGGCTTTCCGTGACGCGTTCAAGACCGGAGCCTGGCGTCACTTCCCCAAGCCCGTGCGCGCCGCCCGATGCGAAAGAATCAAGCATCCTCGCCCTTCATTGAACAATCCTGGCGCTCGCGCTTTCGGCAATACATCGCGGCGTCAGCGTGATGCAGCAGTTCGGCAGCGCTGCGGCCATGCTGGGGGAAGATCGCCACACCCACCGAGACCGAGCAGCGCACCCAGCCCTCGCGCCAGGGAAAGGATTCGCTGATGCTTTGGGCGAGCCTCTCAAAGTGCCCCTGGACGCCCTCGCCGGTTCCGATGTCGTGCAAGAGGATCGCGAATTCGTCGCCGCCAAGACGAGCCGCGACATCGCCCGAACGGGTCGTGCGCAAGACGCGCTGGGCAATCTCGACGAGCAGGGCGTCACCGGCCGGATGGCCGTGCGTATCGTTGACCTGCTTGAAGCCGTCCAGATCGAGAAAGGCGATACCAAAACGCCTCGTGCCATCCAAGGAGGCCACGAGCGTGGCCTCGAGCAACTGCAGGAAGTAGCGGCGATTGTAGAGACCCGTCAGATAGTCATGGGTGGCCTCGTGCCGCAGATTTTCCTGGAGGCGATGCAAGAGCGCGTTGGACTGTTGCAGCTCCTGCATCTTCTGCCGCTCGAGTTCGGCTTTCTGGCGCAGCTGATCGATCTCGAATTCAACGGCGAGCACCTCCGTGCGACGGCTCATGCGCTCGGTGTGCACGTGCTCTTGCAACCTGAGGAGGGTCTGCGCATGCGCAAGCGCCTCGGCAAACTGGCCCAAAGACTGGTGCAGGCTGACCAGAACACGGCTCGCCTTGGCTTCGAGGGCGAGCGAATCGACCTGATCGCAACGGCTGACCGCCTCGTTGAGCACTTGGAGCGCATCGTCGTGGCGACCGACGGCATGGTAGGCCTCGCCAAGATCGATGAGCGGACCGCAGATTTCATGGAAGTCACCCAGACGCCGCCCTTCCTCTACGGCAGCCTCGAGATCCTTCAAGGCATCGTCCGGGCGGCCCAGGCCCAGCTTGGCCGCACCCTGCACGGCAAGCAGCAGAACCCCTTGAACCTGGAAACCATGACGTTGGGCGACCGGCAGCCAGCAGTCGACGATGTCAAGCGCCGCGGAGAACTCACGCAGATCGATGCGCGCCTGGCCCATATTGATCGCCTGCACGACACAAAGGAGCGGCCGATCAAGCGCACGCCCGATCGCCAGAACTTGCTCGATGATCTCGGCCGAGCGGGCGTATTCCCCCATCTCGTGAAACAAGAGGCCGATATTGCCCAAGGCGCGGGCCTCGGCGAGCGGATCGGCTGCCTGGCGCGCCCAGGACAGATACTGGTGGTATTGGGAGAAGGCTCGGCCGTACTCGCCGCGCTGATGCGCGTTCGTTGCCAGTCCATTGATCGCCCGAAACTGCAGGGCAGGTTGTCCGTATTGTTCGGCAAGCCGGGTCGCCTCGGTGAGCAAGGCGTCGCTTTGTTCCATCTGCGCAAGAAGCCCAAGCGCAATGCCCTGCAGCCACAGGCTCGTCGGTTGCGTCTGGGTGATGTCGTGCGCGCATGCGCTCGCGTGGGCCTCGCGCGCCAGGGCGAGAGCCTCGCGGGGGTTGGAGACCATCAGTTCTTCGGCCCGGACGTTCTGGCTCTGCAACTCCGCAACCAGTCGAGGCGCGCTCGAGGGCAGGCTACACATGATTCATGGCTTGAAGGGACATCCTGGCGAAGACCCGCACTTCATTCGGCTGAAAATCGGTTCTTCTCGATACGGCGAAAACCCACTCAGATCTCAGGTGGGACACAAGAGAGTCCAGGACACTTATCGGCAGCATCGGACCGAAGCTGAGGATCGATGCCTCTACAGGTCTCGACCTCGACCCGATGCACGTGGCGCGACTGCGCAAGATCCGATGACGCGCGCTCCCCTGCCGTGTCTCCGGTCAGGCGCGTCGGCTTCAGGACTCCTTGTGGGTGGTCGCGATGACCCTTTCGAGAGCGTTTTGCAGTTGCTGGGCGACGATCACATTGCGCGACATCATCTGGCCGATCTCTTTGGGTTGTTGCGAAGGCGTCGCAAGCTGAGCGATCGAAAGCTCCATGGCGGAGTCCATCACGCGCGCAAGGCGGATCATCTTGTTGATCGTCGGATCGGTGGTGGTCGGCACGCGCAGCAGCACAGCAGCGAGCGTGGTGAAATCCGTTCCTGACTTGATGAGAGCTTCCACAGTTGCAGAATCGCGTTCGCCGTACATTGGATCCTCCTCGTTAAAGCACATGCCCACTCCCGTTGGAGCCGGACCGGAACACGGAGCGACCAAACTTGTCGCTTTTGGACGCTCCACGTGAAAAAAACGTCACTTGCGGACCAGACCCCTGCTGAACCAAGATATTTCGGCTGCCGCAACACGCTACCGGAGTCATTGAGCAAAATCAGGGCCAGCTAGCCGAAGGCCCGAAAGTGGCTCCCGGTCGCTCCCGGGAAACCCCAGAGCAGCGGTCCCTGAAGGGCAGAACAAACTTGGCGGAAAGGCGTGACCCGCACCAAGCGCTTCGCTACACTTCCGCCTGCGGTCATCGAGAGGACGTCTGGCAGGTTCTCCCCGCATCGACCCACAAGGGGCGGCACCAGCCGAGATCAAGGCTTGGACGCCTTCATTTCTTCGCGGAGCAGTCGCAATGGCTCAGATCTTGGCGTCTCGGAACATTCATGGGATGGCGCTTGGTGTCACACTCAGCCTCGCTCTGATCCTGGTCGCGGCGCGGCCCGCCTACGCCCAGATCTATAAGTGGGTCGACAGCCAGGGCGTAACCCACTATTCCGAGGCCCCTCCCCCGGGGGGTGCGGGCAAGGCGTCGGTGCTGGAGTTGCCCCAGGCGAAGAGTCCCCCCGATCAGGGCCCGGCCTCGACGCAGCAGAGCTGGCAGGCTCAGGACCAGGAGTTTCGGGAGCGCCAGGCCAAAAAGGCCGATCTGCACAAGCAGGAAGAGGAGCGCGAGGCCAAGTCCCTTCAGGCGCGCCGCAATGCCTGCCTGAACGCCCAGGCCTCGCTCGATCTGCTGAACCGCCAAGGCCGACTCTATAACGTCAATGAGCAGGGCGAGAAGATCTATCTGAACGACGACGATAGGCAGCGTCAGAGCCAGCTGGCCCAGCAGCGCATCGCTGAGAACTGCGGCTCCTAAGAGTTCAGAACGCACGAGAAGGACTTCGGGGGCGAGCGCCGCTCAGAAGCCAGGCTCGGCCCGAAGCGCCCCGCTCAAGGTAGAAGAGGAAGCCCCGGAGCTTCGCCGCAAGACGTTCCGTGCCAGACGGCCCTAACAGTGCCGAGGTCGCCCAAACACCTCAAGCATTTTATTGATTCATTTCCTATCTATCTGGTTTGAATAGGTTTTTGTCATAGTGAATTCCTTCAATCTGACCGGGGCGCTGGTCCAGGGCCGAACTATTCGCGCCAAATCGATCCAAATGCAAGAGGCCGCCGCCTCGCGCGTCTCATCTCGAGAGGCAATCGGCCGCTCGGACCGTGGGATGCGCCAGCTCCGAAGCGACGGTCGATTCCATTGTGAACGTAACACGCACTCAAGGAGAACACGATGCAACGAAGAACCCTATTGATCGGCGCGGCTGCTTCGCTGGGCTGGGTGGCCAGTGGTTGCACCACCACCTCGACGGACAAGCCCTCCAATCCGGCCGAGCGACGGCACCAGCTTGATATCGCCTCGACTGAATCCTTGGCCCGGCTCTACGCCAATGCCCGCGGCTCGCGCGAGCTCGTCAGCAAGTCGAGTGGCATCCTGGTCTTCCCCTCGGTGATCGCAGCGGGTCTGGGCGTGGGCGGCGAGTATGGCGAAGGTGAGTTGCGCATCGGCGGCGCACCGATCGCCTACTACAGCACAGCAAGCGGATCGTTCGGGCTGCAGCTGGGTGCGCAATCGAAGGCCGTCTTCTTCTTGTTCATGACCCAGGACGCGCTTGATCGGTTTCGGGCGGGCAATGGTTGGACCGCCGGTGCCGACGCCTCGGTTGCGGTTCTCAAGCTCGGTGCCAACGGGGATGTCGATCTCACCACTGCCCTCGGACCTGTGATTGGTTTTGTGGTGACTAACGAGGGCCTGATGGCCAACGCGACCATCGCGGGCACTAAGGTGTCGCGCCTGAATCTGTAACGAGGCAAAAGGAAGGAATGGGGCTCGCGCCCCGCGCTGCGGGTTCGCGCACCGCGAAGCCTGGCGCCAAGCCCCAAGCACGGCCACTCCACCCGGCTTTAGGACGTCCGCCGGCGGGCGACTTGCCCGTACCGCTCAAGACCCGCATAATGCGGACGGTCGAAAAGCAAGAACCGTCCCCCTCGAGAGGACCTTCGCCACGATTCAGACCCTGGCCAGCGGCGCCAGAGGCGCGAACGCGACACTGCCGCGCTCGAAATGGCAACGTCAACCGCGTCGGGAATATAATCGTTATAGGCGTGTGCCTTTGACGATTCATGTTAAGCGCATCTGCTGTGAAGGATGAGAGGTATCTGGGCCCGCTCAAAACGAGCTTCGGTTTTGTAACACCATAACGGGAGAAACAATTGAAAGCCATTTCCATTCTGCTGCCTGCAACGATCTTCGCGCTTGTGTCGGTTCAACCGGTCCTCGCGCAAGATGATTCATCTGCTCCGAAGACTCGTGCTCAAGTGAAGGCCGAAGCCAAGGATGCGGAAAAGTCGGGGGCGATCCCCCGCGGTGACGCATCGCCCACGATGAACAAGGACACGACCAAGTCGACTGCCAACCGTGCGGCCGTCAAGGCCGACACCAAGGCTGCAGTCAAGGCCGATGCGATTCCCCGTGGCGACGCTTCGGATACCATGAACAAGGACACGACCAAGTCGACTGCCAATCGTGCAGCCGTCAAGGCCGATACCAAAGCTGCTGAAAAGGCAGGCGAGATTCCTCGCGGCGAAGCCCAGCCCAAGCCTTAAGTCAAACGTCGTCAAAACGCCTGACCCTGGATCGGCCCGTGCAAGGGCCGATTTTTTTGGGCGCGCGCGGCGTGGCCCCCTCAGTAGGGGCCCTTGGGCATTCGTGCCTGGGCCAGGCGGATCTCGTCCTCGAGTTCGCGGATGCGACCGATCAGCTGCACGGCCAGCGCGACTCCCGATGCATCCAGTTCGAAGTCCATGCGCAGTCGGCGCGCAGTGCGCGCAAGCCAGAGACTTCTGCCCGAGAAGATCCACTGGCCACCGCTGTGCTCAAGCGGCTCCAAGACACCCGTCTCAGCCAGTTCGCGTAGCTCGATTTCAGTCAGACCCGAACCTTCTGCGACCTCCGCGAGCGTGTAGCGTCGAACTTCTTCGACCGTGGTGGTATGGACGATTTCAATGCGCATAGGGGGCTCTCTAGGAGAAATGGGCCCTGGGCTTGAACTCTGAGACTTCGGCCAGCTTCTGATACAGCTCGCGCTCGGCATCGGTAGAGGCCTTCGGTACGGCGATCTGGACGACGGCATACAGATCTCCTGCCCCGCCGGCACGCGGCATGCCCTTGCCGGTCAGTCGCAGGGTGTTCCCGGCGCGCGTATTGGGCGGAACCTTCAACTCCACCTGTCCTTCCATCGTCGGCACGACCACCGTCGCACCCAGTACGGCCTCGGAGGGGGCCAGCGGAAGGTCCAGATAAAGGTCGCTGCCGACGACCCGGAACAGGGGGTGGCGCGCCAGAACGAGGTTGACGTACAAGTCGCCGGGTCGGCCGCCGTTGAATCCGGGAGCGCCCTTGCCGGATAGCCGTAGCCGCTGTCCGTCCGCGGCACCTTTGGGAATCCGCACGCGAAAGTGCCGCGTCGAGCGGCGCGTCATGCCCTGTTCGTCGAGTTCGGGCATGACGAGATCAAGGTCTATTTCTCTGCCATGGAAGGCGTCTTCGAGGGTGATCTGCGCGCTCGTCTCGTAGTCCTCGCCCGGAATGGGCATCGCCGGTCCGCGCGAACGCCCGCCGGCTCGGCCACCGGTACGGCCGCGGTGCAGCCCGGCCAGGATGTCGGCCAGATCGATGTTCTCGAAACCCATGCCGGCGCTATCGAACTGATCGGCCCAGTGCGGCGGCGGCTCGAACTCCTGTCCGGGACGGTGCGATCCCAACTGATCGTAGGCGGCGCGCTTCTCGGGATCCTTCAAAGTCTCGTAGGCCTCAGCGAGCTCCTTGAACTTATCCTCGGCATCGGCGAGCTTCGAGACGTCCGGATGGTACTTATGGGCGAGCTTGCGATAAGCCTTCTTGATGTCCTCGGGCTTCGCATCGCGCTCGACACCCAACACCGCGTAATAGTCCTTGAATTTCATCCGTACTCACCCTTGTCTGCGGGCTCGATCAACCGGGCAGAGCTTCCCGGAAACGATACCGGTCGTTCTCCCGTCGCCCAAGCGTTGAACCCGCCTGCGGGGCACATGGAGGCGAAGCGCCGAAAAACAAGTTCCGACGACGCAGATTGCAGGCGCCCTACCCTTTGACGAAACGCAGGGCGAACTTGTCCGAGGGGATCTGCATGTCGAAGAAGGCCTGGCCGCGCGGATCGTCCGGATTGCGCAGAAAATCGCTTTGCGCTTCGAGCCGGAAACCGGCGCGGGCGAGTTCGTCCTTGACCAGAGCCTCGTCGATCCGGTGCAGATTGGCGCTGTCGGAGGTCCCCGAGCCGGCACGGGCCGAATGATCGATCAGGACCAGGTGTCCTCCTGACTTCAGCGCCGCATACAGCTGGGCATCCATGCGCGCGCGATCGACGGGCAGGGCCGCGATGTCGTGGTAGGACATGACGATCGTGATCAGGTCGAGCCCGCTGGCCTGCGCCGGGACCGGATTGTCATAGGAGGCGATGACCTGCTCCAGATTGGCCTGGGGATGCTCGCTGAGCCGCTCCTCGAGTCGCTTGGAGGGCTTGTCGTTTTGCGCCCAGACATGACCCGTGGGCCCGACCTCGAGGGCGAGCAGTTCCGAGGTGTAGCCCGCGCCGGACCAGATGTCGAGCACGCGCATGCCAGGCCTTACGCCGGAGAACTCCAGGAACGCCACGGGTTTTCGGCCCGCGTCCTCGCTGCGATCGCGCTCCGTTCGCGCAGGGCTGGCCACCACGGTCTCGTAGGGAATCGCAGGAGTAAGCGGCGTGACGGTGCAGGCCGTCAGAAAGAAGAAGAGCCCATAGAAGATCCCGCCGGTGGCGCGCAGAGCGGGTGCGCTAAAAGAAGGGGGCATGATTGGCCTCGATAAAAAGCAAGAACGCGTAGGCCGACCGAGGATTCTCTCGATCAGGCGGTCCTCGGACTGACAGGCCACTTACCCGATGCACGTGCATCGGACGGGGTCGCAGGGCTTCATGATGCCTGCATCCTACCTCGGATCGAGTCCAGTCGTTCGCGTAGGGGCGTGGCGCGGGGCGCGGTGGGGGACGCGCGAAATAGGACAGGCCCTTCTCCTTTGGCGCTCGTATCAGCGCGTACGCCGATGACCTGTTGGTGCGCTAGCGTACCCAGGAAGAGTAAGACCACAGAGGGTTCAAACCTGAAGTTTGAACCCTCTTTTCAGCAGTCTTCCAAGCACTCGCCTAGGCCCTCTCTTCAGCCCTCTGAGTCAGCCCTCTGAGTCAGCCATCGGCGTGGCACCGCCAGGCTTCACGCGATGGGGCGCACCGTTTGATCAGACCAGGGTCAAGGTCACGTTCACGTTGCCGCGGGTGGCATTCGAATACGGGCACACCTGATGGGCCTTGTGGACGAGTTCCTCGGCGATGCCCTTCTCCAGGCCCGGCAGGGCAATCTTCAGTTCCACCTCAATGCCAAATCCGTGGGGAATCGGACCGATGCCAACCGTCCCGGTAATCGACGTATCGGCCGGCAGCGCCACCTTGGCCTGGCCGGCGACGACCTTGAGCGCGCCGATGAAGCAGGCCGAATAGCCCGCCGCGAAAAGCTGCTCCGGATTGGTCCCGACGGCTCCGGCGCCGCCCAGTTCCTTGGGCGTCGTCAGCTTCACATCGAGCACGCCATCTGAGGATACAGCGCGACCTTCGCGGCCACCGGTAGCAGTCGCTTGTGCGCGATAGAGTGTTTTTTCGAGATTCATGTCATACCTTTCCAAAAATGTTAGAGCCCAAAAAAGAATTCCAGGGAGCGATTTCAATGGCGCCAGCCGCCCCGAACCGGCAATGCAATCGATCGGTCAAGCGGAGGAAGCCGCATCCAGGTGGTCCCGCAGGGTCTCTAAGCGACTCTTGATGGCGCTCAGTTCTTCGAGCGTGCAGCCAGCCGCGCAGAAGACCCCGAAGGGCAGTTTCCAAGCCTTGCGCTTTAAGGCCCGACCGGCCGCAGTGAGGCTCACGATCACCTGACGCTCGTCCTCACGGGACCGGGTCCGCTGCACCATGCCCTGCGCTTCCAGGCGCTTGAGCAGCGGGGTCAGGGTGGCCGAGTCGAGAAAAAGCCGCGAGCCGATCTCCGAGACAGATAGCCGCTGGTGTTCCCAGAGGACCAGCATCGCCAGGTACTGAGGATAGGTCAGCCCCAAGGGCTCGAGCAACGGCCGGTAGACCTGATTCATCTTGAGCGCCGTGGAATAGAGCGCAAAGCACAGCTGGTCTTCAAGCAGTAACGAGGCTCCGCCAATATCCAGAGGGGTGTCGGTCAGGGCTTTCATTCGACCATTATAGTTAGCACACTATTAAATAGCAAGCGATTTAATTGGTCGTATTTGATTGATCGGCAGCGTAGCGCGGAGCCCACGGATCCCGCGCCGACTGTATGGGTGGGCGCGAAGCTAGATCTCGAGCAGATCGCGTCCGACGATGACCTCGCCCGAGAAGTAAGGCCGGACCGCCTCCAGCCAGACCGAGTCCTCGAGAAAGGGGTACCCTCCCGGCACGAAGTGCGACAGCACCAGCGTCTTCACGCCAGCCGCCGTCGCGATGCGGCCGACGTCCTCGCAGGACGTGTGCGCGGCCAACAGATGCTCCTTCAGGCGCACGGCATTGGGCTCTGCGGCGATCAGCTTCTCCAGGGAGGGCAGATGCATGACCTCGTGGACCAAGACGTCAGCATCCTTGGCGAGCGCGACGAGGCTCTCCGATGGCGAGGTGTCTCCCGAGATCACAATGGAGCGGTCCGCGGTATCAAACCGATAGGCGAAGGCGGGAACGACGGGCGGATGGTGCACGAGCGCCGCGCTCACCTTCACGCGTGCGTCCTCCATGACCACACCGGAGGCCGTGATCTCGTGCGGCACGATCAAAGGGGCAAGCGGCACGCGCCCCTCGTCGACGATGCGGGTCTGGATATCGTAGTCATTGAGCTGCAAGAACAACTCCGTCATCTTCGTCAACGGTGGCGGGCCCCAGGTGTCCACGCGATGGGCCAGATCAGTCTCCCAGGCCAAAAGCAGCAGGTTTCCATAGTCGGCATTGTGGTCGGAATGATGGTGCGTGATGAAGACGTTCGAGATCGCAGAGAACCGGACTTGCGCCGCGGCAAGCTGGCGCCCCACCCCGTTGCCACAGTCGATCACATAGGCCTGACCGTCCACGAGGATGACCTGCGCTGGGGCCGAACGGTTCTTCTTGGGAGTGGGCCCGCCGCCGGTTCCGAGGAGTATGAGGCGCGTCTTGGCCGCGGCCGCGCAGGGGGCAAGTCCGAGCAGACCGACGCCACCCAGGGCGAGTCCTGCCAGAAGCTGCCTGCGCCGGGGATTCGACAACATAGGTCACCTCGATCGTCTGAGCGGCGCGCGCCTGGCCTCTTCGGTCAGGAGGACTCTGCCAGGGCGCCCAACTGGCGAGCATAACGGATTTCGCGAGCGGTGATCCCCGCAATCGGGAAGGTCTTGACCGAGGCAGGCTCCGCCTCGAAACCAGCCCCCTCGTAGAAGCGCCTCGCGCGCGGGTTGTTCTCGAAGACCCAGAGGGACACACGTTCAAAGCCGTCCTCGGTGAGGCGCTCGAGCGCACGCTCACACAAGGAACGCCCAAGGCCCATCCCCCAGGCGCACCTGCGCGCATAGATCGCCCAGATCTCTCCCACCTGGCCCACCACCAGCTCGTCGCGGCACTTGCCGAATGCCACGAATGCCTCCAGCCGAGAACCCAGGCGGGCAACCCAGATCTCTGGCACCCCTGCCTCGATTGAGCGTTGCCAGAGCGTGGCACGGGCCTCCACCGAGAGCGCGGTGAGATAGGCGCTCGGCAAAATGCCCGCATAAGCGGCCTTCCAACTGCTCACGTGCACCTGCGCGATCGCCTCGGCATCGCCGGGCTCGGCCCGCTCGAGCAGCGCTCGAGCACCGGTCATTTGAGCCAGTTGTTCGAGATCGCCGCAAGCGTCCCATTGGCGCGTGCCAGGTGCAGCCACTGGTCGACGAAGGCTTTGAACGCCAGGTCGTCACGCGGCAGCAGGTAGGCCTTCTCGCCATATTGGAAAGGATGATCGGCGCTCACGGTGCATAGTTCAGGATGCAATTTGTGCTGTACCAACGTCTCGGAGGTGTCGGTGATCATCACATCAGCGCGGCCGGCCACGAGTTCGTCGAAGACCGAGAGGTTGTCGGTATGGATACGCAGCTGGGCCCTCTTCAGGCGCGCGCGCGCAAAGCGCTCGTTCGTGCCACCCGGATTTTCGATGACCCTTACCGAGCTCTGGTCGATCGAGTCCAGGTCGGTGAAGCGCGCCAGATCGGCGCAGCGCGCGATGGCCGACTTGCCATCGACGAGGTAGGGCTCAGAGAATGCGGCCTGCTTCTGGCGCTCCAGCGACACCGACACGCCCCCGACGGCCATGTCGCACTGTCCCGCCGTGAAATCGCGCATCAAGTTGGGCCAGGTCGTCGGCACAAACACGACGCGCGCCGCCAAGGCCTGGGCGATCTGACCAACGACTTCGATATCCAGACCCGAATAGGACCCGTCCTCCTCGCGATAACTGAAGGGGCGGTAATCGCCGGTCGTGCACACCCGCAGTACCTGGGCGGTGGCGATGCGATCCAGCGCCGAGGCCGTCTGGGCGCCTGCTGCCGGCACGAAAAGGCCGAGCACCGGCCCGAGCACCAGCCCGAGCATCAGCGCGAGCGACGCCGCCCGCCCCACCCTTTCAAAAGACCGAACCCGTGCCGAGACGAGCATCGCGATCCAGACGGGGTCGCGGCCGGCCTTTCGGCAGGGCTTAGGGCGCCGGCGTTGCAAGCGGCTGACCTTTGTCGACGACATAAACGCCCACGAGCTTCACCGGCACCGTACCGGGGTTATGCGCATCATGCTTGACACCAGCCGGAATCACGAAGGCCTGCCCCGCCTTGACCAGCTGGGCAGGCTTACCCTCGACGAGCAACTCAACCTCACCGTCGAGGACGTAGCTCACCTCATCTCCAGGATGGGTGTGCCGTCCCGCGGTCACGCCCGGAGCGATCTCAACGCGTGCCACGACCGCCTCGCGCCCCGGCACCGAGACATCGGCACGCTCGACGATGGTGCGCTGCAAACCAGGATTCTGCGCATAGAGCACCCCCGCGCAAAAGGCCCCGAGAACGACTGCTCCTTTCAGGCTCCACTGTCCGAACTGGTTCATCTTTTCTCTCCTTTTGTTGTACCTTTGAGGGGCTGGTTCCGCGGCCGATCCGAGCGCTGGCACCCGCTCACGGCGAGCTTAGCACCCTCGGGAGAGCGCGCCCATCCGGGGTAGACCTAGGGTGCGGGGCCGAACGTGAGTGATAATCGCCTCTCGGAATACCTCTCAAGGAAGATATGCGTCCTGTGCTATTGGTCGGATTTCATTGCGCCTTCCCCACGTGCCGTGCCGAAGTCACGACGCTTGTCATTGCCGGTACTCATGGCGATAAGGCAAGACGATGAGCGAAGGCGCGGCGCTCATCGTCGGGGCCGGGGATGCCACCGGGGGCGCCATCGCGCGGCGCTTCGCCCGGGAAGGCTTTCGGGTGTGCGTGACGCGCCGTGAACTCGCGCGTCTTGCCGATCTCGTCACTTCCATCGAGGCCGAGGGAGGGATCGTCCACCCATTCGGCTCGGACGCGCGCGACGAGGAGGCCGTGGTGAGTCTATTCGCCCAGATCGAACAAGACATCGGGCCCCTGGAAGTCGTCGTATTCAACATCGGCGCCAACGTGCGTTTCCCGATCCGAGACACCACCGCACGGGTCTACCGCAAGGTCTGGGAGATGGCCGCCTTCGCGGGTTTTTTGGTGGGGCGCGAGGCGGCGCGCGTGATGGTCCCGCGGGGCCATGGCACGATCCTTTTCACGGGTGCGACGGCGAGCTTAAGGGGCCGCGAGGGTTTCGCCGCCTTCTCAGGCGCCAAGCATGCCTTGCGCGCGCTTGCGAAAAGCATGGCGCGCGAGCTCGGGCCCGTGGGGATCCATGTCGCCCATCCGGTCATCGATGGAGCGATCGATACGGCCTGGATCAAGGAGAACTTCCCTGAGCGCTATGCGTTAAAGGACAGTGAGGGCATCCTCGACCCCCAGGCGATTGCCGAGGCTTACTGGCAGCTCCACAGCCAGCCGCGTTCTGCGTGGACCCACGAACTGGACCTGCGCCCCTGGAGCGAGACCTGGTGAGCTTGGGCACCAGAGGTCTTCGCGTCTGCCCACCCCCCTTCTGGAGCGCCTCATGAGCACCTCCGTCGAGTTCCTGTTCGATTTCGGCAGCCCCTACACCTACCTCGCGTATCACGAACTACGCCGCATTGCAGCGCGCACCGAGGCGTCCATCGTCTGGACGCCGATTCTGCTTGGCGGGGTCTTCCAGGCTACGGGGAATCACAGTCCGGCCCAGATCCCTGCCAAAGGTCAATGGATGAATGAAGACCTGAAGCGCTGGGCGCGCCGCTTTGGTGTCCCATTCCGTCAGAATCCCCATTTCCCGATCAATACCCTCACGCTCATGCGCGGGGCGGTGGGGTATCAGATGCGCGAGCTGCGCTTTGCCGACTACCTTGATCTGATCTTTCGGGGCATGTGGGTAGAAGAACGCAATCTTGGAGACCCGGCCGTGCTGGGCGCATGGCTCGACGGGCACGGGTTCGACCCCGAGGACTTCGCCAAGATGGTGGCCGATCCTGCTGTCAAGGAGCGCTTGAAACACCATACCGAGGCGGCAGTCGCCCGGGGCGTCTTCGGTGCACCCAGTTTCATCGTCTCCGACGAACTCTTCTGGGGTCAGGACCGGCTCGTCTTCGTCGCAGAGGCGCTGGGCTCGCCCGTGACGGGCTAGAGCGGGGCTAGACCGTCTGGCGCTTGCGCTGGTCCACCACGCGCCGCGCCTTGCCCACTGCGGTGCGCTCGATCGCGTTCGGTGCCACAACGCGGACCGTGGCACTGACGCCGATATAAGCCTTCACGTGATGCTGCAGCGCGTTTGCTGCTGCATCGCGCTGGGCGTCTGTCGAGGCCACCCAGGCCGGCTCGCGCATCTCGACCAAGATTTCCAGCGCGTCGAGGTGGGCCTCGCGCGTGATGATCAACTGATAGTGGGGTGCAAGCTCTGGGTTGCGCAAGATCATCTCTTCGACCTGGGTCGGAAACAGATTGACGCCGCGGATGATCAGCATGTCGTCCGAGCGGCCCGTGATCTTGTCCATGCGCCGCATCGAGCGCGCGGTCGGTGGCAGGAGCCGCGTCAGATCGCGGGTGCGGTATCGGATCACGGGGAAGGCCTCCTTGGTCAGGGAGGTGAAGACCAGTTCGCCCTCCTCGCCGTCAGGCAAGACGCGGCCGGACTCGGGATCGATGATCTCCGGATAGAAATGGTCCTCCCAGATGACAGGGCCGTCCTTGGTCTCGACGCACTCGCTCGCCACGCCCGGACCCATCACCTCGGAGAGTCCGTAGATGTCCACGGCATCGATGCCGCTGGCCGATTCGATCTCGGCGCGCATCGCATTGGTCCAAGGCTCGGCGCCGAAGATACCAATGCGCAGCGAACTGGCCCGCGGATCGAAGCCCTGGCGCACCATCTCCTCGAGGAGCACCAACATATAAGAAGGCGTGACCATGATGATGCGGGGCTTGAAGTCCTGGATCAGTTGCACCTGCTTTTCGGTCTGGCCGCCCGACATCGGGATGACCGTGCAACCGAGCCTCTCGGCGCCATAGTGCGCGCCTAGCCCCCCGGTGAAGAGCCCATAGCCATAGGCGATATGGACCATGTCCCCCTGGCGTCCACCGGCCGCCCGAATGGAGCGCGCGACAAGTCCTGCCCAGATATCGAGGTCGCGCGCCGTATAGCCCACGACAGTGGGCTTGCCCGTCGTGCCCGACGAGGCGTGGATGCGAAGCACCTTCTCGCGCGGCACGGCGAACAGGCCAAACGGATAGTTCTCGCGCAGATCGCTCTTGGTCATGAGCGGAAAGCGGCCCAGATCGGTGAGTTCCTTCAAGTCGGAGGGATGCACGCCCGCTGCGTCGAAGCGGCGCCGGTAGTGTTCGACGTGCTCATAGGCGTGACCCAGAGACCACTTCAGACGCTCGAGCTGCAGCGCCCTAAGCTCGTCGCGGCTGGCGGTCTCGATCGGCTCGAGTTCTGGCGTGCTACGGGCTGGATTGAGCATCGTTGTCTCCTTCTCGGTGGGCGAGCCTTGGCTCCTTGGATCGCCTTAGGCCAGAGTCTGGGGTGCGTTGCCAAGAACTTCGCCGGCGATGCGGCGCGACTTGCCCCGAAACAGGGCGATCGTACGACCGTCGGCGTGGCTGACGGCGATGTCATAGACTCCCGAGCGCCCCGCGAGCGACTGCTCCTGCGCCTGTGCGATCAACAGATCCCCCTCCTCGGCCGGCGCGAGAAAGTCGATCATGCAGGCGGCAGCGACGGTGCTGTGATTGCGGCTGTTGCACGCGAAAGCGAAGCAGCTATCCGCCAGGGTGAAGATGAAGCCGCCATGGCAGATACGGTGACCGTTGAGCATGTCCGGGCGGACCCGCATCGACAGGCGCGCTGCGCCCGGGCCGATCGACTCGATCTTCATGCCCAGCAGCTGGCTGGCGAGATCCCTCTTGAACATGTGCTCGCCCACGGCCTCTGCCAGCGCCTGCGGATCGGTGGGGGGTTGGACGTTTGAGCTTTCGGGCAAGTCAGGTTCCCTTTCAGATGGAGAGGAAGAACATCGGTACGCGGGGCTTCAGGTTTCGGAATCGTAGTCGAGAACGACCCGGTCGGAAACCGGATAGCTCTGGCAGGCGAGCACGAAGCCGCGTGCCAGTTCATAATCCTCAAGCGCGAAATTGGCATCCATGTCGACCTCGCCTTCGACGCGCTTGCAGCGACACGTCGAGCACACGCCCGCCTTGCACGAATAGGGTAGCTCGATCCCCTGGGCGAGTGCCGCATCGAGAATGTTCTGCCCATCTTTTTTCATCCCGAAAAATGTCGTGCGGCCATCCTGGATGATCGTCACTTCACACTCATCGGCACCGGCAATCGAGTGGTGGCGCAAGGCGGGCCTGGCCTGGGTGGCGCTGGTCGCAAAAAGCTCGATTTTCACGCGCTGGGCGTCAAAGCCATGACCGGTGAGCGCATCGCGCACCGCCTCCATCATCCCGAAGGGACCGCAGACGAAGACGAGGTCGATATCTTTGGGATTGATCCAAACGCGAAACAGGTCGTCCACCTTGGCGCGATCGATGCGGCCATTGAACAGATCAATGTCCTGACGCTCGCGCGAGAGGACGAACACGAGATTGAGCCGGCCCAGGTAGCGGTTCTTCAGATCTTCGAGCTCTTCCTTGAAGAGGACGCTACCCGATGCCCTGTTGCCGTAGACGAGCGTGATGCGGCTTTCGGGCTCGGTGGCGAGCGTGGTCTTCAGGATCGAGAGGATGGGCGTAATCCCACTGCCCGCGGCGAAGGCGAGGTAGTGCCGGGCCGTTGCGGGTGCCACGGGGAGTGTGAAGTTTCCGGCAGGCGGCATCACCTCGAGCGTCATGCCGGCTGCCAGGTGCTCTTGGGCCCAGTTCGAGAACAGCCCTCCTGCGACACGCTTGATCGCCACGCGTAGCGGAGTCTCACCCTCGGGTGAACAGATCGAGTAGGAGCGCCGCACCTCGGCCCCGTCGATTTGGGTTCGCAGTGTCAGATGCTGGCCCGCCCGGTGGACGAAGGCATCCTGCAACTCATCGGGCACATCCAAGGAGACGACGAGCGCCTCACGCGTCTCGGGCGCGACATGCGCGATGCGCAGGCGATGGAAGGTGCTCTGCGAAGAAGCCACTTCAGTGGCACTTGAAATAGTCGAACGGCTCGAGACAGTCGCAACACCGATAGAGCGCCTTGCATGCGGTCGAGCCGAATTGGCTCAAAAGCTCCGTGTGCAGGCTCGAGCAGCGCGGACAGGGGACATGGGGGGCGGTGTGGCGCCGGCTCAGCCCCGAGACGTCAACGACCTTTTGGGCGGGTGGCGCGATGCCGTATTCGCGCAGCTTTGAGCGCCCTGCAGCGCTCATCCAGTCGGTCGTCCAAGCCGGCGCCAAGGCCGTCTCGACGACGCAAGGCCCAAGTAGAGAGGCACTCAGGGCCTCTCTCACCGCGCTCTCGATGATGCGAAGCGCAGGACACCCCGAGTAGGTGGGCGTGATCGTGACGTGTAGCGTTCCGTCGTTCTCGGTGATCTTGCGTACGATACCCAGATCCACGATCGAGAGGACCGGAATCTCCGGGTCGGTGACGCGCGCCAAGGCCGCCCAGGCCTTGGCCACGCGCCTTGCGATGGCACCTTCCGGTTCGTCCTGCCCGGGTAGGACCAAGCCCTCGACTACCATCTGGCCCCCGGATAGGCACGGGGCAGGAACTGCATCTCGGCGAGGATGTAGCCCAAGTGCTCGGTATGCCGGCCCGAGCGTCCCCCCGAATGCATCCAGCCTGTCGCGGGTCGCACCAGCGTGGCTCGGGCAAGGACCTCCTCGAGATGCGCCTCCCAGGCCGGTTTAAGACTCGCGCGCGCGGCGGACAGACCCAGCGCACACGCGCGGTCATCCTGCACGTCGCTCTCGAAGAATTCCCCGGTATAAGGCCACAGGCGCTCCAAGGCATCCTGGGTCTTTTGATGGCTTTCTGGCGTGCCGTCACCCAGGCGCTCGACGAGATCGGCACTGCGCCGCACGTGGTAGGTCACTTCTTTCTGTGACTTCGCCGCAATCTCCGCGATGCGCGCATCTGAAGACGACTGCAGACTCTCGAGGAACAGGTAGTGCCAGGTATCGAAGATGAGTTGCCGCACCATCGTGTCGGCATAATTGCCGTTCGGCAATTCGACCATGAGGAGGTTGCGCCAACGGGGGGCATCGCGCAGAAAGGCGAGGTCGTCTTCGGTTCTGCCCCGCCCTTCGACTTCGCAGGCATAGGCATACCAGAGCCGGGTCTGGCCCAGGAGGTCCAAAGCGACGTTCGAGACGGCCATGTCCTCCTCGACAGCCGGGGCGTGTCCGCACCATTCGACGAGCCGCTGCGCGAGGATCAGGGTCGTGTCGCCCTGGCGCACCAGGAACTCGAACAGGGTGACTGCGGGATCAAGGCCAGCGTCCATCAGGTCCTGTCCTACAGGTTCTTCACTTCAGCGGGCATCGGAAAAAAGGTCGGATGCCGGTAGACCTTGTCGTGGGCCGGCTCGAACAGAGAACTCTTGTCCGACGGGCTGCTCGCAACGATATCGGCCGCGCGCACGACCCAGATGCTGACGCCTTCGTTCCGACGGGTATAGACGTCGCGCGCATTGTTGACGGCCATCGTCGCGTCGGCTGCATGCAAGCTGCCCACGTGCTTGTGGGCCAGTCCATGCTGGCTGCGGATGAATACCTCCCAGAGGGGCCATTCGGTCATCGGATTCTCCTCGGTGCTATGCCGCTTGGACCGCTTGGGCCGCTTCGGCCCGGGCCTTTTTTTCGGCGTGGGCGGCCAGGGCTTCGCGCACCCAGGCGCCCTCCTCCCAGGCGGCCACACGAGCAGCCAGACGCTCCTTGTTGCAAGGACCATTGCCTTTGACGACGTTGTAGAACTCGTCCCAATCGATGGCACCGAAATCGTAGTGATTCGACTCCGGATTCCAGCGCAGTGCGGGGTCGGGGACCGTCAATCCCAGAAACTCGGCCTGGGGCACGGTCTGATCGACCATGCGCTGGCGCAATTCGTCGTTGCTGTTCAGTTTGATGCCCCAGCGCATCGACTGGGCGCTGTTGACCGATTCCGCGTCGGAAGGGCCGAACATCATCAACGCCGGCCACCACCAGCGGTTCAGCGCATCTTGCGCCATCTCGCGCTGCTCGGGGGTGCCCTGGCAGAGCTTCATCATGATGTCAAAGCCCTGGCGCTGGTGGAACGACTCCTCCTTGCAGATGCGTACCATAGCCCGTGCGTAGGGCCCATAGGAGCAGCGGCACAGCGGGATCTGATTGATGATCGCCGAGCCGTCGACGAGCCAGCCGATCGCACCGATATCGGCCCAGCTCAAGGTCGGATAGTTGAAGATGCTCGAGTACTTGGCCCGACCGGCATGGAGATCTTCGACGAGTTGATCGCGTGACACCCCAAGCGTCTCAGCCGCACTGTAGAGATACAGACCATGGCCGGCCTCGTCTTGCACCTTCGCCAGAAGGATCGCCTTGCGCTCCAGGGAGGGCGCGCGGGTGAGCCAGTTGCCTTCGGGGAGCATGCCCACGATCTCGGAGTGGGCATGCTGGGAGATCTGGCGCACGAGCGTCTTGCGGTAGGCCGCGGGCATCCAGTCCTTGGCCTCGATCTTGATCCCTTCATCGACGCGCTCCTGGAAGGCGCGCTCCTGCGCATCCATGTCCTCAAGCCCGCGCAGGCTCTTTAAGCCCGTGTCGACCATTTGTGCATACATCGTTGTCTCCTTCGGAATGCGCATGATTCGATACAAAAAACGTTTTGTCAAACGGAAACCCGTGTCATATCATGACACGCCCGCGCCAAAAAGCTGTATCGCTTCGAGCCTTTGACCCCCGAGCTCGAGAGTGACTCCAGCAAAGGCGCACTTTGGTTCCCCCTCGATCGCTCGGACACGTCTTGGATCTTCAGTCGGACGCACGCTTTGACGAGTGGCTCAGGCGCTACCAGGCCGAGGAGCCGATCCGTGCCAAATCGCTTCTCGTGACGATCCTCGGGGACAGCGTCGCCCCGCACGGAGCCGGTATCTGGCTGGGATCCCTGATTGCGTTGTTGGCCCCCTTCGGGGTCAATGAGCGTCTGGTGCGAACGAGCGTGTTTCGGCTGTGCACCGAGGGCTGGCTCGAAGCCGAGCGCATCGGCCGGCGCAGCCTCTACACGCTCAGTGCGGCAGGACGGCGGCGCATCGAGCATGCCGATCGGCGTATCTACGGGCAGCCCGCTGCATCCTGGGATGGAATGTGGACCCTGGTCTTGACCTGGCCGCAGGAGTTGAGTGCCCAGCAACGGGCCGACCTGAAGCGAGATCTGCTCTGGGAAGGCTATGCGCCCCTGGCTGTCGGCCTGTATGGCCATCCGGGCGCGGCCCACGAACCCCTGGCCGAGATCATCGCCGCGCAGGGGTTAACTGGCGCCGTGGCGGTCTTCGAGGCACGCGCGGCTGAGCGCTTACCGGGACTGTCGGATGCGGATCTGGTCGTGCGCCACTGGCCGCTCGAGTCGCTCGCTGCGCGCTACCGGTCCTTCATCGCCCGTTTTGAGCCGTTCCTGCGGGAACCCGCGTGGGACCTGGATCCGGCCCGCGCTTTTTTGCTGTGCACGCTGCTCGTCCACGCCTATCGTCGGGTCGTGCTGCACGATCCCCAGTTGCCATTGGAACTGCTTGCGCCTGACTGGCCGGGCCACCAAGCCTTCAAGGACTGCGGCTCGATCTACCAGAAGGCCCGGCAGCGGGCCGAGGAGCATTTCAATCAGGCCGTCGGATTCGACCCACCCGCGCTGGGTCCGCCCACACTGCGGCTATTGGGTCGTTTCGCCCAGGCGCTGGTACCCGGATCGCAGGGGTAGCGCGCGAGCCGGTCTAATCTAATAGTGCCAGTAGCCGTAGGGCCGGGGAGCCACGACGACGGCGGGCGCTTCAACATAGGCGCGCCCGTAATAGGGAGCCGGATAGACCGCGCAGCCACCAAGAGCTGCGGCCGCGACGATGAGAGCAATGATTTTTTTCATCTGAACCTCCGTTTGGGATGCGTTTATTAGACGTCCGAAGAGGTGGTTCAGTCTCTTTCATTGTGTTACCGGAGATTGCGGGATTCGGGCCCCTTGGCTTCTGAGCGTCACGCACCGTAACGTGCGGTTACAAAGCTCCGAAGGATCGTGGTTCAGTGCAGCGACGAAGGATCGTCCGAACCGTGATCGTGGTCATGGTCATGGTCGTCGTGGTCGTGATCGTGGCCGCCACCATGGGCGTGTTCGTGGGCGATTTCCTCGTCGCTGGCCGCGCGCACATCGAGCACCTCGACTGCGAAGCGCAATGCCACTCCGGCTAGCGGATGGTTCGCATCGAGCACCACCGTGTCGTCGGTCAGATCGGTCACCGTCAGGATCTCGGTGTCCTCTTCGGGATCTTCCGGCACCCCCTCAAAACGCATACCGATCTCGATCGGCTCGGGGAACTTCGAGCGGGGCTCGACGCGCACCTGATCGGCGTCATAGGCGCCAAAGGCATCCTCAGGTTCCAGATGCAGGTCGGATTTGTAGCCCTCTTCGTGTCCTTCGAGCGCCTCTTCGATACGGGGAAAGATACCGTCGTAGCCGCCATGCAGATACACCATGGGCTCGTCAGTCTGTTCGATGAACTCGCCCTGGGCATCGGTGAGCCGGTAGGTGAGCGTGACGACGGTGTTTTTGGCGATTTTCATGATGAGGCAGCCCGAGAAATGGTCCTCCGATTATACGCATTTCGCTTTGGCCGACCGGCCACGATGGCATAATGTGACGATGCTTGCGAAGACCCGACCGAACGGACCCCATGCTGCATCGTTCGGGACCGTTCCCGTGGCGCGCTTTCTGCGTGATTTCTGGCAGAGGCGGCCGCTTTTGATCCGGCGCGCCTTCGATCAGTTCAAGCCTCTCGTCTCGTTGGCCGAACTGACGGCGCTCGCCCAGCGCGACGACGTCGAGTCACGCCTCGTCACCTCTTTTGGGGGCCGCTGGAATCTCGTTCCCGGCCCTCTTAGGCGACTGCCGGCGCGGCGCCGCGACTGGACGCTCCTCGTGCAAGGCGTCAATCTCTACGTACCGGCTGTCGACGAATTGCTGCAACGATTTTCCTTTCTACCTTACACGCGCCTGGACGACATCATGGTGAGCTACGCCACGGACCACGGCTCGGTGGGCCCCCATTTCGATTCCTACGACGTGTTCCTCTTGCAAGCCGAGGGCCAGCGGCGCTGGCGCATCGGTGTCCAAGACGAGCTCGAATTGGTCGACGATGTGCCCTTGAAGATCCTGAAGAATTTTACGCCTGAAAGCGAATGGGTTCTCGAGCCGGGTGACATGCTGTATCTGCCACCGCATATCGCCCACGAGGGTGTCGCACTGGGGGCCTGTACCACCTACTCGATCGGCTTTCGCGCGCCCACCTTCACGGAACTCGCGCGGGAATTTCTTCTGGACCGCTCTGAGGCAACCACTTTGCCTGGCCGCTACCAGGATGCGAACCGGAAGGCGACAGCAGAACCCGCCGAGATCGATCAGCATCTCCTGACCCAACTGAGCGAGCAGTTCGCAAGGATCCGCTGGACCTCGGAGGAGATTGAATCCTTCGCAGGACGCTATTTTTCCGATCCGAAAGCGCAGGTCTTCTTCGATCCGCCAAGTCGGCCCAGCCGCACGCGCTTTCTCGCGGGCGCCCTGAAGGACGGTCTCAGCGTCGACCCGAAGACCCGTCTGCTGTATCGCGGTGCGAACTTCTATATCAACGGCGAGAGGCTCGAGGTCGGGCGCTCGGTACGCGGCTGGCTCGCCGAGTTCGCCAACGTGCGCCGGGCCGGGGCCACGGCCTGTCAAGCCGCGTTCGAACACGAGGAGCTTGCCCTCTTGCTTTTTGAGTGGTTTCGCGCCGGATGGATCACCAAGGGAGACCAGAGTCGTGTCGCCAACTGAAATCCCCGCGGGGGAACCTTTTCCCACCATTCGTTTCGATTCACGCGCCGAATTCGATGCCCAGCTGTTGGCGGCACTGGGCAGCGCGCAGCGCGAGGTCTGGCTCGCGGACGCCGATTTTTCGCGCTGGCCGTTGAACTCTCCAGCCATCGAGGAAGCCATGCAGCGCTTCCTCCTGACGAGCCGCGCGAACCGGCTGCACTTGATCACTGCAACGCCCCATCACCTCACGCAGCAGGCGCCGCGCTTCATGCGGCTCTTGCGCACCTTCGGTCACTCGCTCTATTGCCGCCAGGTTCCCGAACAGGTCGCATTGCGCTTTGCCGAAGACTGCAGCTTTGGGATCGTCGACCGGGCCCGCATGGTGCGGCGTTTTCATCGCGACACGATGCGTGGCGTCGCAGAATTCCATCCCAACGAGGTCGGCCCCTGGGTGGACCAGTTCCAATCGCTGTGGGACGAATCCACTCCTGGAATCAGTGCAACGACCTTAGGCCTGTGAGGGCATGCGGCGTGCCGTCCTAAGCAGCCCCGGGGAACGTGGCGCAACGCGTTTTCTCGCCCACCGATGAGTCCGACCAGGAGTGCCGCATCAAGCCTCAGGTTGCTCAGCGTCCATCATGCGGGCCTCATTTGCGTCTGTGCGCTGGCGTTCATAGGGCTGATTTTGTGGGGAGCGAAGCTTGACCTATAATCTCTCTTGGGTGAACACCGCAAAGGGTTTGTTGCGGGCCGTCAGGCCCTAAGCCCTCTCCCAAAATCAACACCGCTAGAACAATATTCTCCGCATTCAATCCCACCTGCAATTCCCCTCTGGAAGGAAAGAAACATGAACAAGACCCTGCTCGTCGCCTCATTGCTCGCATTGGGCCTGTCCGCATGCGACAACAAGACTGAGGCTCCGGCTGCCGCGCCCATGGCCGCACCGGCGGTTGCTCCCGCACCTGCTGACTCGAGTGCTCCCACGCCGGCTCCGGCTCCGGCTCCCGCACCGGACGCGGCGCCCGCACCGAAGTAATCCGTGCTTCCCGGGCACAGTCCGTCCGGATCGAAGCAACGGGGACCGACAGGTCCTCGTTTTTTTTGCGCGGGCTGGTTCACGCAACGCCTTAGTCAACACCTTAGTCAACACCTTAGTCACCTCCTGCTTTAACGGCCGCCTCGATCAGCGTAGGCCATGAAGGCCTGCGCGCCGCATGGTTCAAAGCAGCGCTTCCCGGCGTGCGAGCGCCAGAACGGCAGCGCGATATTGCAGACCAAGGAAGCAGCTCGCCACACCGAGCACGGCGGCAACCAGGAGGGCGGCATCGGCAGGGGTCAGGCCCCGGCGCGCACCTTCCAGATAACATCCGACCAAGGCCAGCATACCGAGATTATCGAGCAGATTCTGCACGGCAATCGCGCCACCCGAGCCGACGCGCGTCGCGCCGAAGTGTTGCAACACGGCATTGAAGGTCACGAGAAACACTCCCCCGAAAAGGCCCGTGAGCATCAGTGCCAGCACGGCCAACCCGGTGCCGTGGATCCACGCGAAGGCCGCGACCACACAGGCCATCGCGAGCCCGAAGTACCAGACGCGCGGGGCAGCTTCGATGCGCACGAAGCGCGCCGCGAACAGCGCGCCCAACGCGACGCCGGCGCCGGTCGCTGCGGTGAGATAGCCCGCATCGGTCAGGTCCGAGCGGCCCAGCGCCATGGGGATCCAGGCGATGAGCACAAAGCGTAAGGCCGCCGCACATCCCCAAAAGAGAGCCGTGCCCAGAAGGGCCGAACGGGTCAGCGGATCGGCGAGGAGAGTCGTGAGCATGCGCAAGAACCGGCCCGCGAGCGCAATCACGGGGAAGTGCACGGGACGGGCGGGCAGAAGTCTGGGGATCGCCAGACAACTCGCCGCCGAGAGGGCGTAGATGAGCCCGATCCCGTACGGCGTCGATGCGGGCGCCACATCGGCAAAGTGGGCCCCCGCCACCGCTCCGAGAAGAAGAGCCAAGACCTGGGAAGCTTCGAGCGCGCCATTGGCTGCGACCAAGGTCCCCGGGCGACAGAGTTCGCCCAGAATGCCGCTCTTGGCCGCCGAACTCCAGGCAGCCCCGAGTCCAATCATCGCGAAAGAGAAAAAAGCATCCTGGCCCAGGGCGAGAGCCAGCGCCCCCACGAGACGTAACAGGGCCCCCTGGAGGAGGACGCGTCCCTTGGGCTGTGCGTCCGTCCAAGGGCCAACGAAGGGCGCGAGCAGGATGAACGCCGCCACGAAGAACTCCTGCAGGATCGGGACCTGCCATTCCGGCGCATGGCCTTGGCGCAGCAAGGCGATGGCGACGAAAAGCACCGCGTTGTCGGCCAGGGTCGCCAAGAACTGGGCCAGCAGCACGACGGCAAGGCCCGCCGTCACGAGATGGGCGTGCCCATGCTGCGGCAGGCCCTCGCCCGCCAAGCTGCGCAGGACCTCACACCGGGGTCCAGTCCCAACCGCGCTCCTGGTCGGCGACCAAGACTTCGTCGCCCGCGCACCCGAGCACTCCGGCGAGCGCAGCCCGAGCCAGCGCGGGCGTATTGTTGGTGCGGCTCAAATGGGCAGCGACGATGCAAGACAGATGCTTTCGATCGATCCGGGACAAGATCTCGGCGGCAACGTCATTGGCGAGGTGGCCAAAGGCGCCACCGATGCGCAACTTCAAAGAGGGCGGATAGCTCGAGTCACGCAACAGTTCGGGATCATGGTTGCATTCCAGGACCAGCGCATGGCAACCATCGAGCATGCCGATGATGTGGGTCGTGGGGGATCCCGCGTCGGTCAGCACCGCAAGCCGACGCGCGCCGTCAGAAAAGACATACTGGACAGGCTCGCGCGCATCGTGGGGAACGGCGTAGGGCAGCACCTCGAGGCCCTTGATCGCGAAGGCGCGCCCGGGCTCGCAATAGTTGAGTTCGACCCCTTCGGTCGTGCCGGGCTCGAGCCCACGTGCGGTCCCAAAGGTCATCCAGACCGGTAGCTGGTAGCGCCGCGCAAGCTTGAAGACACCCGAGATGTGATCTCCATGTTCATGGGTCACGACGAGTGCGGTGAGCGTCTGCGGGGCGAGTCCGAGGCGCGCCATGCGGCGCTCGGTCTCCTTCAGTGTGAATCCACAATCAAGCAGAATCCGGCAGGGCCGGGCTCCGTTGCCTTCGACGACCAGTCCATTGCCCTCACTGCCGCTACCCAGCGAGGCAAAGCGCATCGGCCTACTTCAACTGGTCGTTAAGGAGCGCGAGGATCCGCGTGCCGGCATCACCCGCCTCTGGAGCACCGTCCTTGTTCTGGACCTGGATGCGGCTCGCGCTGCCGCCGGTCTGGGTCTTGACGACGATGCGATATTGCTCGGCCAGCTTGCTCTTGTCGTCGGAACTGAAGATTCGGGTGATGAATCCCGGCCGATCCTTGTCGTCGGTCTTTGGATCGACGTAGCGCACGTAGTAGATCCCCTGGGAGCGATCGCGGTCGACGACGGTGAAGCTGACGCGATCGAGCGCAAGACCGACCCGGCGCCAGGCGCGATCGAAGGGATCGGGAATCTCCACGTAGCTCAAACCGCCAGGCTGCGTGACGAGTTGGGCACGCACTTCGGCTGCGGCAGGCGCTCCCGGGGCGCCAGGGTTCCCCCCTTGGGCGACGATCGTCTTGGCCTTCTCTTCAGCTGCCCCCAGACGAACCAAGAGGCGGCGCAGAAATTCGGCCTCGAGCTCAGGATCGGTGGGCCGCTGCGTCCAAAGCGTCGTCTGGCTCTGCTGGCTCGTGACCACTTCGACCATGCCACGATGGCTGATGTAGATCTCGCTGCCGCCATCGGGCCTGCGCTCCAAGCGCGTTCTGAATTTGTCCCGCTCACCGGTATCGTAGATGCTGTCCAGAGCAGTGCCGAGATTGCGGCGCACGAAATCCAGCGGTAACTTCGCCCGGTTCTCGGCCCAATCGGTCTCCATGATGCCCGTCTGGGGCGAATCGACCTTGATCAGAAAACCGTTCTCCTGCCAGAAGTCGTGCAGGATCGGCCAGAGTTTTTCCGGGGACTCGCTGACGACGAGCCAGCGTTGCCCGCCTGCCCGCTCCAGATGGGCGCCCGAGATCGTGGGTAGCACCTCGGTCGAGCCCGGTGCCGGTGCGCCAGTCTGCTTAGCCTTGTCGGCCGTGTAGGTGGACAGGTTGGTCGGCACATTGGGCATGTTAAAGCGGTCGTCCTTGGGCAGTGTGCTCAAGTCCGGCGGCATTTCGAGCTTGTTGCGAATGGGCTGATCCGAGGCACTCTTGTAGTCGACCTTGTCTCCGGAGAAGATATCCGTCACGGAACTGCAGGCCCCAAGCCAGAGCAATGGGATCGACAGCACCAGGATGCGGGAAGTACGGAATGTCATCATGCGATAGGGGTCCAGGTTCGATTCAAATGGCAATGCCGGCTTGGCGCAACGCGGTGCGCACCGGCTCGTGGAATGCGTTCGATAGCGGCACGAGCGGCAGCCGGATTCCCGACTCGATCTTCCCCATCGCGCCAAGCGCCCACTTGACGGGAATCGGATTGGCCTCGACGAAGAGCGTCTTGTGCAGCGCGAGCGTCTTGAAGTGCCACTCCCGCGCCGCGTGCGCGTCGCCCGCAAGGGCCGCCCTGCAGAGCTCGTGCATGGCCCGTGGCGCCACATTGGCGCTGACCGAGATGTTGCCGCGTCCACCCAGAAGCATCAGGGCGACTGCCGTCGGATCATCGCCGCTGTATACGGCAAAGTCGGCCGGCGCGCGGGCGATCAGGGCCACGCCGCGCCCGATGTCGCCCGTTGCGTCCTTGATGCCGACGATCCCCGGGACCTCTGCAAGCCTTAGCACCGTCTCGTTGCTCGCATCAGCGACCGTGCGGCCCGGGACGTTGTAGATGATCAAAGGCAAGTCGACGGTCTCGGCGATCGTGCGGAAATGTTGATAGATCCCTTCCTGGGTCGGACGGTTGTAATAGGGCACGACCGAGAGGGCCGCGTCTGCGCCCACGCTTTTCGCATAACGCGTCAACTCGATCGCCTCTGCCGTGGAATTGCCGCCCGTACCCGCGATGATGGGAATGCGCCGGGCGGCGTATTCGACTGCGAGTCGAATCAACTCGCAATGCTCGGCGACGCTCACTGTGGGCGATTCACCGGTCGTGCCGACCGCGACGATGCCATCGGTCCCCTCGCTGATGTGCCAGTCGATCAGCTTACGCCAGCCCTCAAAGTCCAGACTGCCGTCTGGGTGCATCGGCGTGACAAGGGCAACCAGGCTGCCTTCAATCATGAGCGGAGTGGGTCGGGAAAACAGCGATTCTAGCGGATTTGGCGAGGCATGGGCGGCATGGGGGGTCACAACTTGTAGCGCTTGGCAGGCGTATTGCCCTCGTGTCGCACTGCGCAAATGCGCTGCACGAAGGCCGGTTTCGGTGCGGCGACGTAGCCCTCCTCGAAGGCCACGATGCGCAGCCCGCGCGCCGCGTCGAGCAATTCCCCCGGGGCGAGCAGAAAGTCGGGATTCGAAGGTCGACCGAACTCGCCATTGCCCTGGGCGAAGGTCTCGTAGATCAGGACCCCATCGGGCGCCAATGCAGCGCCAAGCTGCGCAAGAAACGGGCGATGGAGATAGTTGGTGACGACAATACCATCGAAGCGGCGCGCACCGAACGGCCAGCCCCCTGCCTCCAGATCGACGTGATGCTTCTCGTGTGCGGTAAAGCGCGCCAGGGCCAAAGGATCCCGATCCACCGCAACCACGCGGTGACCGAGCTCGCCCAGCGCAAGCGCGTGGCGACCCGATCCGCAAGCCAGGTCAAGGACCACACCCTCTGGCCTAAGCAGGGGAGCGAAACGCAGCACCCAGGGCGATGCCGGCAGGAGCTCGTCTCGGACCTGCACCATGGTCTCAGGAATACGCGAGTCCCATCGCTTCGCGAACATCGCGCATGGTCTCCTGCGCGGCCTTGCGGGCGCGATCGCAGCCATCGGCGACGATATTGCGCAGGAGCGTCGGGTCGTCCAGGTAGACCTGGGCGCGCTCGCGGATCGGCCCCTGTTCGGCGAGGATCGCGTCTATGACCGGTTGCTTGCACTCCAGGCAGCCGATACCCGCCGTGCGGCACCCGACCTGGACCCATTGGCGCGTGGCTTCGTCGGAGTACACCAGGTGCAGTTGCCACACCGGGCAGAGCTCCGGTTCGCCCGGATCGGTGCGCCTCACGCGCGCGGGGTCGGTGGGCATGGTCCTGATCTTGCGCGTGACCTCGGCGGGCTCCTCGCGCATGGCGAGCGCGTTGCCGTAGCTCTTGCTCATTTTCTGACCATCCAAGCCTGGCAGGCGCGGCGCGGCGCTCAGCCGCGCATGCGGCTCGACGAGGATCAGCTTGCGCGAACCCTCGAGGAAGCCGAAGAGCCGTTCGCGGTCGCCCATCGACAGACTCTGCGCGTCCGCCAGGAGCGCACGACCCTGTTCAAGCGCGTCGTCGTCGCCATGCTGCTGATGGCGCATGCGCAACTCATCGTAGAGTTTGGCGCGCTTGCCGCCTAACTTCTTGACCGCCTCACGCGCCTTCTGCTCGAATCCGGGCTCGCGCCCGAACAGATGGTTAAAGCGCCGCGCGATCTCGCGCGTCATCTCGATATGAGGCACCTGGTCTTCTCCGACCGGCACCAAACTGGCCCGGTAGATCAGGATGTCGGCGGCCTGCATCAGCGGATAGCCGAGAAATCCATAGGTGGTCAGGTCCTTGTGAGAGAGCTTTTCGATCTGGTCCTTGTAGGTGGGCACGCGTTCGAGCCAGCCAAGCGGAGTGGACATGCCCAAGAGCAGCGTCAGTTCGGCGTGCTCGGGCACGCGCGACTGGATGAAGATCGTCGACTGGTTCGGATCGATCCCCGCCGCAAGCCAGTCGATGAGCATCTCCCAGACGTTACGGCCGATCAGTTCGGTCTCGTCGTAGACGGTCGTCAGGGCATGCCAGTCGGCCACGAAGAAAAAGCAGGGAAACTCGTTTTGCAGCTGCACCCAGTTCTTCAGGGCGCCATGATAGTGCCCGATGTGCAGTGCGCCGGTAGGGCGCATTCCCGAGAGGACCCGATCAGGATACATAGCTGGACATTGGTATGTTGAAAAGAATCTGCAAGAGTGCGCTCGCTACCGAAAGAGGAGGCACGAGGATCGTCGAGAGCACACCGGGGATCATGACCAGGAGCAAAAGGATGTAGAGGCCATAGGGTTCGAGCTGGGCGAACTTCCAGGCGGCCTTGGGTGGCAGGAGGCTCACGACGATGCGACCCCCGTCGAGCGGCAGGATCGGCAGCAGATTGAGCAGCATGAACATCAGGTTGATGCGCACGCCCACGCGCGCCATGTCGATGAAAAACGCCTCATCAAGATGGGTCGAGAGCTGCAGCTTCAGGAAGGCCTCCCAGAAGATCGCCATCAAGAGGTTCATCGCAGGCCCCGCGAGCGCGACCCAGAGCATGTCGCGCTTGGGGTTGCGCAGATTTCCGAAGCTGACCGGGACCGGCTTGGCCCAGCCGAAGAGAAACCCCGAGCCACTGGAGAAGGCCGAGAGGACCAAGGTAATGATTGGCATGAGGATCGTGCCGATCGGGTCGATGTGGCGCATCGGATTCAGGCTGATTCGACCCTGCAGATAGGCCGTCGAGTCCCCGAAATAGCGCGCGACATAGCCGTGGGCCGCTTCGTGCAGGGTGATGGCGAAGATGATCGGGAGGATGTAGACGGTGATCAGTTGCACCGCCCTAACCGAGGATTCCATGTTCCGATTGTAACAGCGCTACCCGCTCGGCCCATTACCGGTGTCGGCGAATCCGAAAGGCTTGAGCGAACCGCGGCCGGCGCGAATCAAGGCCGGCGCGGCACCGGTCAGATCCACCACCGTCGTAGGCTCAAGCCCGCAGGCACCGCCGTCGATGACAAGATCGATGACAGGCTCGAGTTCCTCGCGGATCTCCCAGCCGCTCGTCAGAGGTTCCGACTGGCCCGGAAGGATGAGCGTCGTGCCCAGGAGTGGCTGACCCAGTTCCTCAAGGAGTGCCCGGGCGATCGGGTTTTCTGGGACGCGCAGGCCAATCGTCTTGCGCGAGGGATGGGACAGCCGCTTGGGCACCTCGCGCGTGGCTTCCAGGATGAACGTATAGGGCCCCGGGGTCGTGGCCTTCAAGAGCCGATACTGGGTGTTGTCGATCTGGGCATACTGGGCGATCTCGGAGAGGTCCCGACACAACAGCGTCAGATGATGGTTCTCATCGACCGCCCGGATGCGCCGCAGACGCGTGACGGCCTCGCGATCGTCCAGATGACAACACAAGGCATAGCAGGAGTCGGTCGGCACGGCGATCACGCCGCCCTGTTGGACGATGTCGACCGCCTGGCGCACCAGCCGCGGCTGCGGGTTATCGGGATGAATGACGAAATATTGCGCCATGGGTCGTGCGGGCCGAGCCCACGCGGCGTCAAGCCGCGCGCTGGACCCGGCTCTGTCAGAACCAGTTATGCCAAACGGGAGTGAGGGTGTCGGGAAGTGCGGGCAAGGAACCCAGTTCGATATGGCTTTCCCCGGGGCTGTGGAAGTCCGAGCCCCTTGAGGCGAGGAATCCATAGTCCAAAGCGAGCGCCGCGTATTCACGGTATTGGTCCGGGGTGTGACTGCCCGTGACGACTTCGATGGCCGCACCGCCCAGATCCTTGAATTCGCCGAGCATCTCCTGCATCGCAAGGCGACTCAAACGGTAGCGTCCCGGATGGGCCACGACAGCTATACCGCCTGCATCTTGGATCCATCCGAGCGCATCGCCAAGGCTCGCCCAGATCATCGGCACGTAACCTGGCTTACCGAAGACGAGATAGTTAGAAAACACCGCATGGACGTCGGCGCACACGCCAGAGTCCACCAGAAAGCGTGCGAAATGGGTGCGGCTGACGAGATCGGGATTGCCGACAAAGCCGAGCGCCCCTTCGAATGCCCCGGCAATACCGGCCGCGGCGAGTTCGTCGCCGATCGCCCGCGCCCGGCGCGCCCGCCCACTGCGCACCGCCTCGAGACCCGCGCGCAGGACCGCCGAGCGATGATCAATGCGCAATCCCACGATGTGCAAGGTCTCACCGGCCCAGCTGACCGAGATCTCGACGCCCGAGGCATACCGCATCCCCAAAGCCAGCGCCGCCGCCTCGGCCTCGGCCTGCCCGCCCAACTCGTCATGGTCGGTGAGCGACCACAACTCGACGCCATGCTCCTTTGCCCTTTGTGCCAGGACCGTGGGCGACAAGGTGCCGTCCGAAACCGTCGAATGGCAGTGCAGGTCCGCATTGAGCAGCCGTAGATCGTGGCACACAGTATCCATGACGCCATTTTACGCCAGGCAGGGCCAGGCTCGCAGAGGAAATCTTCGCTCCGCCCCCGGGAGATCAGTTCGCAGTCCGCGCGAAGAACTCCTCGATCAGGGGTGCCAGGACCTCCGGTTGGTCGTGATGCATCATGTGACCGGCAGCCTCGACCCAGACGCGCTCGACCTGGGCGATGCTGGCGATGCGCTCGGCGTAACCCGGATGCGCTTCCATGCGGCGTGCATAGTCGGATTCCTTTGCCATGACCCAGAGTACGGGAGCCGTGATCGCGCTCCAGATCGCGCGCGCCTCGTCGGCACGGTAGATGTAGGCATTACTGACCTTGTGCGCCGGATCGCCCAGGATCGCGTAGCGCCCGTCGGTACCTTCTTCAGACCAGTGCTCAGCAAGGAACCAGGCGCGCGCCGGGGGCAGTCTCGGATTGGTCTTTTGCAGGCGCGAGACGACCTCGGCCCGCGACGCATAGGATTTCATGGTCGGCGGATTGCGCATTTCGCCCAGCCATTTCGCCAGCCGTCCGGCAGCCGCCTCCGCGGACTCGCCGGGTAGTCCCAAGCCTTCCAGATTCACGAGGCTTCTGATGCGGGCCGGTCGCACGCCGGCATAGAGCGTGGCGATGTTGCCACCCATGCTGTGGCCGACCAGACGGACGGGCTCCTCGGGGGAGATCAGTTCGAGCAGTGCGTCCAGATCCGCCAGATAGTCAGGAATCCAGTAGCACTTCTGATGACTCCATTCGGTCAGGCCATAGCCGCGCCAGTCTGGGGCCACCACATGCCAGTCGGACTGGAACTGGTCGACAAGAAACTGAAAGGAGGCCGAGACATCCATCCATCCATGCACGAGCACCAGGAGGGGCGCATTCTCATCACCCCATTCGCGCAGGTGATAATGCAGGCCGTTTAAGCGTTGGAATCGGGATCTACCCTGCTGTCGCGGGAGATAGGCGGAATCTTCGGAATAGGTCACGATGGTTTGCTGGCGGATCGAAGGCGAGGTGTCGCCGAACTAGAAAGGGGATCTCCGGGCAACAATGTACATGAAGAGGACTGAAGGTACCTCGTTCCTCTAGAATGGTACCCGTGGAAGAGCAGGCGCCGCCCGCAGAAGGAACACCAAGGTTAGGCCCGAGCCCGAGCACACCGATCGAGGAGGACAAGATGGCGCACTATGGCGCGAGCGTATTGTGGAGCCGGGATCGCGAAGAGGACTTTCTGGCCAACCGGTACAGCCGCAGGCATACCCTGCGCTTTGACGGCGGACTGGAGATAGCGGGCTCGTCCTCACCCCATGTTGTGCCCCTGCCCTGGTCGGACAACGCCGCGATCGATCCGGAAGAAGCCTTCGTCGCCTCGCTCGCGAGCTGCCACATGCTCTGGTTCCTCTCGATTGCAGCACAACGCGGCTTTACGGTGGAGCGCTACTCTGATGAGGCCACCGGGACCATGGCGCGCAACGGCCTGGGCAAGATGGCGATGACCGAAGTGACGTTAAGGCCAGAGGTCGCGTTCTCGGGCACCCAACTTCCCACTCGAAGCGAGATCGAGGCGATGCACGAGACGGCTCATGACGAGTGCTTCATTGCCAATTCGGTCAAGACCGATGTCCGCATCGAGCCTGTTCCCGCTTGACCCCGGGTTGAGCGGGCGCGCGTGAGAACGTCTATTCGCCAGTCCAGACCCGGGACCCTCCCCTCGGCCCAGAACAAAAGGAGTCCATCATGCTCGACCACGTCACCATCGGCGTCACGGACCTGAAGAAGTCAGTCGCCTTCTACGACTCGGTCTTTGGCGCGATCGGAATCGCTCAGCTGTACGCATTCGAAGAAAGGTTCGTAGGCTATGGCACGAAGGGTAAGGCCTTCTTCTGGATCGGGGCACGCGAAGCCCCGCTTACCGGGGCCCATATCGCCTTCGCCGTCGACAGTCGACTGCTCGTGGATACGTTTCACCGGACGGGACTCTTGGCGGGCGGACGTGACCACGGTGCCCCCGGACTGCGCCCGCACTACCACGCCAACTATTATGGCGCATTCCTTCTGGACCCGGACGGACACAACATCGAGGCGGTGTGTCACGCTCCGGGTTGATCGATGAAGGGCATGGCGGCGCGGGGCGACCCTCGGAGCAGGGCTCGCTGGGTTAGGCGGAACGGACCAGGAGGGGCTCGATGGGCACGAACAGCCACAAGAGCAGATACGCGAGGAAGCCCGTACCGCCGCAGAGCACGAGTAGCGTAAAGATGAGCCTCCAGACCCACGGGGGCGTGTCGGTGCTTCGACCAATCCCGCCGCACACGCCCCCGAACCAGCGATCGTAGCGAGTGCGACGCAGTGCATTGAGTGCGCCGACCACTGGAATATCATGCGGGTAGAATGCTCCACCGAGCACACGTGCCTTCGCCCGGGAAAATTCCTCGTCGGTCAAGACGCCGCGGTCATGGAGCTCGGCGAGGCGGGCCAGTTCTTCACTTTCGGACATTGCAGACTCTCCTATACGGTATTGAATGCCATCATCCTAGCGCGTTGCGGCGCCCATTCCAGGGGATTGCGACCGGGTGCAATGCGCAGCGACAGGGTGACTCGATCGTGGGACAGCCGGGATGTTGGAACCGCGCCCGAGCGGGCCGTGGTTATGGGTGAGGCTCTTGTCACTACAGGTGATCGAGAGCAGACGCTACAAGGACCCAGGGATGCCCATCAAGGCCGTCGTTTTCGATGTCGGCGAGACCCTTGTCGACGAGTCGCGCCACTGGGGCGAGTGGGCCGATGATCTGGGCGTCTCCCGCCTGACCTTTTGCGCCGCGCTCGGCGCTGCAATCGCGCGTGGCTGGCATCACCGCAGGGTGTTCGAGATCGTCTGTCCGGATACACCGTATGCACTGCTCGCCGAGCGCCGCGCAGCCGCGCGCGGACCACTCAGCGTCACCGCGGCTGATTTCTATCCGGATGCGCTCTCATGCCTGTCGCGCTTAAACGAGATGGGTCTAGTCGTGGGCATCGCCGGCAACCAGCCCCGCCCGATCGAGATTGCGCTCAAACGAATGGAGCTGCCCGTAAACTTCATCTGCTCTTCAGAGTCCATGGGTGTGGAAAAACCCGACCCGGGCTTCTTCCTCCATCTCGTCGATCGGTGTAAGCTCACTTCGCCCGCGCAGATCGCCTATGTCGGAGACAGGCTGGACAAGGACGTCATCCCCGCGTGCGCCGCGGGCTTGGTCGGTATCCACATCAGGCGCGGACCGTGGGCGTTCATCCAGTCGAGCGCGCCCGATACGCCCGAGATCAAGCAAGCGATCGGATCGCTGGCTGAGCTTCCCGAGCTTCTCCGAACCCTGTGATGCCCGGCATGGATCCGCCCGAGGAAGAGATGACGACGGCTCAACCCGCATCGACCCTGCCCCCCAAAGGTGAGTGACCGAGCGATCAGAGGAGCCCCCAGATGTCCGACCCAGACTTGCCTCGCGAGTCCCAGAGCGAAGCAACCGTGCGCAGCTACGATGCGCTCGCCAGAGCCTATGCGGAGCACCTCTTTCATGAGCTCGAGCGTAAGCCATTCGACCGCGCAGTCCTCGAGCGCTTTGAGGCCGGTTCTCCACCGGGACCTTGCGCGGATCTCGGCTGTGGTCCGGGGCACGTGGGGCGCTTTCTGGCCGGTCTGGGGCGCGAGGTGACCGGGGTGGACCTTTCTGCCGGAATGCTCGAGATCGCCCGCCAACTCTGTCCGGGCTTGTCCTTCCAGCTGGGCGATCTACGCGCCCTGCCCTTTAAGGCGAACTCGCTTGCAGGGGTCGCCGCCTTCTATGCGATCGTGCACTTGGACGCCGCGGGGCTCGGCCAGGCGCTTTCCGAGATGGGGCGCGTGTTGGTGCCCGGCGGATCGGCGGTTCTCGCCTTTCACGTGGGCCAGCAGGTGGTTCGCGTCGAGGAACTCTGGGGCGTCAAGACCTCGCTCGAGTTCAGCTTCTTCGAACCCGAAGCGGTTCTGGCCGCGCTGTCATCGGAATCGTTCGAGATCGTCGAGTGCCAGACGCGGCGGCCCTACGATGCCGACGTCGAAGCCCAGACCGAGCGTTGCTACATCGTGGCGCGCTCCAGGGGCAAACGAGAAGGTGCAAGGGGGATCTAGGAGGGACCGCGGGCGCGGATCCTAGTCGCCCACGTAGATGAACGGGGCCCAGAAAAACGGGTGGGAACGCGACCAGGGCGCCCCCGAGACCTGTACGGAGCTCGAGCGGATTGCCGCTCGTGCCTTCGACAGGCTCTCTGTCGGTCCCATCCCCGCTTTCAGATCCCGAAACAGCGCAAGCATCGTATCCTCGGTGGCCTCGCTCTCGACTGTCCAGTGACTGACCACGAGTCCGCGCGCGCCGGCGAAGACGAACGCCCGCGTCAGACCCGCAACGCCTTCGCCGCTATGCGCCGCATCGTGTTCTCCGGCGGTGTTGCACGCCGAGAGAATGACCAACTGCGCGTTCAGATTCAGCGACTGAACCACTTCGTGGGCGGTCAGGAGCCCGTCCTCGCCCTGCATGTCCCCCGCAAGGGACAACAAGAGTGCCGGTTCCGCGCGGGCGGTGGGCAGTGGCTTCGCCTGAGGGCTCTGCTCTTGCGCGGCGCCCGAATCGGTATCCACCGCGGAGAACTCGCCGCCCAGCAAACCATGTGTGGCGAAGTGCAGAAAGCGCACGTTGCGCAGATCGATCGTCTTGACCGTGTGCTCCTGGGCGTCGGCGCGGAGGTAGAGGTGGCTTTGACCGCCGAGAATCTCTGCGATGCCGCGGGCCTCTTCGGCAGTCTCCGGCAGGCGCGGAATGCTGAGCTTGCCGTCGCGCATCCTGAGGTTACGCTGCAGCAGCAAACCTTGCGAACCGGTCTGGAGACCATCGGAGGCACCCTCGAAAAGCGGATCGGCGAATGAGACGAACTCGGTCTGGTACTGCACGCTCGGTTTGGCGTACAGACGCATCGAGACGAAGGTCGACAAAGAGGGCAGATACGCGAACTCATAAGGCTCACCGAGATAGGTGGGCGTGGCGTATTCGGCAAGCGGCAAGGTGGCGGCGCGACGCGCCTCGTCGAAGCGGCGCTGGTCTGGAGGAGTCCAGCGCGTGACGAGCATCTCGAAGGGAAGCGTGAGCAGCGGGCCGTCGGCGACCACGAGTATCCGATGTGCGCCTTCGAAGAAGGGTTCGACGGGCGAGATGAGCTTCTGGTAGGCGTCGTAGAGCTGGGCCGGCTGGAGTTGGGCCAAGCTTGCGATGCCCTCGTCTGCATTGTCCTCGGGCGCGCGCAGGGTAGCGACGAGCTGACCGACAGCGGCGCGTGCAAGCGGTAGTCGGACCAGATGCAGAGTCGACCTGGTCAGGACAAAGGCCAAGGTTTCATTCGGCAGGAGATAGTAGGTGAGGAGCACCTCCCCTGGTTTGACGACCTCGCCTTGCAGTTGCGCGACGCTGACAGGACGGGGCTGACTGAGTTCCATGTAGCGTGGAAACCGACTCCAGAGTTGGTCGTCGACTCCCTCGAGAATCTTGACCTGTTGGAGAATCTTCAGGTCGAGCTCGCGCGCGCTCGCCTCGCGTCTTGCGGCCACGATCGGATCCTCGCGGCGCCGTGACTCGACGCCTGGTCCTTCGCCATTTTGCCGGGTGCTGTGGGGGACCTTGACGCGGCGCTCGTGCGCCGCGGACTCGGGCGCCTCCTCGTCGTCGCCCTCGTCCTCGCCTCGGAGTTCGCTCTCACCTGGTCGTTCATCGGCGATGGCGGCGCGCTCGCGGCGCGACTCGGCAAGTTTTTCCTGGGCGTCTGTCTGACGCGCGCGCAAAGCCTGATAATCGGGATTCGAAGAAAACCGGCTGACATCCGCCTCGCGCATGAGTTCCGTGAAGAACCGGCTTTGCGTGCGGGATACGACCTCAAGCGCCTCGCGATCATAGCCTTGCTCCGGCGACGCCTGGTGCAAGGCCAACAGTGTGCGGAGCGTCTGGACATAGTATCCCGCGTAGCGGTCGATGAAGTCCGCCCGGTCCCCCTCATCGAGTCCGCGCGTCTGAGCATACTCGGCGTCGATTGCATCGAGCGCCAGGCGCTGTGCTACAAGCGCCCCCTTCAGGTCACCCCCAGCGGTGAGGTACTGGGCATCGAGCCGCGCCTCGTAGGCCAGAAATTCGGGCGCGTTCGCCGCTCTAAGGATGTCCAGCGCATGTTGATGCAGCGGTGCGGCCGCGTCGCGCTGCCCGAGACCGGCCAACGAGTTGGCTAATATCCCCTCGATGCGCGCCGTCAGCGGATGCGTGGGTCCTAGGACGCGTTGCGCAGTGGCGAGATTCGCCTGAAAGATGTGGGCCGCTTCGGCCTCCTCGCCTTGCGCCTCCTCGACAAAACCCAATCCTTCTGCCGCGGCGATCGAATCGTAGCTCTCGCTGCCCAGGCGCGCATAGCCTTCGCTCGCCTCCCTCAGGTGCTCTTTGGCCAACGCAAGGCGTCCCAGCCGGAACTCGCTCGCCCCCCTCGTGTGCAGGCTACGCACCCGGGCGTAGTCGATCTCGTGCTCGGTCGCGTCGCCCGCGTCGATGTGAACCGCCAGGGCGCGATCCAGAAGGGCCAATGCCGCCTCATCGCGATGCAGGAGACTCTCAATCGCCGCCCCAACGTTTAGGGCCTGGAGCCTCTCCAGGCTCGTCGGACGGGCCCTTTGGGTGCGCTCGAGCGCCTTGTCGTTGAGCGCTTTGGCCTGCGCATAACGCCCCTGGATCATCTCGACCTGTGCGAGATTATCCAGGGTGCGGATCGCCTGGATCGAGTCGATTCCGTCCTCGGACTCGACCAAGGGCAACGCCTTCGAAAGGAGTGCCTCGGACTCCCGGTACTTACCGCGAAAGCGCAGCACTTTGGCCAGCAGGGTCAAGGAATTCCCGATCCAGTGCTCTCGATTAGCCGAGGTCGCGAGCGAGAGCCGTTCACGTGCGATGTTCTCCGCTCGATCCAGATCCCCTTGCCGCAGGGCAATCCGGCAGGCATCTCCCATGCCGCGCAACTGCAGCCCAAGCCCGGCATCGGCCTTGTTCGCTAAGGCTGCCTGCGGGCACGAGATCCCGATCTCCACGAGAAGCCAACCAAGACAGAGTCCGCGCCAGATCCGCTGACTGCTCATCGCGCTCTGGCAGGCGAATCGGTGCATCGGCGCGCGCCGACGATGACCGAGGTCATTGCCCGACTCTCCTCCACGAACGTGGCGCCAAGTATCCGGAAAGGTTTGAACTCAAAGAAACTCCTCAGATGCGATCCCCCGATGCTCGACGAGGCGTCGCCCCGATTCAAGAGGGGATCAATCAGGTGACGTCGCCGACCCCAGGGCAGGGCGTTCTTGGAGAGTCTAACAAAGCGCACGAGTGCTCCGATAGGCTCGCAGGAGACAGGACTCAAGGCGATTGGTGGCCTCGGACCCACTCCCCCTTTTCCCCGTGGCAATTCCCGGGAACCCCCGTAAAATCAAGTCGACCCTGAAGAGGGCAAGGCGCCGCTCACGGGATCAAGCCGATACCGGCATGAGCGCGCTGGGGCGGGTTCCATGCCATCAAGCAGGCGTGCTTCGGCAAGCAAAACCTTGCGGCCTCGAAGGAGTTGCTGCGGGTTCTCTTTGTGTAGGGGGACAGATGAGGATCTACTGGTTTCAAGCGCAGGCTCCAAGAAGGGTGATGGCATTGGCCAAGCACCTCGGGGTTGTTGTCGAGTACATCGAGGTCGACCTGATGGCGGGTGAACTCCAAGAGCCCGACTATGAAAGACTCAACCCGAACATGAAGGCCCCGACTCTCGTGGACGGCGATCTCGTACTCTGGGAGTCATCGGCCATCATGGCTTATCTTTGCTTGAAATGCGGATCAGATCTGTGGCCGGCAAGGAATCCCTCCGAGCAGGTGGAGGTACTGCGCTGGCTTTCATGGAACGACTGTCACTGGGCCAATTCCGTAGCCACGTGCTATTTCGAACACGTCGTGAAGGCGACCTTCGGGATGGGGCCACCCGATCTTGAGGCAGTCCAGGCGAGCCTGCCGGATCTGCGAAAGTTCGCGAAGGTACTCGACGCCCATCTGGAGCACCGCGCTTACGTGGCATGCGACAGACTCACCATCGCCGACTTCCAGCTCGCCTCGATGGCCACCTATTGGCGTGAAGCGGCGATGCCCTTTCTGGACTTCCCCAATATCGCTCGCTGGATTGACGGCCTGCTCTGCATCCCCGCCTGGCGCGATCCTTGGCCAGACAAGCCTCTCGGTTGATGGGTATTGGAACTCCTGTCCATTACACTGTGCACCTGGATATCGCCCGGGATCGGCAGAATTCGTGCGTTGCTGCGACGCGATGAAGCAGCCGCGTTGGAGGCTAGACTGATGAACGGTGCGCTCGCCGATCCTTCGCGAGCAGTCACCAACCCTAAACTCTGAAGGAGCGTTGATGAAGTTGCGACTCGTTTTGGTCTTGGCCGTAGTCACTGCGGAGATACTCTCGATGGTCTCGACGTGGGCAGAGGAGCCCGTCGGCCATGTCACTGGCGTCGGCGGCATCTTCATCAAGAGCAAGAATCCCAAGGCTCTATCTGACTGGTACCGCGATGTCCTGGGGTTGGAGATCAAAGCTTGGGGCGGAGCGAAACTGTCCTATGACGCTCCGGGACATCCGCCTGCAGTCGTTTGGTCGCCCTTTTCGGAGGCCAGCGATTATATGGCGCCGTCGACCCGGGAATTCATGATCGACTTCGCAGTCGACGACATGGATGCGGTCATCGCGCGCCTGAATTCGAAGGGCGTGCGCATTCTGCGGCGAGACGACAAGGATCCGAACGGCAGGTTCGCCTGGATTCTCGATCCTGACGGCACCAAGATCGAACTGTGGCAGCCGAAGTAGGCGAGTCGACGGCTGCCTTCGCGATACGCCAGGCGCTTGCCCGACACGGGACTGTGTCGCGCTCGACTCCCAGGACGCGCGGAGAGGACATAAAGCGCTGAAAAAGTGCGTCGCCCGGATCGAAAATCTAGGCGCGGTAGCGCAGCGCATCAATGACCAGCGCCAAAGCGGGGGCCGTCTGCCGACGGTTGGGGTAATACAGGTGATAACCGGGAGATCGCGGCCACCAATCCTCCAGAACAGGAACCAGATGACCCGCGTCGATGTGCGGCTGAACAAGGTCTAGAGGGAGGTATGCGAAGCCCATGCCGTCAAGCGCCGCTTGCAGCATCAGAAACGTGTTGTTGAACACCGTCTGACCCGTCACGCGCACTTTCAGAGGCTGGCCGTTCTTCTCGAAGTCCCAAGCATAGAGGCCGCCCAGCGTCGGCAAGCGCAGGTTGATGCAGCTCTGTGCGGTCAGATCGTGGGGCGTGTTTGGCGTGGGTCGCCCCGCAAGATACCCTGGTGACGCCCCCACGGCCATGCGCAGTTCAGGCGTGAGGCGAACCGCATACATATCTTTGTCGACCCGGTCGCCCTCGCGCACCCCCGCATCGAAGCGATGGGCGGCAATGTCGGTGAGCCCGTAGTCAACGTTGAACTCGATCTGAATGTCGGGGTATTCCTTGAGGAGCGGCAACAATCGTGGCCAAAGGACAGTGACGATGGCATGGTCATGCGCTGTGATTCGCACCGTTCCGGCCGGCTTGTCGCGTAAAGCGCCTAATGAGTTGAGCTCTTCCTCAATTCCCTGCAAGTGTGGTGCGACCGTGCTCAGGAGCCGTGCGCCGGCGTCCGTGACTGACACACTGCGTGTCGTACGGCTCAGAAGCCGTATTCCCAAGCGCTCTTCCAGAGCCCGCATCGCGTGGCTCAAAGCGGAACGCGACACACCCAACTGCGCGGCTGCCCGAGTGAAGCTTTTCTCCCTCGCAACCACGACGAAGGCTTGAAGGTCATGAAGGTTCTGTTTGGCCATTGGTGAATTCCATGCACCATGCTATGCGCTTTATGCTGTCTAGTCCACCAATGTCGCCCGTAATAGAGTTGTTGGCATCGTGCGCCTGTAGCGGCCTGCAGCGCTGACAACCCAAGCGGAGACCCCCATGCAATTGAAACGACCTGGCGAGACGCCCTCGATGAAAGGACCGGCCGAATGGTTCACCGGCACAGTTCGCATTGACATGCTGAACAACCCGCCTGCCCCGGCACGCGCCTCATGCGCAGCCGTAACGTTCGAGCCGGGTTCCCGTTCAGCCTGGCACACTCATCCGCTCGGCCAAACTCTGCTCGTGACTGCGGGCTGCGGTTGGACGCAGTGCGAGGGCGAGCCCATCGTCGAAATCCGTGCCGGCGATGTGATCTGGTGCCCACCCGGTCACAAGCACTGGCATGGCGCTTCGGCTACCACGGCGATGACGCATATCGCCATTCAAGAAGCACTCGACGGCAAGAACGTGGAATGGATGGAACACGTCACCGATGAGCAGTACTTTGCCGGCCCTGCGAGCAAGCGATGACCGCGCAAGACTCCTGCGACGGTCTGTCCGCCGCCCAGAGGGCGATTGCGCCAATTGCGGCCTTTGCGGCACGCGGCGACCTGCCTCGCCTGGCCGCAGCCATCAATCAGGGGCTGGATGCGGGCCTGACCATCAATGAGCTGAAGGAGGTGCTGGTGCAGCTCTATGCATACGCGGGCTTTCCACGCAGCCTGAACGCCCTGGGCGAGCTGATGAAGGCTTTGGATGCGCGCTCAAAGGTCGGCATAGTGGATGAGCCAGGCCCAACGCCCAGTCAACCCATTCCGACGGGCGAGACCCTGTTGGCCGTGGGAACGGCCAATCAGACCAGGCTGGTCGGATCTCCTGTGAAGGGTGCACTCTTCGAGTTTGCTCCCGAGATCGATCTGTTCTTGAAAACCCACCTCTTCGGGGATGTCTTCGAGCGCGACAACCTCGATTGGCAGAGCCGCGAAATCGCTACAGTGAGCATGCTGGCAGCTCTAGGTGGAGTTGAATCGCAATTGCAGGCCCACCTTCGTATCAGCATGAATATCGGGCTGACCACCCGGCAATTGCGACAGCTCTCAGAAGTCCTTGCCGAACGCGTCGGTGCAGAGGTGGCGCGCCAGGCAGACGACGCTCTCGATGGGTTATTGAACGTCTCGATGGTCAAGCTGCCGCTGTTTCCAATGGCTACATGAGGCGGGTCAGCGAGAGCCCACTCGTTGCCCGGCTGCTACCCCGGCTCTGCAAAGGGTTGGTTGCGCATTTTGACCATCTCGCCTGACGCAGGCATCACACAATTATCGGTGAGAAAAAGCCGGAGAGTAATGCTTTTTTGCATTACAATGACGATCGTTACGACGCAACAAAATCGGAAGTACAAATGGCAAAGCTAACGGTTACCTCGAGAGGGCAGGTCACCTTCAAGAAGGACGTCCTGCAACATCTTGGCATACGTCCAGGCGACAAGATCGAATTGGAGCTTTTGCCGGAGGGCAAGGGCATGCTTCGAGCGTTGAGACCTTCTCAATCGATCGACGATTTTGTCGGCCTCCTTTCAGGGAAGACGCAGAAGGTGGCGACGATCGAGGAGATGAATGATGCAATATCCCGCGGCTGGGCCTCGAAGAAGTGAAGATCGCGGTTGACACCAATGTCTTGATCCGAGCCGTGGTGCGCGACGATTCAGTACAGGCCAAAGCCGCAGCGAAAGTATTGAAGAATGCGGAGTTAATCGCTGTGGCGCTGCCGTGCCTCTGTGAATTTGTCTGGGTGCTGCTGA
>CAJCID010000116.1 GCA_903970305.1 Rhodospirillales bacterium | reverse complement strand
GCCCCCCTAAGCCCCCCTAAGCCCCTCGGACTTCAGGGCAGCCCCTTCCCCCTGAAGGAGAGCGCAGGTGGACAAACGTGGACAAAGGGTCTGGGTGCGATCACCACACATCGGTTCGGCCTCGCCTGGACGGGGCAGATTCCCCAAGAAGCCTTAAGGGAACTCCCTTGGCATAGAACTTGACTCTACTGCTCCGAAGAGCTTGAGAGCGCATCAAAGCGTCCTGAAACCGGTTCCATGTGACCAAATTTGTCAGAACTCGGCGTAAGTACAGCGCGGCTCGTGCCCAGAATCGTCTAGGTGAAAGGCCGAGTTGATCGGGGATGGCGCTCGAAGTGCAACTGTAAATGCGCTCAAGGACATTTGCGCCGCGTGCAACAGACCCGCCGAGCACTGTCAATAAAGCGCCCGGCGGCATCGAATTCAGGACAACATTACAAGCCACGATGAATACGACTGACCCGAATCCGCAAACGGCCTTGCAGGCCGCACTTAGCGCCGAGCAGCCCGCCAGTCCGAGGCCCGCGGTGGAAGGCCTGCGCTGGGGAGGACTGGGTGTCTTCTGTCGTCTGCTCGAGGATTGCCTCGGAGAACAGAGCCCAGAATTTTGTTTGCGTTCGGATGCGAACCGCACGCTCCCCCACGGCGCAATCGGGGGATCGAGATCGCGCTGAGGTTTCCAGGGCGCGCGCGAGCATCCTCTGCGCAGGCTTTGCGGCCGGTTCTGGCGTCAAGGTTGTGCGAAGCTTCGAGGTGCGGGGCGTACTGCTGCAAAGGCGTGCGAACTTTGGGACGGGGACTAAGCGAAGAGAGGATTGGCAATGAGTCGTAGTCAAGCGATTCCGATGGAACTCGAAGCACCAGCGACAGGGCATGGCGCCATTGAGGTCCAGCCCGTCCCGGCGATGGTCCGATCCAATCGCCGCGATCCCCTGACCGAGACCGGCATCGAAAATCCGATGACCTTCTCTGAGGTGTTCCGCGGCGAAGTCGAGCGCCAGCCCGGCGGCCTGCTCGCAATCCCCGAGAAGATGCCGCTTCTTGAACCCACGCTCGAAGAATTCCAAGGCGCGCTCGCACGTCGCGAGTTCCAACTCCTCTATCAGCCGCAGTTCGATGCCAAGGAAGGGCACCTGGTCGGAGCCGAGGCACTGATCCGCTGGAATCATCCCGAGCATGGCCGGCTCTCGCCGGGAGATTTTCTGGGTGCGGCCGAGCGCAACGGCTTCATTGTCGATTTTGGTATCTGGACCTTCTCCCGCGTCGCCGACCTCTGCTCGCGCCTCATGGCCAGGACGTGCGGATTCAATGGACGTCTGTCGGTCAACATGTCGCCCATCCACCTGAACCAGGACAGCGCCATCACCGGTCTCATCGATGCCTGCGTGAAGCTCAATATCCCCTTGCAGCATATGGAGATCGAGATCACCGAGACCGGCTTTTTGGACAACATCACGCGCGCCCAGGAGCTTCTCATCCGCTTGCGCGAGCTCGGCGCGAGCATCGCATTAGACGACTTCGGACGGGGTACCAGCTCGATCGAACTGGCTGCGCGGCTGCCGATCACAACCTTGAAACTGGACATGAGCTTCGTGCAAAGGCTCGAATCCTCCGAACTTGATCGGGTGATCGTGCTGCGCATGTTGGAGTTCTGCCGCGAGCGGGGTCTGCACAGCATCGCCGAGGGCGTGGAAAGCGAGTCCCAGGCGAAGCTTCTGACGAGCTGGGGCTGCAATACCCTGCAAGGCAACTATTTCTCCGGCGCGATCGACGAGCTGTCTTTGCTGAAGATGCTCTAGTCCGCTGCCGCGCGTCGGCAAGCATCGGCCGGATTGGCGCGGACCTGCGCGGGCTCTCGACGGGCACTGCGACGCACACCCGATCGAGACGCGCGACACCTGTCCACCGCCTTTCTGAAGCGCAGGCGGCGGGTGCAAACGCTGGGCGATACCAGATCGCGTTAGACTCCTTGGGAGCGTCCATCCGGATGCCTTAGCTGGCCCGCGACCATGTCCTTTGGATTCGTATCGCCCAAGTACCGAGCGCTTTCATCCTGGATCGATCGGGGTCGCAAGCATTGGATAGCGCGTGCCCAGAGGCCCCTGGGTCGGCGCTGGACGAGGCTTTGTGCCCATCTGTGTCTGAGTTGCCTTCTCAGCGGTCTTGTCAGTGGTTGCGGCATCATCAAGATGGCCTACGAGGACGGTGAGACGTTCACCCTCCTCTGGGCCTCGCGTTACGTATCGCTCGATCGGGACCAGGAGGCCTTGGCCCGGGCGCGTCTGACCACATGGTTCCATTGGCACCGCACGACGCAACTGCCCGACTATGCCAAGCTTGCGCAGGAGCTGCAGCTGCGCCTTAAAGCGCCGCTTGCGCCCGGCGACATGGAACAGATCGAGACCCAGATGCGGGGACGCTGGCACACGATGGTCGAGCGGGCGCTCCCGGATCTGGCCGATCTGGCCTTGGCACTGCGCGCCGAGCAGCTCACCCGGATCGAGAAGAAATTCGCCTCCAACGACGAGACCTACCAGGGCGAGTTCGTCGACGTCACGAGCCCGAGACGCAAGAAGGATCTCTTCAACAAGGAACTCGATCGGGTCGAATACTGGTATGGCAGTCTCTCCACCGAGCAGAAGAATCGGCTGCGCGATGCCACTGACGCGTTGCCGATCGATCCCCCTCTTTGGCTGGCCGAGCGGCAGGCGCGCGAGAAGGAGTTCCTTGCCCTGTTGCACCAGATCATCGAGCAAAAACCTGCTCGGGACGTCGTGATCGGGCTGTTGCGCAGCTACGCGACAAGGCTTGAGACCAGTCCCGACCCTGTGCGGCGCGCCTATATCGAAGCGCTGAACCGCGCCAACCGCGATCTGTATCTGACCATCGCCAACATGACCACGCCCGAACAACGCAGTCATGCCGCCGAAAAGCTCGGCGATTGGATCGACGACTTCAACTCCCTCGCGCAGAGCTAAGGCAGCACGCACCGGGCGCCACGAAGGGCACCACGAAGGGCACCATGAGGGGCGCGGCGCGAAGGCTTCGCTCGGCGCCTGCGTTGTCCGCGAGCCCGCCTCGCGACCTGGGATGGCTCGCCTGCACGACCCTTCGACACGACAAGAATCGACATGATTACTTCACAAGAGGACGTGAAGTTGTTGCGCAATGTCTCGGCCGTCTCAGCCGAAGGACCTCATCGCCTAACATTGGGCGAAAGCCATGGCGTAAGGCGCCTGCGCCTTTTGACCCCGTGGGCCCCGCTGGCCCTCTCGATGGACCAAGGTACCGGAGAACCGCAATGCTCGACCCATCGTCTAGGCAAGCGCCTCGTCGATTGCGCACAAGACAGCTTCGAAGACGACTTGTCCGCGCCCTCCAGGACGCCTCCAAGGGACGCTAGCATGCGCGAGGACAACGAGCGTTACGCGCTCATCGCAGACGGTCAGACTGCGGCTTTGGTCGGGCGAGACGGATCCATCGACTGGTTCTGCTGGCCACACTTTGACTCACCGGCTGCGTTCGCAGCGCTCTTAGGTGGTCCGGAGCACGGTCGCTGGCGCATCGCCCCCGACGCGCGCGCCATCGCGATCCGGCGCCGCTACCGCGAGGACACACTTGTCTTAGAGACCGATTTCGAGAGCCCCGAGGGCGCTGTCCGGTTGATCGACTTCATGCCCTTGCGCGCTGGCGTGACTGATCTCATCCGGATCGTCATCGGCCGCGCGGGCAGGGTCAAGATGCACATGGACCTGTCTTTGCGTTTTGACTTCGGCGCGACCGTTCCCTGGGTCTCGCGTCATGAGGACGGCAGTCTTCGGGCTCTCGCCGGGCCGAATCGGGCGATCCTGCGCACGCCCGTGGCGCTGCGCGGCGAGGGTCTGACCACCATCGCCGACTTCACCGTGAATCCGGGCGACACGATCCCGTTTGTCCTGTCCTATGCAGCATCTCATGAGCCGATCCCGGCCGCGATCGATCCGCTTGCGGTGCTCGCCAATACCGAGCACGAGTGGCGCTCTTGGATGCGTTCATGCTCCTACCATGGGCGCTTCGTCAAGGAAGTGCGCCGCGCGCTCGTCACGATCAAGGGGCTGAGCTTCGCACCGACCGGTGCCATGATCGCCGCACCCACGCTCGCGCCGCTCCAGTCTCCCCTTGGCAGCGCGGGCGCGGATGGGCGCGCTGCCGAGCTTGACGAGGCACGGGCCACGCTCCTTGCGCTCGTTGGGACCAACCACACCGAAGAGGCGACAGCGTGGGTCTCATGGCTCGGGCGCGCCGTCGCGGGCAGCCCGGAGCAGATCCAGAACTCCTATTCGGTGACGGGCGCCGCGCGCGTCGCACACTGGGTTGCCAACGACAAGCCAGGCCCAGCGCGGGCGCGACTGGAAAGACTCGACCCGCAGGAGGCAGCCGGCAGCCCGCTCGATGCGCTCGGCGAGATCATCGGGAGCTTCCACGAAGCACGCCGCAGCGGGCTCAGGATGTCACCCGAAGTCTGGCAGATGGAGGTGGCCCAGATCGATCACCTTGAGCGAATCTGTGCAAATGCGGACGCCGAGCTACTCGACGGACCCTCGATCCTCGATGCCGGGACCTACTCCAAGGCGATGGCCTGGTTCGCCCTTGACCGTGCGATTCGTGACATCGAACAGTTCGGGCTGCCCGGTCCCGTCAAACGCTGGTCGCGGCTACGCTCTGAGCTGCACGCCGATGTCTGCAGAACGGGCTACAACGCGAAACGCTCCACATTTGTCAGGGCTGCCGCCTCAGAGGAGCTTGACCCGCGACTCTTGCGCCTGGGCCTCCTGGGCTTTCTCCCCCCTTCAGACGCGCGCATCCGGGGCACGATCGCGGCACTCGAGGAAGAGATCCTAGGGCGGGCCGACGGGCCGTCTTCCGAACCTCGCGCGGGCTTCTGGCTGGCAGAGAGCTGGATCCTGCAAGGTCGCGTGGATGAGGCCCGGCAGCTGGTCGAGCAGCTTTTGGAGCGCTGCAACGATGTCGGGATGCTCGCCGATGGCAACACCCGCCTGGGTGCCGTGACGGGGCGCCCTTTCCCGCTACTGCGTTCCCAGGTCGCCCTCGTCAACAGCGTCCTGCGGCTCGACGCGGCTTACCAGAAGGCTCGCGCTCCCATCGAAACACCCAAAGCAAAGGGTACGCACCTTGGAGCGCACACGCCAAAGCAGCGCGGCACGGAACGCCTGACCGCCCCGGGCACGGAAGGGCTCAGATAGAGTGCGATAATAGGGTCTTGGCCTGTTGCCGCAGAAAAAAAAGACCTATGAACGAGCTCACCGAGCTGACCGCCTCACCGATCACCACAGTCGCCCCCGAGCACGTCAAACAGGTACTCGGTTCCGAATACTTCCTGTTTCTGCGCGGTGCTGAATTCGAGGGACTCCTGGGCGAGGTAGGCCCATGGGCCAGCTCGGACGCCTTCGAACGCTTTGCCTCCAGCTGGAACGATCTCAAGGTCGACCAGTACATGGCCGATGCGGGCCGGTACCGGCGCCGGCGTCACGGCGTATTTCTGGCCGACGCCAAGGGCAATCTGACCGCCCAGGCGCACAGGCCGCACCACCAGGCGCTCGAGTACAACCCCTTAAACGGTGGCATCGAGCGCTGGTTCGCGCCGCTCGAGGCAGCGGTCGCCCAAAGCCCCGTGCTGCACACGATCCTCTCGTTGTGCAGCCGGGTCTTCACAGACGCGAGTGATGAGAAGGCGACGTGGGATGTCGAGGTCCACCAGTTCCGGATCGAAGCGCGACCCGGGACACCAGGCCGCCCCACCCCGGAGGGGATGCACCGCGACGGGGTCGACCATGTCCTCGTGCTCATGATCCGGCGCGTGAACATTGCCAGCGGCACGACCACGATCCGCTCGGTCGATGACCGGCTCCTCGACAGCTTCACTTTGACCGAACCGCTCGACGCGGCGCTGCTCGACGATCGGCGCGTCGTTCACGGCGTGACCGCGGTCGAGCCGCTCGATCCATCCATGCCGGCCTTTCGTGACGTGCTGGTCGTGACCTATCGCCGCCGCATCGCCTAAGCCCCGATGGACCAGTCCTCGCCAGGCCCTTCGCACGTCCATCCCCGGCGCAGGCCGATGGGAAGCAGCGCGCGTCACGACCGCCCTGGGGCGCAATGAGCGGACCCGCACTTCCCGGCACCGAGCGCGGCATCCCGATGGCATCGACCCTTATCGGTCCGGCCGATCCGAACGAGCGATTCGAGGTTTCGGTCCTGATCCGGCCGCAGAACCAGGATGAGTTGAAGCATCGGGTCGAGGCCCTCGCCATGCCGAACAGCCCGCGCGCGGCGCCTCTGTCGCGTGCGGAATTCGCCAGCCGCTACGGGGCGAGCGCGAGCGATCTGCAGGCAGTTGCGAGTTTTGCGGTTCAAAGCGGCCTTGCAGTCGTCGCCGAATACGCTGAGCGTTGCACCGTGGTCCTCTCGGGCACGGTCAGAGAGTTCGCGTCTGCCTTCGCAGTCGAGTTGAACCTCTACCAGGGTCCCGAGGGGAGCTTTCGTGGCCAGATCGGGTCGATTCACGTGCCGGCCGAACTGATCGGGATCGTCAAGGACGTCCTCGGCCTGGACAATCGGCCCGCCGCGCGACCCAACCTTCCGGCAGAGGACTGAAGTACAGTCAGGGCGCCCTCCAAGGACTCTACGACTTCGCGCGCTCGCCGGGCCCGGTTGCACCGTGCTTGCGCAGCACACGGATCTGCAGGGTGCCGATCTCGACCGTCTGACCTGCACGGATCTTGCACGTCTTACGCGCTTCAGAGAGTCCATCGACACGCACCTGGCCCGAGGCGACCAGTGCCTTGCCTGCCCCGCCGCTGGTACAGGCCCCAGCCAGCTTGAGCAAGTCGTTCAAGGCGATCGTCTCGCCCACAAGCTCGAACTGGACGACTTCGCGGGCGTTACTCGGGGGCAGGGAAATCCTCCTCGAAGTACTCCTCGGCGAAGCGTGCGTCCTGCACACGGCCGGTTTCGCGCTGGCGCAATTCCACGCGCCGAATCTTGCCTGAGATGGTCTTGGGAAGATCGCTGAACTCGATCCTGCGAATACGCTTGTAGGGTGCCAAGCGTCCCCGGGCGAAGGCCATGATGTCACCCGCCAATTCCCTGGAAGGCTTCTGCCCGGCTGCGAGGGTGACATAGGCCTTCGGCGTGGCGAGGCGCACCGGGTCGGGGCTCGGCACCACGGCCGCCTCGGCCACCGCAGGATGTTCAATCAAGACGCTCTCGAGCTCGAAGGGGCTGATGCGGTAGTCCGAAGCCTTGAAGACATCGTCGGCCCGGCCGACATAGGTGATGTAGCCCTCGGCATCCTGGCTGGCCACATCACCCGTGTGATAAAAGCCATGGCGCATCGCGTCGGCCGTCTTGTTGGGATCGCCGTCATAGCCTGTCATGAGGCTCAAGGGCGAGGCGGCCAGATCGATGCAGATCTCGCCCTCCTCGGCCGGTTCGTCGTTCGCATCGAGCAGCAGAATCCGGTAGCCGGGCAGCACCCGGCCCATCGAGCCGGGCTTGACCTTCTGGCCCGGTGCATTGCCCACCTGGGCGGTGGTCTCCGTTTGGCCATAGCCATCGCGCAGTTGCAGTCCCCAAGCTTCGTGGACCCGGGCAATGACTTCTGGATTGAGCGGCTCACCCGCGCCCACCACCTCGCGCAGGTGGTGTCTCGTCTTCTCGAGCGGCTCTTGGATCAGCATGCGCCAGACGGTGGGGGGCGCGCACAGGGTCGTCACCGGGTAGCTCTCCAGTGCGCCGAGGACCTGCTTGGCAGAAAAGCGCGCGTAGTTGAAGATGAAGACCGTAGCGCCTGCGATCCAGGGCGCAAACAGGCAGCTCCAGGCATGCTTGGCCCACCCGGGCGAACTGATGTTCCAATGCACATCGCCTTCGGTGAGACCGATCCAGTACATCGTCGAGAGATGCCCGATCGGATAACTCTCATGGGTGTGGAGCACGAGCTTCGGTTTGGCCGTTGTGCCCGAAGTGAAGTAGAGCAGCAAAGGATCGCTGGCCCGGGTCGTTCCCTTCGGCAGAAAGGTCTCTGGGGCGACCCGGCTTTGTGCATAATCGACCCAGCCCGGAGTCGGGGCACCGACACACAGCCGCGTGTAGTCGCCAGCGAGACCTGCGAACTTGCCCGTGTACTCGGGACCCGTGATGACGTGACGCACCCGGCCCCTCTCGAGGCGGTCCGCCAGATCCATGGGGGTGAGCAGCGTGCTGGCCGGGATGACCACGGCGCCTAACTTCATCGCAGCGAGCATCAGCTCCCAGAGCGCGACTTCGTTGCCCAGCATCAGGAGGATGCGATCGCCCCGGGCGACGCCCATCCCATCCAGAAAATTGGCCACCTGATTGGAGCGCGCACTGAGTTCCTGGAAGGTCAGTTTCGCCTCCTGGCCGCCTTCTTCGACGACCCACAAAGCACAGCGCTCGTTGTGCTGTGCGTAGGGATCGAAGTGATCGAGCGCCCAGTTGAAGATTTCCGCGCGGGGCCAGGTAAATCCAGCGACGGCCTCGGCGTAGGCCGTGCGATGCTGCAGTAAGAATTCCCGGGCGGCCTGAAACGACGAAGCGGCTGTCATGCGAGGGGCTCCTCCACGGTGATGAGCAGACCTGAAACTATCCTACCCGCCCGGACAACGCAACCGCGCACGCACCGGACGGCCTGGATTCCGATGCTGCGCCGCGATAGTTCCAGATCCGAGGCAGACCATGCTGGACCCGGCTCGCGAGGAGCCACTCACCGGCACGCCCGGTCTGCCTTGAAGTGGAGTTAATCCCCGAAGCGAATCCCCGAAGCGAATCCCCGAAGCTAATCCCCGAAGCTAATCCCCCAAGTGAGCACGAGTCGGCAGCGCACTCTCGGGATGGAAGACGCACGACGAGCGCAGCGCAAACCCTTCGCCAGGCAGGCCCCAGCTATGCGCGATGACGAGTTCGCCCGCTGCGCTCACCTCGATGGCGATCTCTTCCCGAAACCGGTCCAACTCATCAGAAGGACCGCTTGCAAAGACCGTCGCGATGCCGCTTGCAACACCGCTTGCGCCGGGCGTCTCGCCCTCTATGCCAGTGGCCACGCGCAACCGATGCGGTAAGACGAAAGGGAGCTCTTGCATGACGGGCCAAAGGCAGAGTTCCTCGGCGCCGGTCGAGCCCAGAAGAGTCGCTTCCTCGTGCAGGGTCACGCCGTCGGTGCGCACCGCACGGTAGCGCAACAGGACCGCCCTCCCCCTTGCAAGCGGCTCGATCTCCAGGTGGCCCTCGAAGTCTTCCCCCTCATGATTCGTCCCGTGTCCGGTGTAGCGGCGGGGCAGACCTAAAAGACGCGCGAGAAGATTCATCGGAAGATGCAGCGCGGCCGCCGCGGGATCGCCGGATCGGCAGGGCTCAGACGGAAACAGAAGCGGGCCACCCCGCGCGCGCGGCCCGCTCGAGCGTGCGCCTCGCGATGAGTCTGTGAAAGGGCGCGATGATGAACAGATAGAACTCGCCGAGCCGGTTATGGCAATGGACGACCGTCGAGAGGGTCAGATATGCCCTGCCATTCTCGGCTTGCGCATCATGGAGCACCGAGATGCGAAAATCCAGGTGCCTGTCGTCCTCCCCCATCAGAATTTCCACTGGGGTTTTTTCGTAGACCCGAAAAAACCCGATCCGCCGATGGGCCAAAGCCTCCCGGTCGCGCTGCAGCTCGCGAGTCGTCTTCAGGCCAGCGAAGGACACCAGGCGGTCCCTTAGGGCGAGCAGAAACCGGACCCAGGGCGCTGAGAGCGAGAAGATGTAGCGGGCGAGCTGCTCCGCATCGCCACTCGCCCCTTCGGGCAGGCGGATCCGGTAGGCGTCGGCCAATTCGGTCCTGGAGTAAATGGTGAGGATGCGTGACTGGCTTGGCAGGTCAACGCGACGGGCTGCCCGTTCTTCCCGATCCATCGAGGGTGCCTCCATGAATGGATATATCGCGCGCGTGACTGGCTTGGTCGACTTGAATCGCGGCGAACCTCGCAGCTAGTGTACTCCCAGAGACGAAGAGAAGGGGCCCTTGCCCAAGGGCCGCCACCCGCTCCTGCGCTGCCTTTCCCCGGCGGCCCAAAGGCCGTGCGGCCTCCCCTTCCCTTCATCCGGCCGCCGTTGCGACCTTCTCCTCAGCTTCCAAGGCAAGCCGCATCTGGAGCGTGGCAGGATCCTCCGGGTCGGTATGCGCCCGAAAGCCCAAGCGCGTTGCCAGCTGGCGCATCCCCATATTGTCCTGCATGACCGCGCCAACCATGCTCGAGTAGCCCTTCCTTCTCGCGTACGTGATGAGACGCTGCATGAGGACGAGTCCGAGGCCGCGATGCTGCCAGCGATCAGTAATCGTCACGGCGAATTCGCAACAGGAGGCTCCTGCCGTGGCGGCGTAGCGCGCCACGCCCACCATGTTGGCGGGGGACTGGGTCCGATCGAGCGCGATCAGGGCCATCGTCGAGTGATAGTCGACATGGGTGAAGCGCCAGGCCATCTCTGCCGACAGTTCGCGTACCGGCGAGAAGAAGCGATGATAGGCGGTGTCGGGCGACAACTCGTGGACAAAGCGCAATTCCTCGGCGAGATCGTCGGCCCGGATCGGCCGGATCTTCAGCGGCGTCTCGTCCAGGATCAGTTCCTCTTCACAGTCCGCGGGATAACGCCTCATTCGCGTCTTGGCTCCTTCACCTAGGGAAGCTCTGCGTAAGCGGGTTTGAAGCGAGTCATGTTCGTCCATTCGAGTGTTAGGAGGATGAGACCGTGAATTTTGGGCGGCAGGACGTCAATTTAAGGTGGGTTAGACCCCCTTTTTTGCGTTTTCGCCCTTCACTGGAGACACCAATCCCGTCGAACCAGAATGCGTTTTCGAACCATGT
>CAJCID010000115.1 GCA_903970305.1 Rhodospirillales bacterium | reverse complement strand
AGCATGCCGATCCGGATCAGCGCCGGCACCTGGAAAGCGAGCTGCAGGACTCCGCCAACGGCCACGCCGATGGCCAGGCTCAGAATCGGAGGTCGGGTCCAAGGGGTGAGCCAGTAGGCGCAGCCGATGACGCTCACGTTCAATAGCACCGGCGTGAACGCGGGAACCGCGAACTGCCGCCAGGAGTTCAGCACGCCCGAGGCGGCGGCAACGAGTGAGACGAGAAGGATGTAGGGAAACATCACGCGCGTGAGAATCACCGCGTCGTCGAACACGCCCGGCCGTGTCTCGAGCCCAGAGCCCAACAGCCAGACGAGAAGCGGTGCGCAAAGGACCCCTGTCACAGTGACGCAGAGGAGAACCCAGAGCAAGAGCGTGGCAGTGTCGTCGACGAGGGAGCGCGTCTCCTCGGGGCCGCGTCGCGCCTTGTATTCACCAAGAATCGGTACGAATGCCTGGGAGAACGCCCCCTCGGCGAACATGCGGCGCAGCAAGTTGGGGATGCGAAAGGCCACGCCAAAGGCGTCGGTCGCATCAGTGGCCCCGAACAGCGCCGCCTGGACGATCTCCCGGACAAGGCCCGCGATCCGCGACAACATGGTCATGCCGCTGACGGTGACCAACACCCGAAGAAGATTCATGGCCCCGATTATAGTGGGGGCGAGAGGATCGCCTCGCGCTACGACCTGAATCCAGCTGGATCGCGCCGCGGCTCGGCCGAGCCGTGGTGCAGTTGGGTTCTGCAGAAAGCAACGGCTACCCCCCCTTGGCCGCGCCCGGTCCAGCCCGCGCCCATCCCCGTGCCCCGGGCGGACCTGCCGCCGGGCCAAGATCGGATGCTGCATCGCCACATCACGGCGCGTGTCTGCGAGGCCTCAGTGGAACTCAGCGGAAGTGAGTGGAACTCAGTGCCACTCAGTGACAGACGCGGTTGCGCCCGGAGCGCTTGGCCTCGTAGAGCTTGTGGTCGGCCAGAGCCAGCATGGCCGGGCCGGAGCCAGCCGAAACCACATCGGTTACGCCGATCGAGAGCGTGACGCGAAGATCGGGATGAATTGCCGCCCAATCAAACGCTTCGATGCTCGCGCGCACGCGCTCACAGACCCGCAGCGCCGCTTCGAGTTCGAGACCCGTGAGCACCAGGGCGAATTCCTCTCCTCCAAAGCGCGCCACCAGATCACTGTCACGAAAGGCCTCGCGCAGCAGGTGCGCAACTTTCCTCAGGACCTCATCACCGATGGCGTGCGTGAAGCGGTCGTTGATCTGCTTGAAGTGATCGATGTCGGCCAGCGCGATCGACAGGGGCAACGGTTCCTGCTGGATGCGCGAGTAGGCCTCCATCAGGGCCTCGTCCAAGCGTCTGCGGTTGGCAAGCCCCGTCAAGGCATCGCGGTAGGCCTCGTCGTGCAGGAGCAAGTTGACCCGGGCCAGTCCATCTCGTTCGTTGCGGTAACGCTCGGCCTCCCTGCGGACCTCGTTGACCGCGATTTGAACCTGCAGGTCGCGGATGCGGCTCTCGTTTTGCTCCGAGCGCGTCGCCTCGTTGAAATCATAAAAGCGCTTGAAGTGGAACAAGGCCCGCGCATAGTCTTCGATCGCCTCGTAGCACCGGGCGAGCTCCTCGTGGGCGCGCCGCTGGCGGGCCACCGACTCGAGCGTCTCGGCAATCGAGAGGGATTCGCGGAGCGCCTCGATTGCCTCATCCGTGCGGCCCAGAAGATGGAGCGCCTCGCCGATGTTCGCGAGGCTCAGGGACTCGTTGTAGCGGTCCCCGATCTCCCGGACGATGCGCAATTGCGCCTGCATGAGTTCGATCGCATCGTCGACGTGGCCCAGGCGGGCCACGACGCTGCCGATATTGCCCACGATCAAGCCCTGCAGATGGCGATCGACGGTCTCGGCGGCAAGAGCCGAGGCCTCCTCAAGGTAACTGCGCGCACGCAAGAGTGCCTGCTGCGCTGCGACGGGATCGGTAAACCGGTTCGCCTCGGCCGAGCTCAGAAACAGGGTCCCGATGCTGTTCAAGGACGAGGCCATGCCGGCTTTGTCCCCCAACTGCCGGTGAACGCTGACGGCCGCCTCGTGAAACTGCTGGGCCTTTTCGATCTCGCCCAGCCGGGCGTAGAGCATACCCAACCGGTGCGACATCGGGGCCTGGGTGGCCGGGTCATGGTCGCGCGCCAGATCGAATGCATCCGAGAAGGCCTGGGCTGCGGCCGACAGATTGCCGACGTGCATGTCGATCTGGCCCACGCACTGCAGGCAGGAGATCACCTCGCTGCGCCGCTCGAGGCTGCGCCAGAGTTCGAGCGACTCGAGATAGCAAGTCATCGCATTGGGATAGTCCGAACGCAACAGCCAGGCCTCGCCATTCAGATCCAGGGCCTGGGCGATGACTTCCGGCACGCCCGCTTGACGGGCGCGCGCCAGCACATCCTGTGCAAGGTCGAGTCCCTCCAGGCTGCGCCCCGCATCGAGGTGCCCCCGAGCCTCTTTGATCAATGTTGTGAGTTCGCTCATCCCACCCTGACCCGCCATGAGGGGCAAAGTTAGAACACATAGTGTAACGATTCCGGTTCAGAAGAGTGAGTCCCTGGATGCCGATCGAGGCGAAGGCACTACGCCTGGCACAGACCGGATGGACTAACGAGGCCAGCGGGCGATGTGGCTGAAGGCGTGCGGGCGCCCGTCACCTGCCGCACCGACCTCGTGGTGTGCCCCAGAGCACATAAGGCAAGGCGCGCAGGGCCGTCATCACAGAGCGCCCCCATAAGGGAAAGCGCCCCCATCAGAGCGCATCCATAACTTGCGCCAGGCCGCGAGTTCGGGTATATTTCGAGATTCGGTAAAAATTTATGCAGGTGCGCTTTCAGAGCGCTCCCGCGCGGGAATCCACGAAAAAATGGCCAACACTGCACAAGCCCGGAAGCGGGCCCGTCAGGCGACGAAGCAAAACGCTCACAACTCGAGCCTGCGCTCGACTTTGCGCACCGCCATCAAGGCGACCCGCAAGGCGATCCTGGCCGGGGACAAGGTGCGCGCCACCGACGTCTATCGGGCTGCATCGAGCACGATCGACCGGATCGCCGACAAGAAGATCATTCACAAGAACAAGGCAGCGCGTCATAAGAGTCGCCTGGCTGCTGCCTTGAAAGCGCTGACTGCGTAGAGGGAATTACCCCTACCCAAAAGGCGCACACTGTGCGCCTTTTTTTTTGCTACAGGGGCGCACCGAGGGGCTTCTCTAATCCGTGCGCCCGGGAGCGGGATTTTCCAGGGTGACGAGGTCGTTGTCGTGCGCGAAGCCCATCACGAATTCGTAGGCTCTCGGTTCCAGCAGGCGGAGCCGCTCATCGAGGACCACGGTCTTGATGTCATTGATGATGGTTGGACGAACGTACGGGGAGTACCCCAGATGCATGTTCTGACGTGGCCCCCCCGCGGGACGGAACTGGGACATGACGCCGCACAGTCTTTCGGCCCAGTCGCTTGGACGAAAGGTTCGCCCCGAGCGCGTCACGCCCTGGATCAGAAGGACCTTCGGTTCTGCGGTCTCGGCCATGCCTCGTCTGCTCGTTCGGGCCAGTGCCAGGCAGAGCGGGACTCCGCTCTACCAAGTGGGTGGTCCGAGCCGAACAGAGCCAGGCGCGAACCAGAGACACGGGACTTGATGCTGCAGTGCGGAATTATAACGGATGTGAGCACCAAACCCGCCTTTAGGTGGGGCAGGTGATGGCAGGACATGATCGGCAAGGCAATGGATTGACAATGACCTACTCTTTGGAACAACTCTTTGTGGAGTTTCGCCAGGGCCTGCTCGCCCGGCGCGACTTCAGGCTGATGTGGATGGCCAGCACGATCACGAGCTTTGGGGGGCAGATCTCGCTACTCGCCCTGCCCCTGACCGCAGTCGTGATCCTCGAGGCGACACCGCGCCAGATGGGGGTCTTGGCCGCCGTTGAGGCCGTGCCCTTCACCCTCTTCTCGCTGCCAGTCGGTGTCTTCGTCGACCGCATGCGCAAGCTGCCCATTCTGCTGTGCTGCGATGCGCTCATCGGGGCGACGCTTCTGACCCTGCCTGTCATGCATCACTACGGGCTGCTCAGCATGGGGGTGCTCTATGTGATGGGCTTTTTGCTCGGCTCGGCCTTTGTCGTGGTCGGCACGGCCGCTCAGGTCTATCTCACCCATATCGCCGGCCGCAAACGCCTCATCGAAGCAAACAGTCTGTTCACCGCCAGCGATTCGGCCGCACGCCTGACCGGCCCGGGCCTTGCCGGGGCGCTGATCCAGTGGCTCTCCGCGCCCTATGCGGTGTTGCTGGACTGTTTGGGCTTTGTATTGTCGGTGTTCCTGATGGCGCAGATCCGGTTTCCCGAGCAGAGCAGCGCCGCGCGCGAGCGGCTTGCCGTATTCAGGGAGATCGGCGAGGGATTGCAACTGGTCCGACGCAACCCGATCCTGCGCACGCTGACGTGGTGCGCGGGTCTGTGGTTTCTGTTCTT
>CAJCID010000114.1 GCA_903970305.1 Rhodospirillales bacterium | reverse complement strand
GTGTTACGACCTCAATGCCCTCCAGGGCGGCCAATCCTTCCTCGGCCCTGCGCTTACTGCGTCCGTAGGCATCACCCGGCTGGGGCAGGTCATCCTCGCGCCACGGCCGGCCGGGTTCGGTGTCGCCTAGCGCTTTGACCGACGACAGGAAGACGAAACGGCCCACCCCGCGCGCGCGGGAGAGTTCGGCGAGCCGAAGGGTCGCGGTCGTGTTGGTTGCCAGGTAGGCCGCCTCGGTCGCCTCGCCATCGTCTTCTGGCGCATGCACGCGCGCGGCAAGGTGGACCACCACGTCAAAGGACCTGCCGTTGGGCCAGGCCTTCTCGAGCCCTTCAAAATCGTCCGCCTCGTGCAGCCATTCCGCAACGCCATCGGGAGTGGAGCCCGGACGGCGCGTCAGGCCGCAGACGCTGTCACCGCGCTGGACGAGCGCTTGGCCCAGGGCCCGCGCGATCCACCCATTCGCACCCGTGATCAACACCCGGGACATGCAGGCGAGCTCCTGGTTCGATGAGGAGGTCCGATCCGGTTCGACGGATCCGGCGCAAAGGGGTAGTCGGTCTTGCAACGATGGCGCATACCGGATTATCGCCGAACTCCTAAATCCGCCCAAAGCGGTCAGCCCGCAGATGTCAGGTCCATCAGATTCCGGCAGAGCGGCCCTTACAACCTGGTTTGTTATACTTTCCCGATGGGTTGGTCCCTCACGTCACGCGCTTTGTCTCCGCCCTTCGGCCCGGTCTTACGGGCTCTTCCCGGTGTGCCCGAGGTCAGACAGCCCGGGCCGCTATGACGAGCAAGGTGTTCCGATCGCGCGCGGCTGGCCCGAGGGATGACCCGCACGTACCGTTTCTGTCCTGTGGATCCTCTAGAAGTGATGTGCGGGATCGGGAACGAGCTTCCCCGGCGATGGCGCCCGACTCCCCAAGTGGTGCGCAGGCGTGAGTAGCGCCGTCCAAGGGGCAGCACCAGGCCCTCCTTGGCTCGATCTGTCGATTGTCACCCATAACTCCTCGCGCTGGATCGACCCCTTCTTCGAGAGCCTCTTCAAGCAGAACTTTCCCCTCGAGCGAATACGGGTCTGGGTGCGTGACAACGACTCGCGGGATGACACGCTCGAGCGGCTAGAGACCTGGTCGGCTCGCTTGGCGCAACGTGGTGCCCGCTACGAACTTGATGCCGGGGCGAATGTGGGATTTGGTCGCGGCCACAACGTCAACTGGCGGCGCAGTGATGGCCCCTACATTCTCGTGACCAATGTCGATCTTACTTTCGAACCCGATGCCCTGGTACGGGTCGTCGCCGCTGCCGAATCGGACGGGGCGTCGACGGCCAGTTGGGAACTCCGGCAAAAACCCTATGAACATCCCAAGATCTATCATCCGGCCTCCCTCGAGACGCTCTGGTCGTCGCATGCTTGTGTGTTACTGCGGCGTTCTGCGCTAGCGGCGGTAGGGGGTTACGAGGAAGAGCTGTTCCTCTACGGCGAGGATGTCGAGCTCTCCTATCGGTTGCGCGACTCGGGATTCGTGCTGCGCTATGTCCCCTCGGCCGTCTGTTGGCACTACACCTATGCACAGCCGCATGAATTCAAACCCGCGCAGTTTTTTGGAAGCAAGCTCGCCAATGGCCTCTTGCGCCTGCGCTATGGTTCGGCAAGCGCGATTCTCGCGATCCCGTTCCTCTACACGGCGCTATGGTGCATCAAGCCGCGCGGGCCTAAGTACTACCGCGGACTGTGCACGCTGACCATGCAGTTTCTCTTGAAGTCGACCCACTTTGTGTTGAGCCGGCACCGCAGCGATGCGCCCTTTCCATTTGCCGGCTGGGACTATGAGCAAACGCGTTCGGGCGCGTTCTATCCGATGCCACCGGCTCATCCTGACCCGCCCCTCGTGTCGGTCATCACGCGCACGATGAAGGGACGCCAGGACGGACTGCGCCAGGCGCTGCAGTGCCTGGCCAACCAGACGCATCCCAATGTCGAAGTGATCGTCATCGAAGATGGATCGAGCGAGGCCCGCGCTCTCGCCGAGAGCTACGAGGGTGTGGGTGCCATCCGGCGCATCCGGTATCTCGGGATTGGCAAGTCCGGCCGCTGCGTTGCCGGTAACCGCGGCCTCGAGGAAGCGACAGGGGCTTACCTCGGCTTCTTGGACGACGACGACCTGCTTTTTGCGGATCATCTTGAGACCTTGGTTGCAGCACTGGAAGACCACCCGGATCGGGGCGCGGCCTACGGCTTGGCTCTGGAAGTCAGGGCGGGATCGCTTGCCCAGAGCCGTTGGGGGAGCCAGAAGGTGCACTCTTCGGTTGCCCCAGGCGTACCCTTCTCGCGGGCACTTCTTTGGGATCATAACTACCTGCCGATTCAGACCGTCTTGTTTCGCCGGGAGCTCTATGCTCGCTGGGGTGGCTTTGATCCCGAGCTTGAGAATCTCGAAGACTGGAACCTCTGGGTTCGTTACAGCCTGGAATCGGAGTTCGAGATGATCGATCGGGTCACGTCCCTCTATCTGGTGCCAAGGCGAGGGGTGGACGCGCTCGGACGTCTCGCTGCGCTGGATAGCTACTCCCTCAAGGCCCGCCAGAAGAACGGCTCGCTCAGGGTCGAACTCACCGTCGGAGAGGCCCTCGAATACGCCCAGGAAATCGGGCGCTACAACATCGTAGGGGGGCTCGCGCGCCGTAGACTGCGCGCCTTCGCGCTCGGCCTGCCCTTTTCGGGTGCGCTCTATCACAGCCTACGGCGTATCGCCCAGGCCCTCGCGCGCAGGAGTGGGACTTAGCATGTCCACCCTTGGGCCAGGGCTGTCGGTCTCCATCGTCGTGTATCGCTCAGCACCGGCGGTCCTCGTCGCGACGCTAAGCAGTCTGGCTGCGGCCGTTAAGGAACTCAACCAGAGCGACCCCCAGCGTGGTGGCGTGAGCCTCTGCGTGATCGACAACGATCATGCACATGAGGCGCAGTCGGTGCTAGAGCGCCCGGATCTCGAGAAGGTTCTCGCGCAGTTCGATCCCGTGCGCCTTTTGGAAGGACACGGCAACATCGGGTACGGTCGCGGGCACAACCTCGCGCTCGAGAATCTGACGAGCGCCTACCATCTGGTGCTCAATCCCGATGTGGTCCTTGCGCCTGATTCTCTCGCCCGGGCACTGCGCTTTCTGGATGAGCATCGTGAATTCGGACTGCTTGCGCCACGCATTCTCGATCCCGCCGGACATCAGCAGTTTCTCTGCCGTCGCTACCCGAGCCTGTTGGATCTGCTCGTGCGCGGGTTTTTTCCAGCGCCCTGGCGTGCGCATTTTGCCAAGAGACTTGCGCACTACGAGATGCGGGATCTGATCGGACCCTCCCAGGTGGTGCGCGATCCACCGATCGTAAGCGGCTGTTTCATGCTTTTTCGCACCGATGTGTTGCGGCGGCTCGGGGGATTTGATCCGGGGTATTTCCTGTACTTCGAGGACTATGATCTGAGCCTGCGCGCGGCACGTCTTGCAGGCCTCGTCTACGTCCCGTCCGTCGTGATCGAACACGGAGCGGGAGGGGCTGCCCGCAAGGGAGTACGGCACATCGCGCTTTTTCTCCGCTCTGCGATCCGGTTCTTCTCGACTCACGGCTGGAAGCTCGTGTGACGCAGCGCCCAGGGTGCGCGGCACGAGCGTGGGCTCGGGAGGGCGCGATCAGCCGGGGTGACCGATGAGGACCTGCTCCTCGCCCCAAGGTTTGCCGAGCGCACAACCCAGCCGCTCGATGTGTTCGAGCATCCGTAAGCGCCATGGAGGATTCCGATTCGCCTCGGGGAGCTCAATGCGCCCCACGCCCCCGGCGGCGCGAAGGCGCTCGCTCGATAGGAACAGGTTTGCTGCGTCTCGGGCGCTGTAGAGGACCTCTGACACCTCGATACCTGCGCGTTGGCACGCCAGACGGAGGGCCTGCGGGGAGAACACCACCAGATGGCGCGGTGGCTCGAGTCCGCGCCAGGAGTCGCGATAGCGGCGATGTCCAAGCGACGCGGTGTTCGGAGTGACCAAGACCAGCGTGCCCCTGGGCGTGAGAAGGCGCCTACATTCGGTGAGGAGCCCGACGGGATCGAAGACATGCTCGATGACATGGGTCATCACGATGGCCTCGAAGCTGGCGTCAGGATAGGCGCGCTGCCGCACGTCCCCGATCTCGACTTTCAGGCCACGTTGGCGTGCCGCCTCGACTGCGCGAGGATCGAAGTCCAGCCCCGTGGCCTGCCACCCCAAGCGGGCCATGCCGGCCAGTTGTGCGCCACTGCCACAACCGATCTCCAATAGCCGCCCGTCCTTCACCCAGGGCAGGTAGAAGCGCTTATAGAGCGCCCATTCGGAACGACGTGGCGAGAACACATAGAGAAGGCTCGCGAGCCGGGCACCCCTCGTCTGCACGCCCTCATAGCCAAGTGTTCGGGCAGCGAAGGCGTCCTTCACGCTGGCGCGAAATCCCAAGGGCTCGTCGCTGACCAAATTATGGGTGTAATAATCCTTGTAGACCTCGGCCAGATCATCCGGATGCGGTGCGGGGTCGAGCCACAAAGCCCCACATTCCGGCCGATGGCACTGGCGCATCTGCCAGGAGCCCTGCGCACCGTAGAGGCCATCGGTGAGATTCGAGTAGAGAAGCGAACCTGGACTCGCACAGATCGGGCAGTTCGCTTGGGCGACGGTACGCATGTTCGATTCAGCCCTCTACGAGGGTCCGTAATCGACGCGACCAGTTCCGAAAGAATCCGAGGGCGAGGAGAATACCCGCGGAGAAGACAATCCAATAGGACTCCCCCTCGAGCCAGGTCGCGCCGGCGGCGAAAGCCGCCACGAGGAGCATACCGAGTGCGAGCGCACGGATTCCCGCGGATTCTTCTCGCGAGGGAAAGAGGCGCTGCGAGGCATACAGTAATAGAGCGCAATCCGTACTGGCCCGCAACGTCCAGGCCCACGCTGCCCCGAGAATGCCAAAGCGCCAGGTCAAGGCCGCCAGGACGAGCGCGTAGACCGGTAACTCGGCGAGATGAAGCCGCCCTGTCACATCCGCCCGGCCTGCGGCCTGGATCCACGAGGCCGGGACTTGGGCGGCACAATTGGCGAACAGTCCGATAGCCAGAATGGCTGCAACGGGCGCGCTTTGCGCCGCGAAGGCGGCACCCATCCACACGGCCAGAAGCGGCTCGGCCAATCCCGCCAGGACGATGCAGGTGGGAAGACTGACGATGACCGCCGCCAGCAGCGCGCTGTGTGAGATGCGGGCCTGCGCCCGAGCACCCGCAGTCTGATCGAGGCGCGCGATCATCGGGAAGATCGTGGCCGCCAGCGCCCCCGGAATGATGAGCATGCGCAGGGCGATCTCCTGTGGCACGAAGTAGAAGGCTGCAGCACTGAGCGAGACGAGCCCGGCCACGGCAAACCGATCAAAGGTCACCATCAGGGGCCCGACGACATTGGAGACGGTCAGCCAGCCCCCCTCACGGATGTATGGCCAGATCTGGGGAGGCAGGGCATCAGCGGCGTCGTGCGCTCCGAGCGCGGTACGTGCGGCAAGGTAGTGGGCTAAGAGAGACAGAAACCGGCCTGTGGCGACCGCCAGCGTCAGAGCGGGCAGGCGGTTCGACCAAGGCAAGAGTGCCAATGGCGCAGCGAAACTCCAGACTCCGAAGACGATCCGCAAGAGATTGACCGTGCCAAAGTGTTGCCGACCTTCTAGTGCGCCGCGCAACAGCCCAGTCACCACCGTCGCCGGCAGGGTCAGCCAGAGAATGACGAGCGCGGGTCGGGCTTCCAGAACAAAATCCGGACTTGCCCCCCGACCCGCAACCCATTGAGCCGGTACACCCCAGGCGAGACCGAGTGCAAGAATTCCGACGACAAGGAACAGGCGCTGGCACAATCCCATGACCAGGGCGCGTTGGCCGGCCAGGCCCCGCGACCCCTCTGCGATCGCCACCTGGCGAGTCACGACGCGAGAAAGACCGAGGTCGAGCAGGCCGAAATAGCCGATGAGAGCCCAGGTCAATCCCAAGAACCCCAGGCGCGCGGCCCCGGCCTCCCGCGCAATGATGGGCAGGGCCACGATCGCGGCCACCATCGGTATGGCGTTCCCGAACACATTGAAGAGGAAGTTTCGCAGCGCCGGACGCCTCAGGGCAGCGCGCATCAGATCGTCTCGAAGAGGTCGCGCACGATGCTCCGAACGCCCCGTCCGAAGCGCACATAACGGCCCGACATCGTCTCTCGCGTGACCGGAAGAATGCGCGCAAAGCGATTGGGAGGAAGGGTTGCGCGGACCTGGAGGTGCGCGATCCTTTGCCTTAGCCGAGCAACCTTATCGATTGCGACGCGATCCCCAAGGTGGTCGAGCCGGGCGAGCAGTTCCCGGGCGCGCTCGAGCTCATGGGTATGGAACTGACCGCGTGGGGTGAGCAGCTCGGCCAGGCGCGAGAAGCGCGACTTGGTTTCCATACCGATCTGGTTACCGCCGTGTTGTCGGTAGTCAATGAGGACGGGCTCGATCACATCGACCTCACCGGTCGCCGCGGCGACGATGGCAAGCCACTCGTCGTGAATCCAGACCTCCGAAAACGGGCAGGCCCACTGGAGCAGGTCGCGCCGAAAGGCGGCCGTGGCACCGGTCACGAGGTTGCGTACGAGGAGGGCATCAAAGGCGCGATGGGTCTTGACCAACGCTAGTTCGTGGGCCGTGACGCCCAGCGCGTCGAATTGGCTCCTATCCAACGAATCGCCCCGTGCATTCACCAGATTGGCATTGGTGTAGAGAAAAAGTAGGTCCTTGCGCTGCTCGAACTCGGATACGAGCCGGGCTACCTTGTCGAGATGCCAGCGGTCGTCCTGGTCGCACAGGAAGATCACATCCCCCGTGCAGAGTCGAGTGGCCTTCTGGAAATTTCGCACGACCCCCAGATTCTGCTCGTTTCGGACAACCCTGATCTCGGTGCGGCGCTCGACCCAGTCGCTTGTCCATTGATCGATGATGGCCAGCGTCCCATCGCTCGAGCCATCGTCGCATATCACGATTTCATCGATCGGACGAGACTGCTCACGCAGGCTTGCGAGTTGTGCGGCGAGAAATGCGCTTCCATTGTATGTGGCGAGTGCGACGGAAACCTTCATAGTTTCGGAAGCGGAGAACGAAAGGGCAGGCTGGCCAGGAGGTGCCGCATCAGCGCGCTTTGGGGGTCAGTCAGATGAAACCGGATTGTAGCGGAGCGGCAAAGGGATAGCTGATCCGAGTGACTTCGGGCCCGCAACGGGGATGGCGCGGCGCGGCGGGCCGGCAGAACCGTATTAATGGCCGCTTAAGGCGATGCCACCGATGCTTTCGATGCATCCGAGGCCGCCGCAGCGCCGGGAGCCTCGTGCCGCATCGCCATTGGCGCGCGGCATGAAAGACGTCCTGCGGGCTGCTCGGTTTTCAAAGGGGTTCGAACAGATCCCGGACAATGCTCCGCAAGCCCCGTCCATGCTCGAAGTAGCGGCCACTCAGCGTTTCTCGGGCGATCGGCCCGATCCGCGAACTGTGTGCCTTGGGTAGGTTACCGCGGAATTGGAAATGCACAATTCTCTCGCGCAGCATGTCGAGCTTCCTTGGATCGACTCGCGTGCCCAGGGTTGCGAGCCGTTCCAGGAGGATTCTGATCCGCTCGGCCTCTCGCATGCAGAAGTCCCCACGCGGATTGAAGTGCATCTCGAGCCTTTCCAGAAGCCCGATGCGGCGTAGTCCGATTTCGTTGCCCTCATGCTGTCGATATTCGATCAATGGCTCGTCGATAAACGTGATGGGTCCGAGCGACGATGCGATCAGGGCGATCCATTCATCATGCACCCATTCTCTTGGGAGGGGGCGGCTCAATTCGAAGAGTCCGCGACGCAAGGCGGCCGTGGCTCCGGTGACGAGGTTGCGATGGATGAGTGCTTCGAACGCATGGCCAGATTCCACCAGATCGCGCTCTCGCCGTGTCACTCGGAGGGCTGACGACTGCGTCGATCCCAGCGGTTGTCGATCGGCTCCGACCAAGGTCGCATCCGAATAGGCGAGTAGCGTATCCGGATTACGCGCGAACGCGTCGAGTAAGCGCTCGGTCTTCTGCGGTAGCCAGTAATCGTCCTGGTCACAAAGAAAGATGACATCGCCGCGGCACGCTGAGATGGCATTCTCAAAATTGCGCACGATACCCAGATTCTCGACGTTCTCAAGAATCCTGAAGGCGACCTGACTCTGATTCTCCAACAGAGTGCGGGCGATCCTTGTGGTCTCGTCGTGCGATTGGTCGTCCGAGAGCACGATCTCGTCGACGGGGTGGTTTTGACCAAGGATGCTTTCAAGCTGTTCGGCGAGGAATCGACTGCCATTGTATGTAGCAAGGGCGACAGACGTTTTCATCGCCATGCCCGAGAGGCGGTGGCGCCCGTGGTGCCCCTGAATGTCCCCGACGCAAGCCAGGATGCTCCCCTCGCGTGCAACGGCCGGGGCCGGACGATCATCTGGATTTTGTGCCGGACAACCGGATGGTTGGAATTGCGCGACCGAGTATTAGGCCAGCACCGACGTGGGTGCTCTATGACGCAGCGATCTCGGAGCGAAGTGCCGACTCTAACCCGCACGGTATCCCCCAATTCCTATCATGTTTCGTTCTTCTGTCCGGTGTTGGGCTATGGTTCGTCGACACCCCTCGTCTGGCGATCACGCGCAAACAGATTCGAAAGACTGAACTGGGCACTCCGATCAGGGCCCCTCTGGTCCACGATCTCAGTTGAAGGAGACACTGGACTAAGCCTGAGAGGTCGTGGCGAGGCTCTATCGTTAGACCAATAGCAATTATAGCCGGAGGAGAATCACGGGCCTGAGGGGCGCCAGTGATGTTTGTTGCGAATCTTTTCGAAGCGCGAGGCCTCCAGCGAGTCCGGCTCCTTCCTTCGGGCGAGATGACGCAGGTCAAGGTTTTCGGCATCCAGAGGGGCCCGCAGGCCCCGTAACATGCACCTCTTGGCGCTCCTCGAGACATCGATGGACGAGCGCGGGCGTGCGAGTCGAGTCCACCGTGGAGACCTCTTGGTTACCGTTACATTTGCTCACGGAAAGCGTAGCCCGAAGGGCCCCCGGTCGGAGCTACCCATTCGTAATACAATAATAAGTACAAGCAGTTTCGAAATGATGCTCGTCGCCCGATTAATGGCTTTCCAATCCTGCTCGCGCCAGGCTGGCTGCCCGCGAGTCATGCTGTCTCCCAGAGGAGAATGAGTTCTTGGACTTTGACGATAGCGATGCGGTGCGCGGTGCCCAGATCCCCAAAGTGGCTCGGGGGTTCCAACTGCATCCAGGAGCGAGGACGTTTTGGCTGACCGGCTTGAGCGGCGCCGGCAAATCGACGCTGGCCTCGGGCGTCATCACGTCACTGCGCGAGGATGGGGTAGGGGCCTACTCGCTCGATGGCGACATCATGCGTAGTGGTTTGTGCAAGGACCTGGGCTTCTCGCCCGAAGCACGCAGTGAGAATATCCGGCGCATCGCCGAGGTGGCGAAACTGCTCAATCATGCTGGACTGATCGTGATCGTCGCCGCGATCTCTCCCCTCGAGTCGGACCGCGCCCAGGCGCGATCAATCGTCGGAGAGGACCGGTTTTTCGAGATCTATGTGAAGGCGGATCTCAACACCTGCATCGGACGCGACCCCAAGGGCCTGTATGCCCGGGCGCTGAAGGGCGAGATCAGCAATTTCACCGGAATCTCGGCCGCCTACGATCCACCCAAGGCTCCCGCCTTGGTGATCGAGACGGGCAAGACGAGCCTCATTGATTCGCTCGCCCAGTTCAAGAGCTTTCTGATGTCCCACACGGCGAATCTCTAGGGCGTGGAGGCTGGCATGGCAGGGGTGCCCGGTACGTTACGATCCGCTGTCCGTTCCTCCAATCGGCCCGACAGATCCTCAGAGGACCGGCGGCGCGATCGATGGGTGCCGCACTACCGCGGCTCGGGGGAGATGCCCTCGATCTCGACAGGCCGTCCTCGCCCCCCGTTCGGATCGCACTCGCGCGATTGCGGTCCCATTGAAAGTCCACCATGATCTCACCCTCAATTTTCAAGGCCTATGACATTCGCGGTATCGTTGGCTCGACCTTGACCGAGGATATCGTGCGGGTGGTGGGACAGTCGATCGCGAGCGACGCCAGGCAGGCCGGACAGAGGGCATTTGTGATGGGTAGGGATGGGCGGCTTTCGGGACCGGCCTTCGGAAAGGCTCTGGCTGAGGGAATCCGTGCGGCTGGCCTTGACGTGATCGATCTGGGTGTCGTCACCACACCCATGGTCTACTATGGCGCCGCCGAACTGGGGACCCAATGTGGAGTGATGGTCACCGGCAGTCACAATCCGCCTGAGTATAACGGACTGAAGATGGTCATCGGAGGCGAGGCGATCTATGGCGAGCGGATCGCGAGCCTGTACGCACGGATCGCGGAGGGGCGCCTCTTCACCGGAACGCAAGGCGATTACACCACGCACGATATCGGCGAGCAGTATTTCGAGCGGATCACGTCCCAGGTTCGACTCGCCCAGCCGCTGAAGATCGCCATCGACTGTGGCAACGGGGTAGCCGGTGCATACGCCGGAGAGCTCTATCGCCGGATGGGTTGCGATGTCATCGAGTTATTCTGTGAGGTCGATGGCACATTTCCCAATCACCACCCGGATCCCGCCCATCCGGAAAATCTGACGGATCTGATCGGCTGTCTTGCCGGATCGGATGCCGAGGTCGGGCTTGCTTTCGACGGCGACGGAGATCGCCTTGGCGTGGTGACGAAGGAAGGAGAGATCATCTTCCCCGATCGGCAGCTGATGCTGTTTGCCTCCGAAGTCCTGGAGCGCAATCCAGGCACGACGGTCATCTACGATGTCAAGTGCACGCGCAATGTCGCCACCTGGGTTCGACAACACGGCGGCGTGCCACTGATGTGGAAAACGGGTCACTCACTCATCAAGGCGAAGCTGCGCGAGACAGGCGCACCATTGGCCGGAGAGATGAGCGGACACCTCTTCTTCAAGGATCGCTGGTACGGCTTCGACGACGGGCTCTATGCGGGCGCCCGACTGCTGGAGATCCTGAGTCGAGCCAAGGCCCGCGGCCAGAGCCCGACTGAAGTCCTTGCGGCTTTGCCCAATTCGCACAGCACTCCGGAACTCCAGATCAGGATGGCAGAAGGTGAGAACTTCCAACTCATCGCGCAACTCCAGGAGCACGCCCGGTTTCCCGAAGCAACGCAGGTCTCGAAGATCGACGGCGTGCGCGTTGAGTACCCCGATGGCTTCGGGCTCGCGCGAGCCTCGAATACGACTCCGGTGGTGGTACTGCGCTTCGAGGGAGATTCCGATGCTGTGGTGACGCGCATCCAGGCGGACTTCCGAGAGGTCATCTTGTCCTTCGCGCCAGGCGTTACCCTGCCGTTCTAGCCAGTGCTGATCGGTACAAGGCCGTGCCGAGTCCTGTGCCATCGGGCGGCTTGGGTCGCTCACGAGAGTCGCGCATCAGCCACCGGGTCCGCTACCTTGCCCAGCGTAGCTGAGATACCACTGGGCAAAGCGTTCCAGTCCGACCGATAGGGGAGTCTCTGGGATGAATCCGATGGCCTTCTCGAGGAGCTGGGTATCGGCATAGGTCGAACGCACGTCTCCGACCTGCATCGGCAGCAAGCGCTTTTCGGTAGTGCGCCCCAGGGCTTGCTCAAGCGCCTCGATATACTCGAGCAATCCAACGGCCGCGTGATTTCCGATGTTATAGATGCGCCAGGGAGCATCGCTGCTCGCCGGGTTGGGGTGGCCCGCATCATACTCAGGATCCGGTTGTGCGGGCCGATCGAGGATCCTCACCGTCGCCTCGACGATGTCATCGACGTAGGTGAAGTCGCGCGACATGTCGCCGTAATTGAACACATTGATGGGCTCGCCCTTCACAATCGCGCTTGCAAAGAGCATGGGCGACATGTCGGGCCTGCCCCATGGCCCATATACGGTGAAAAAGCGTAGCCCCGTGGTCGGCAGTCGGTAGACATGACTATAGCTGTGCGCCATCAGTTCGTTGGCCTTCTTGGTGGCAGCGTAGAAGCTCACCGGATGGTCTACCGAATCAGACTCCGAAAACGGTAACTTCCGGTTGCCCCCATAGACGCTCGAAGTACTCGCGTAGACGAGATGCTTGACGGCCTGCTCCCGGCAGGCCTCGAGTACGTGGGTAAAACCGAGCAGATTACTGTGGACATAGGCGCCCGGGTTTTGGAGCGAATAGCGAACACCTGCCTGAGCAGCCAGATGAATCACTGCATCGGGGGCCTCCCGCCGGAAAAAGCGCGAAAGTGCTGCACCATCGGCACAATCTCCCTGCTCGAAGGTAAAGCCAGGCCGCTCAAGGCGCTTCAGCCGGGCCTGCTTCAGGCCTACATCGTAGTATTCATTCAGATTGTCGAAGCCACTGACGAGGTCACCCCGTGCCAGCAGCTTCTCAGCCACGAAATAGCCGATGAACCCGGCACAGCCTGTGAGCAGGATTTTCATGGGCGCGATTGTTCCAACGCGCGAAGCTTCGCATACTTTGCGAAGCTATTGAAGCAGCCGAAGACCACATGGACCAGTCCGGGCGTTCCGTCAAGAAACCCGCGACGCAGGAAGTAGAACTTGATGAAACGAAGCAGTGGGGAGACGATCAATCGGCCCAGGCCCGCTCGCTCCCCCGAGGCCCACAAGGCCTCGGCCTGGAGGGTCGTGTAGCGGTTCTGCTTGTCCAGGTACGAAGCGAGCGAATCGGCAGAGTGATGCATCAAGGCTCCCGACCTTTGGATCCGTGCGACCTTCCCCTCGCAATGGACCTTTTCGTGCACCAATGCGTCGGACCAGCGCGCGTAGCGCCGATCAAATAGTCGAAGACTCCAGTCCGGGTAGCCCTCTCCGTGCTTGAGATAGCGTCCTAAAAAGTAGTTCGAGCGGGGCACTTCATAGGCCTTGAATTCAGGTGCGGCGAGACACTCGGTAATCGCTTGGGCGAGTTCTGGTGCAACCCTCTCGTCGGAATCGACGCATAACACCCAATCGTGGCGCGCCTGCTCCACTGCGAACTGCTTTTGCGGCCCGAACCCGAGCCACTGATGTTCGAGTACCCGGGCGCCCAGTCTCTGGGCAATCTCCGTAGTGCCATCGGTGCTGCCCGCATCAACAACCACGATCTCATCTGCAAAGCTCAGCGATGCGAGGCAGTCAGGGAGAGTGTCCGCGACGTTGAGTGTAATCACGACGGCCGATAGGGCGGGACGCTGCTCCATCGATGAACTAAAATGGGGGAAAGAAGCAATTGTACGCCAGGAAGACCCGACCGCATCTGGGTGGATATGTCCCGTGTTCTGATCATAAAAACAAGTTCCCTCGGAGACGTTGTTCATAATCTTCCGATCGTCCACGATATCCTGGCTGCTCGACCCGACAGCACAATTGATTGGGTCGTCGAGGAGTCTTACGCCGATTTGCCGCGCATGCACACGGGCGTTCGGAGAGTGATCCCCGTCGCCCAGCGTCGCTGGCGCAATTCTCCGTCTGTGGCGGTCGCTGCCGAACGGACCGCCTTTGAAGAGACGCTGCGGGCGGAAGAATATGATGTCGTTCTGGACACGCAGGGCTTGCTCAAGAGCGGCCTACTGGTTCGCCTTGCGCGCTTAGCGCCTGGCGGTGTGCGGATGGGCTTTTCCAGAAAGCTGGCGCGCGAGAGCCTCGCTAGGCTCTTCTATGACCGAGGCTTCGACGTCCTTCCCCATCTGCACGCCATCGAGAGGGTGAGATCGCTGGCCAGTCAAGCCTTCGGCTATCCCGTTTTGGGTCTGCCGCGCTTTGACCTGCGTGTTCCCGAACGCAGGTTCGACTGGCTTGCAGCGGGTCCCATCATTGTTCTCGTGCATGCGACTTCGCGTCCGGAGAAAGCGTGGGCGACGGCGGATTGGCAGAATCTGATCGCATTCTTGCATGAGGCTGGAATCACAAGCGTTCTCTTGCACGGTACCGAGCGGGAACGGCAAGTCGCGGTACAGATCGCCCAGGAGCGCGCCATCGTTGCGCCCCGACTGCGCCTGGGTGAGGCGGCTTCGCTGATTAGCCAGGCCCGCGCCGTCGTCGGGGTCGATACGGGGCTCACTCACCTTGCTGCAGCTCTGGAGATTCCAACGATTGCGCTGTTTGGTGCCACACCGCGCTGGCGCTATGCACCGTACTGGAGTCCACGGGTGCTCAGTCTCGGCGAGAACAAGTCCCAGCCCAGCGGCGCCGAGGTCCAGGCCGCGCTGACAGAGTTGAACGTCTTGCATGATGCGTGAGCGCTCCCTGGCGCTTTGCGCCTATAGCCTGGGACTGATCCTGGCAACACCTTGGGTACTTCTGTATCTGCTCTATCGCTCGTTGCGCCAGCCCGCATACCGGCTTGCGTGGGGCGAGCGCTTTGGTCGATATGCTCCGCGATCCGCGCGGCGCTTCGATGTGTGGATCCACGCCGTGTCGGTGGGAGAGACTCGGGCGGCACAGCCCTTGATCGAGGCGCTTCTCGAGAGGGATCCCAAGCCGCGAATTCTCTTGAGCCATATGACCCCGACAGGTCGAGAGGCGTCGGAGGCGCTCTTTGGAAGCCGCGTTGAACGCATCTACTTGCCGTACGACTTCCCCGGTGCGGTCCGGCGCTTCCTGCGTCATTTCCAACCGGTGCTGGGAATCCTGATGGAGACAGAGGTCTGGCCCAATCTGGTCCACGCCTGCGCGAGAAATGATGTCCCGGTCGTCCTCGTTAATGGGCGACTCTCTCAGAAATCCCTTCTCAAAGCGATCCGATTTGGCGGGGTCATCCGGCCTGCGATCGCAGCACTCGATTTGGTGTTAGCGCAATCGGCCGATGATGCCAAGCGTTTTGCCGAGCTCGGGGCTCCGAAAGTTCACATCACAGGAAACCTCAAGTTCGACATTGAGCCGCCCGATGCACAACGTCTTCTCGGAGAACGGTTTCGGCTGCGCATAGGGGCTCGACCGACACTACTTTGCGCGAGTACGCGGGAGGGTGAGGAGGCACTGATCTTGACCGCCCTTGAGCGTGCGCATTGGTCACCCGATACACTGATCGTCGTGGTACCCCGCCATCCGCAGCGATTTGACGAGGTCGCTGCGCTCATTCGCTCCAGGGGACTGGCTTTCCAACGCCGCAGCGACGATCAGCCGGTCGCACCGACGACGAGGATTTGGCTGGGTGATTCGATGGGGGAGATGTTCGCCTTTTACACAGCCGTGCAGATTGCGTATGTGGGGGGAGGACTGTTACCGTTTGGTACCCACAATTTGATCGAGGCTTGTTCGGTGGGATGCCCAGTCATCGTCGGACCATACACACATAACTTCGCCGCAGTCGCGAAGGATGCCATTGCCGCAGGGGCAGCGCGGCAAGTCGCTAACGCGGACGAGCTCATCGAGGTCGCGACGCAATTGCTGGCGCGCCCGGAGCTGCTCTCGGAGATGGCTGGACAAGCGCTGGCCTTCGCTGCACAACACCGCGGCGCAACGCGCCGGACTCTGGACCATCTCGCGCTCTACCTGCCTGCTCCGGGTCCGGTCCGATTCAGTGTTCCAGAAGGGCGTTCATAAGCTGGAGGTCCTCCTCCTTCAGAGTCCCTGCGGCACTCTTTAGCTTAAGGCTATTCATGAGAGTGTCGTAGCGTGCTTTCGCGAGGTCTCTCTGGGTAGAGAAGACCTGCTGCTGTGCGTTCAGGACGTCGATATTGATGCGCACGCCGAGCTTGTAGCCGAGCTTGTTCGACTCGAGCGAACTCTCGCTCGACAGGGCAGCGGCTTCCAAGGCTTTGATCTGGGAGAGCCCGCTCACCACGCCGACAAAGGATTGTCTGACGTTTAGGGCTGCGGTCCTCCGTGAGGCTTCCAGGTCGCTTGCCGCCTTATCCTCGAGCGCTATAGCCTCGCGCACTGTACTGGAGGTATAGCCACCTGAGAAGATCGGTACCGAGAGTTGCACACCGATGGCGTTCGTGGAGGTGGTTCCCACCTCCGGCGGCACGATCGACGTCGGCGACCGGTTGAACTGGCGCGATGCCACAAGGTCCACGGTCGGGTAGTAGCCGGCACGATTGACCTCGATTTGGCGTTGCGCGATCTGATAACTCGCCTCCGACTGAATGACGACCGGGTTCTGGGACTCCGACGCCTCGATCCAAGGCTCTATACTGGCCGGCTCCGGCCCGCTCAGGGAGACACCCTTGCGCAGGGGTGCGAGGCTCCCGGGGTGTCTGCCGATGATCAGCTCCAAAGCTGCTTCCTTGACCTCCAGATCGCTCGTCGCGGCGATTTCCTGAGAGATCGCGAGGTCATAGCGGGATTGTGCCTCCCTGGTGTCGGTAATCGTGGATGTGCCCACTTCGAAGTTGCGTTCAGCAGATGCCAGTTGCTCACTGATCGCTGCCTTCTGCGCACCGAGGAAAGCGATGTTGTCCTGCGCCTGAAGCACGTCGAAATAGGCCTGGGCAACCCGGACGATCAGATCCTCTTGAGCCTGGACGAACTGGGCCTCCGCGAGCGCAACTTGCAACTTGCTCTGTTCGAACTGCTCGAAATTCGACCAGCGAAACAGAGGTTGCGTCAGTTGGAGGTTGAATCCACGGGACGGATAGCTGAGCGCGAAGGTCTGATAGGGCGGCTGGACGATCGTCGTCGAGTTGTAGGTGTCGCTGGCGCCCAGGGTGATCTGGGGTAGCAGCAGGGACCTACCCTGAGGGATTTTTTCACGGGCGGCCTCAAGTTTAGCGCGCCCAGAAGCGAAGGTGGCATCGTTGGAGATCGCCTGGCCGTAATACTGCAAGAGATCGGCGCCCATTGCCGTCTGGGTGAACGCGACGCAGAGCAGCAGGCAGCACGCGCCTCGTCCGATTTCTTGCATGGCTCTGCTCACTTTCGCTGGGGGGTGCATGGATTTTCTCTCGCCTAGTAGCGCGGAAATTGCGGGTCGACTTGTAGGGCCCAGGCCTCGACGCCTCCAGTGAGATTGCAGACGTCATGCAGACCCTGGGACTCTAAGAAATGGGCTACCTGCATGCTTCGAGAACCGTGGTGGCAGATGCACACAACCGGTCGCTGCGCATCGATCTCCTCGAGACGCCCCAAAATTTCGCCCATCGGGATGAGTACAGCGCCCGGGAGGTGACACTTTTCGAACTCCCACGGCTCGCGCACGTCAACTAGCTGAGGAGAGACCGTCGTTGAGGACGACTGAGAAATCCATTCGGCGAGCTCAGCAGGATTGATCTTTCGCATCTCAAAACTCAAAGCGTGGTGGGTGGGCCGCGTTGCGTAATGGCTTGATACTCGTTTCGAAGAGGGATACCGGCTCCCAGGCTCCCTGAGTGACTCGAGTGATCAGCTGGGCGCTCATGATGGGCTCGTCGCCCACCACTGCCCAGAGGCGTCCGCCGATCTTCAGCTGGTTCAGCAGGCTGTCCGGCACGATTGGAATCGAGCCGCAGACCACGAGGATATCCACCAGACCTGCGGGCTCCCAACCTCGCGAGCCATCTCCGAGCTGGGTCTCGACGTTCACGATTCCAGCCCGCGCCAGATTGTCCGCGGCAAGTTCACGCAGTTCCGGGGCGATCTCCACGGTGACGACCTGGGCCGCTCGGTGGGCCAGAAGGGCCGTCAAATAGCCCGATCCCGTTCCTATTTCCAGTACTCGGTCGCCCGCGCTGGCGGCCACATCCTGGACCAGGCGTGCCTCAAGCTTGGGCGGAAACATATACTCGCCGCCCGGCAGCGGGATCTCCATGTCGACGAAGGCCAAGCTCTTGTAGCTGCGGGGAACAAAGTCCTCGCGCTTGACGATTTCGAGGAGGTCAAGCACATCTTGATCCAGTACGTCCCAGGTACGGATCTGCTGTTCAATCATGTTCATACGGGCGGTTTCAATGTTCATTCTGGGCTCCAACGCGGGATACTAGTGAATCACACCTCCTGTCGCAACAATCCGGCGATGGAATGCCTTCAGATGCGACAGAACGCAAAAAACACGACCTGGAATTCTAGCAAACCCCAGAGGGGCCCCCTGGCCTATCAGAGCAGCCCGCGATTTCGCTTGGACACCTTTTTTCGGAGGCCCGACGCGCCCCTGCCGGAGGTCGATCGGTCCGCGGTGCCCGAAACGGGGCCACCCCATTCGACGTGGCTCGAATCGGCGAAGAGGGATTCTCGAAACGGCATAGACGCCTGCCATTCGCTACGTTGAATTGACGACTGGCCAAGCGTTGCGTTAAGTCCGTGCCGCCAGAATGCTCGCGGGACGGAACTGATCGCGGCGATCTGGGCGCGCCTCGACCTCTTGGAACAACCGATTAACCGATCAGCCGCGCAGTTGCCCCTCGATCCAGTCGCGCGTTCTGGCAAGACCCTCCAGGAAGTCCGTTCTTGGAGACCATCCGAGCGACGCTTTGGCACGCTCGATCGCGAGCACGCTCTTGGGCACATCGAAGGTTCGGGCCTTGAAGTATCGGCGCTCGACGGACCGGTTGGTGACCTGTTCGATGGCGTCAATAACCTCTGATAGCGACCTCGGCCTTCCTGATCCAATGTTAAAGATGCGGTGGGGTCCAGCGTGTGTCATCGACAAGAGCATCGCCTCAATCACATCCCGAATGTAGATGTAGTCACGGACCACCGAGCCATCACCCCAGATCTCGATCGGCTCTCCCCGCAAGACCTTTCCCATGAAGACTGCGATTGCACCTTGGGTGCCCGTGATCGCTTGTCTCTCCCCGAAAGGATTGGACAGCCTCAACACGGTGTAGTCGAGCCCCTTTGTCAATCTGAAGAGCGCAAGATACTTCTCAATGGCGAGTTTCACGATACCGTATGAATTGGTCGGGTCGGTGGGATGCTCCTCGTCGATAGGAACATAGTGCGGCGGTCCATAGACGGTACCGCCCGATGACAGGAAAATGACACGTTTTACCCCGGCTTGGCTGGCTTGCTCGAGAAATCGCAGCGAGGCCACGAGGTTCGATTGGACATCGAACACAGGATCGTCATTCGATGTCTTGGGAAGGGTCGTCGAGGCGAGATGGAAACACGTTGCGCAGTTCGCAAGGGCTCCTTTGAGGTCATCCGGGGCAGTGAAATCACCCTGGACGTATTCCAAAGCATCCGGGCTAGCTTCTGAGTAGAGCCCGCTGGGATCGATTCGATCAAAAACTCGGACACGATGGCCCTCCATCAAGAGCGCTTCGACGAGATGCGACCCGATGAATCCAGCACCACCGATCACCAAACAGCGAGTTTTCGACACGCAATCCCTCTTCTTATCAAACGAGTTCCAAGGGGTGGGGACAATTGAGGGGCGGTCCCCGCCACTTTGGCCAGCCCGTAAGTATGGACCGTTTCTTCGTGTATTCCTGTTCGCCCATCCCAGCAACCAACTCTCCTGGCGGGAAACGGGAAGCCGAATCGGTGAACGCAAACGCACTGACCGAATCGATTATAACCGTCCGTCGTCGGGACGACCCTGATCGATCGCTGGGAGTGACGCTCGACCAAGATGACCCGCAAGCCGATGCCGCCCCTTGCCGGACTACTAGACAAGGCCATGATAAATTCGCTGCACGTCCTCGGCCACTGAGGCAGACGTCCGAGCATATGCGGTCTGAAGGCTCATTGCGCGCGCGTCAAGCTCCCCATTGATGAATCGCCTGAGCGCCGCTTCGAGAGCGTCGACGTCGGATAACGCAAACGCAATGCCATTTTGCTCAGGCTGCAGAAATTCGGTGAGGCCGGGCACGTCTGACACGATGACCGGTGTGTGGGTGGCGAGGGCATTGAGCAGAACCAGTGGACTGTTCTCGTTCCAGCGTGAGGGGATCACTACGAGGTCGAGCGAGTCCATCACGTTCTTGAGGTCCTCTTGCGGGAAGGCCCCCAAGAAGCGAATCGCGTATCCCATCGCGCGCGCGCGCAGGTCCTGCGTAAAGCTTGAGCCAGGTTCTTCACGGCCGAACACGAAAAGTTCAGCTGCAGGGGTGGGCAGCCGGGTAAACGCGTCGATGAGAAGGTCGATCCCCTTATGCGGGGCAAGCTGCCCTATGAATCCGATCCTGATGCCCTCGCCGGCTGTACGCACAGGCTTGGGACTTCGGTCGATATCTGACCCAAACCAGATGTTGTGCATGGGCTCGGTGAATCCGTTACTTTCATACGCGTCGCGCAAGAAACGGGTCGGGGTGATCAGAGCATCGTAGCTTCGATACTTCTGGCGCAAGAGCCCCGGGCGCTCTTGGAGGTCGTCGACCAGTTGACCTACCCAGCTGCCATGAAGCAGTGGAAGGCGACTCGCCAGCAGGATCAATTCAGATCGCGCTCCACGAAATTGGGGCGAACTAGCCCAGCGCACGACTCTGGAACTTGAGGAATGTTCGACCATTCCCTTGAATGCGCACTCCAGGCAATTGCTCCTGGAGGGGCTTGGCCCGGTGCAGGGCGATCCGTCGGCCGCCTGCAGCTGGTTGGTATAGCAAAATCCGAAGAAGTCAGTCAGCGTCGCCACCGTGGGGACGCCTCGGTCCTGTAGGACGTCGAGAAGAACGGCTGTGTGGTTGATCAAGTGCGTGACATGGGCCAACTCAGGTTGTAGGTCTTTGACGATTCGATCAAGGGTGTCGTAGAGCTGCGGCTGATAGTAGGTTTCGCGGACACGTTTAACCGGAAAATGCTTCTTGTCGATCGAAACAACAGGAAGCCGATCGAATGTATACCGAATGACCGCATCAGGCTGGTTCGTCTCACCCGCGGAATTCGCCGTGACGACAGTGACATCGTGACCCAAACTACAGAGCCCTCGCGCCAGATCGAGCGTGTACTTTTCCGTCCCATAGAAGTGGTCCGGAAAGAAGGCATGAACGAATAGCGCAATGCGCATTCAGGCTTGGGCGCTGACTACAGGGTGCCGGATTTGCGCAGCTGGTATTCGCTTACCTTCTCTTGGAGAGACCAAATCCGTGTGGTGGGAATCCGAAAGACCGAATTCTGGGAATATCGTGGGGCTCCCGAGGAGATCCATGTTCACCCTCGCAAACTGCCAACGAGGGCTCGGCTCAAACGAGCTCGCGCAAACACACCGACAGACACTGTTCCCATTCGGGCAGGTACAGGTCAAAACGCTCCTGGATCCGAGTCAGGGACATCCGTGAGTTCATAGGTCGCTTCGCCGCGACGGGGTAATCGCTGGTCTGAATTGAGTGAATCTCTTTCACCTTCAGACTATCTTCCCAGGCCAATTTTCGATATGTCGCCACGATGGCAGTCGCCAGGCCGTGCCAGGTCGTGAACCCACTACTGGTGAGATGGAAGATTCCAGAATTGAATCTTGTCGAACGCCGTTCCTCGATTGCCAACCTGAGGATGTGCGAAGTCGCATCCGCGATGAATGGGGCCGACGTTGGGGAGCCGGTTTGATCACCCACGATCTTCAATTCCTCGCGCTCCGCCGCCAATCGCAGGATCGTCTTGACGAAATTCTTTCCTCGCTCTGCGTAGACCCAAGATGTCCGAAAAATGAGCCAATCCCCCCCGATATTGCGGATCGCCTGCTCACCCATGAGCTTGCTCCGCCCATAGGCGTTTAGAGGATTGACGGTATCGTCCTCAGAGTATGGCGAAGCTTTTGATCCATCGAACACGTAGTCGGTCGAGTAATGAATGAGGAGCGCACCCAAACGATGGCTCTCTTCGGCGAGTACCTCCACCGAGCGAGCGTTGACCAAGGTCGCTAGCTCCTCCTCGCTTTCGGCACGATCGACTGCTGTATAAGCAGCGGCATTGACGATGATCTGTGGCTTAAGCGTGCGCACGATCGGTACGAGGGACTCTGGCTTCGAGAGGTCGGCTTGGGTTCTATCGAGGGCGATCACCTCACCCAGGGGGAGCAGACTGCGGCTTAGTTCCCATCCGACTTGACCGTTCGCCCCGGTCACGAGGATCCTCATTCGAAAACCTCGGCAGAAGCGAAGGAGGTGCCACTGGAATCCTTCTTCGAAATCACAGGTGGAGATTCAGAAGGCCATTCGATCCCGAGACTCGCGTCATCCCAGGCGATGGTGCGCTCATCCTCCGGGTGCCAGTACTCGGTGGTCTTGTAGAGAAAGTCGGCCGAGTCGGAAAGCACCAGAAAACCGTGCGCGAATCCTGGAGGCAGCCAAAGCTGCCGGTTGTTCGCTGCCGACAGATTCACTCCCACCCATCGACCGAAGTTCGGCGAAGAGCGGCGGATGTCGACAGCCACGTCGAAGACTTCGCCATCGACGACCCGGACCAGTTTGCCCTGAGGATGCTTGAGTTGGTAGTGCAGTCCGCGCAGTACTCCTCGTACGGAGCGCGAGTGATTGTCCTGCACAAATCGAACGCCGTCGCCGACCAATTTTGCGAAGGTTCGTTCGTTGTAGCTTTCCATGAAGAAACCGCGCTCGTCGCCGAACACCTTCGGTTCTAAGACAAGAACCTCCGGAAGGGAAGTGGGGGTAGCTAGCATCGGTGCGCCGGATTAGTGCGGATTCATTCTCGAAAGATCTTCTCTTCAAGCATTCTCAGCAGATACCGTCCGTAGTCGTTCTTGCGTAGGGGTTCGGCAAGGCTCACCACCTGATTCCTGTCGATCCAACCGGCGCGATATGCGATTTCCTCCGGACAGGCGACCTTCAGACCCTGGCGCTTCTCTATCGTCTCGATGAAAGACGATGCTTCCAGCAGGGATTCGTGGGTGCCGGTGTCTAGCCAAGCCATACCGCGACCTAGAATTTCTACAGATAGCCGGTCCGACTCCAGAAAACGACGGTTGAGGTCCGTGATCTCGAGTTCTCCCCGCGGGGACGGGACCAGTTCACTCGCCAAGTCGACAACGGTGTTGTCATAAAAATACAGACCCGTTACGGCGTAGCTCGACCGGGGGGTGATGGGTTTCTCTTCCAGAGATAAGGCTCTACCATCGGATGCAAACTCCACAACTCCATAGCGTTCAGGATCATGGACGTGATACGCGAATACCGTGGCGCCGCTCGAACGTTCTGCGGCCCGTTGGAGCTTCGCAACCAGATCATGGCCATAAAAAATATTATCGCCAAGAATCAGTGTGACCGGATCGTTACCGACAAACTCCCTTCCAAGAATGAACGCCTGGGCCAGACCGTCGGGCGAAGGTTGGACGACATAGCGCAGCCGAATTCCCCACTGGGAGCCATCCTTCAGAAGCTCTTCGAATCGTGGCGTATCAGCCGGAGTCGATATGACCAGAATGTCCCGTATCCCCGCGAGCATCAACGTTGCCAGAGGGTAGTACACCATGGGTTTGTCGTACACCGGAAGCAGCTGCTTGGATACAACTTGCGTGACGGGATAGAGTCGAGTCCCAGATCCACCTGCAAGAATAATTCCCTTGCGGCTCGTAGCAGAACTCAAGCTGCGTCTCCAGAGTAATTGCGATTGATCCAATCCCGATAGGATCCGTCGCGCACGTGATCGACCCAGCCCTGATTCTCGAGATACCATCCCACGGTCTTTCGAAGACCGGATTCAAATGATTCCACGGGCTTCCATCCGAGTTCCTCCGAGATCTTCCTCGCGTCAATGGCGTAACGCCGGTCGTGTCCCGGTCGGTCCTTTACGAAGGCGATCTGATCGGAGTATTTTCCACTTTGCTTAGGCCTGAGCTCGTCGAGTGTTGCGCAGAGCTGGTGCACAACTTCGAGATTCGTTCGCTCGTTCAAACCACCAATGTTGTAGGTTTCGCCAACCCGCCCCTTCTCGAGGACTTCGATAATGGCATCGCAGTGGTCTCCCACGTAGAGCCAATCGCGAATGTTCCTTCCATCCCCATAGATCGGCAGCGATTGGCCCTCCAGCGCGCGACTCACGACAAGTGGGATCAACTTCTCGGGAAATTGATATGGCCCGTAATTGTTCGAGCAATTCGTCGTCAGAGTCGGTAGGCCATAGGTATGGAAATAGGCCCGCACCAGGTGGTCTGACGCCGCCTTAGAGGCGGAATAAGGGCTATTGGGCGCATAGCTCGATGTCTCCGAGAAAGCGGGATCGTTCTCGCCGAGCGATCCGAACACCTCATCAGTGGAGACATGAAGAAAGCGAAACTTCGAAGCCTCCGGGCTTGCTAGCGCGCGAAGGTACTTCTTAGCGGCCTCCAAGAGCGCAAAAGTGCCGTTCACGTTCGTACGGATGAACTCTGCCGGACCGATGATCGAACGATCCACGTGGCTTTCGGCGGCAAAGTGGACCACCGCTCGTGGCTGGTACTTCGCGAATAACACATCTAGGGCTGCTTGGTCGCAGATGTCGGTGCGGGAAAAATAGTAGGTCGGGCCACCCGGGACGGACGTGCGGATGCCAGTTAAGTTCTCGAGATTGCCGGCGTAGGTCAGGCAATCGATATTCAGAACCGATTCGCCCTGGCTCTCTAGCCAACGGTGGATGAAGTTCGAACCGATGAAGCCGGCTCCGCCCGTTACAATGATCATCGTTGTCTGCCAGTCTTGACGCGGCGCCAAGCAAAAGTCCAAATCCACACCCAGGTCTTTAGGGCCACTCGCCAACGACCTCGACATATTTTACTGAAAATTGTTGCTTCCTGCTCAAAACTGAGCCAGTTCACATCGCGGTACTCGGGACGCCCGAACCTGTGACGTGGTCACGTGGAATGTGCGACCGACTCGATTGGAGGGCTGGACGCAGGATCGAGTCGTCCCCCAAGATGCAATCGTGTGGCAGACCCTTCAGGTTCAGTTCTGCACACGTGCAGACTACAGGGTTGATGGCCAGCCGTTCCGATCCGATCAATTCAGCCAATCGACTGGAGCGATTCAAACCGTAGTTCCGAGACCTCCACACTTGTATGGCCTGCCCGAGGCGTATCGCTACGCAGTTTCATCAAGAGCAAGAGATCGACAGTAACCGGCTTCGCGGGCAACTCAAGCGAGAAATTCGTAGGTTTCGAGGGATGCGCCAAGATGGACTTCGACGTCAGCACGATGCCGAGGTCTGAATCGAGAAGAATCGCATTCACGAGCAGGGTAACTCCATCCACCATGCCGGCCGGTACGATTCTCCCCGTGAGCAGACACTGTTCATCGGAGTGCAGTCCCTCAAAACTCAAGACCACGGAACTCACACCTTCCAGGGTTGCTCTTCGGACGCCGCCCAGACCGCGCGACGGCTGAGCGGGGTCCTCGATCAGCGCCTTCGCCGATTGACCAGAGACCTCGCGAGCATCCGATCCTCTGGGCTGGAGTACTGAATCAATCTCCTCCTCGCTGGCGTAGCCCTGCTTGACCATTTGCTCGCCGCAAATTTCTAGAAATTGACGGAGGCGCTCCGGGGTCCAGTCCAGCTCTCCCAGGGGAGGTCGGCGTACGCGTGAAGCAACCCAATCTTGAGTGTGTTCTGCGACGTAGCGACGAAACCTTGAGCGAACACGTGAGTCCAACTCAAGGTGTTCTGCCAGTTGATCGGCAATCTTGTTCGGTTCGTCCGTGAGTTGCCAGTGATCGACCTCCAAGTACGATCCTTGCCGTAACGAAGGTCGAACTCGGTCCCACTCCTGACCGCAGGTTGCCCAATTGATGCAAGCATGCTCGAGCGTAATGTTGAAGTACTTTTCTTGGGAGAGGACATTTTCGATACCGTCGCGTTTGAGGTATAGAATCTTGGCGTTCGGCCACGCGTCGAGGAGCAACGGCAGGGCTGCGATAGCCTGCATGTTGACGGTCTTGTCCAATAAGCGCTTCGCGAACGGGAACAGAGCCTTATCGAAATCTTCGAATACTGCAAGCAGCTCCCGACGGAGCTTGTTTTCCGGGATGTTGGCAATAGTGTTCTGAGGAATATCGAGTAGCCCCCGGGATCTCAGGTCAGCGTAGTACTGAACAACGACGGTATCGAGCGCCGCGATCAGGGGGGTCACGTGTCCCTCTGCCATACCCGCGTACCCCGCAGCGCTGGTGAGCGCACGAACGATAAATGAGGACCCGGTTCGGGGCGCCCCGACGATGAGCAGGGGTATCGGATGCAGTCGTGCCGCTCGGATGTCCCGGGCCTCGTACGCACGCCGCATGCTTGCGAGCATTCGGCGCCTTATCCCCCGATACAAACGTTCCGGGCTGTAACGACTGGACATGTGGACCCTTGTAGAGTGCCGAGAGATCCGTTTCCTTGGATCTGTCTGCCTTTAATATCGGACGAATCGTAACAAGAATTGACTCCGATCGAAATCGCGCCTTACCAGACAGACGAGATTCCTGGAGTTGAAGCCTTGGTCTCCTCGGCGAGTTCGCGGGAGGGGCAGAGGTGTCGCGTACACCTGGGTCGTCCTCGGGTCCGCGCCATACGGCCGGTATACTCCTGGGAGAGAGCGGGAGCGCAAGTACCGGGGCACGATCCGCAGACCGGTTCTGCCTGATCATCTAGTCCCCATGGACGATGGCGACGAACCAACCCAGGCGAGATTTTTCTAGTCGTTCAGTGAGCCCAGGAAATAAACGGTAGGACCCGAAGTTCATCGTCAGTCGAGTAGACAATTGAAAGTACTGATTGCTGTCCATCGCTTTCTGCCGGGGTATTCCGGCGGCACGGAAACGCTCACATTGGGTGTTGCCCGTCAGTTAAAGGCACGCGGTTTTGACGTGTGCATCTTCGCTGCCGATCCAGCGCTGGCGCCAGGAAGCGGTACCTCCGATCATGACGAATACGAGGTCAGGGGAATCCGAATCTTCAGGTTGTACGCGACTGCCGTGACGTCACTGGCGACAGCGCCGGCCCAGAGCGAGTACCTGAATACCCGGGCAAGAGCGGTCTTTCGTCAACTGATCGAAGACTTCAATCCCGATATCGTACATATCTTTCACTTTCACGGACTTGGCGTCGGTCTCATTGACGCCTCCCTGGAGCGAAGCCTTCCGGTGTTCTTCACACCCACTGACTTTTGGATCATATGCCCGACTATGAGCCTCACGCTCTGGGATGGATCGAAGTGCCCAGGACCGATGGCCAACGGAGGGAACTGCTTTAAACATCTTGCGATAGCGGCGGGAGGGGTGCGCGCGAGCGTCATCAAGCGGATCCCGGTTCGTCTGGTGGAGTGCGTGGCCTGGGCCTCGAGCCAAAGCGGGCTTCCCGTTGGCGTAGTGTCGCGGAATCTGCCCGCGCTGGCACACCGGCGAAAGATCATTGCGCAGAAGCTTGGGCTCTTGACGAAGATCTTTTCTCCAACGGAGATCATGACCCAACTGTTGCTTGGCGATGGGGTCGATCCGGGACAGGTGGTCAAATGTCCTTTTGGAATCGAACTCGAAGGCTTTGACGCGTTAGTGCCACGTCCACATCGGCCCGATGGAATTGTTGTCGGTTTCATCGGTACCCTGAGACCTTTGAAGGGATGCTTGGTCCTCCTGGAAGCTCTGAAAACGCAGCCCATTTTGGGCTTGACGGTTAAGATCTACGGCCGGGAGACTGACGACCCGGTCTACTTCAATGAAGTGAGTTCAAGGGCGGCCGCGCTACCATTCGTGCATCTTGCGGGGACTTTCCCGCCCGAGGAACTGTCCCAGGTGTTGGCCGGAATTGATGTGCTGGTCGTGCCCTCAATTTGGGACGAGAACACCCCTCTTGTTGTTCTGAATGCGCTTGCGGCCAAATGTCCCGTCATCGGCTCTGATGTCACGGGTATCAATGCGGTGATCAGTCACGAATACAATGGCCTGCTGTTTCCCAAAGGTGATGGACAGGCCCTTCAGCGCTGTTTGGAGCGGATCTCTACAGAGCCTGGTCTGCTCAAGACTCTGAGCGCAAACTGCCAACCACCGCGCTCGGCGAAGGACTACGTCGACACGCTGGCCGAACATTATCAATCGGCGGTGTCGGTGGGCGGGGCTCGAGGGGGCGCCGTTCCGGCCCTGGGAACTTGACTAAAGGAAGAGAGGCACAGGCACCAGAACCTCGGCCCGACCCGTCCAGATCGGACCTCTCCCACTTCTGCCTGTGTCACACAGATCTGCCCTGAATGATCAACCCGGGGCTTTGTCGGCGATGCACACGTCCTGGTTGCTCAGGAACAAGGTTCGGGCGCACCATGACCCATAGAGAATCGGATCCCGCAGCACAAGTCCAGCTTGTGAGTAGAGTTCGCGAACAAATTCCTCTGGATACCCCATAGCATCCTCCGGGGTCGTAAGACTGGTTGTCAGGCAGTTCTCGAAGGAATACCTGAAGTCGACTTCAGACTTGCCTTGCGCGAGGAGCGACCTCGATTCCTCATTCAGGATGAACCACGTGATGAGGCAGACTCCACCAGGTCTGAGTACCCGGTGAATCTCGTTCAGATAGTGATGCACTTCGCTCGGTAGCATGTGAGTGAAGACAGACGTCAGGAAGACGACGTCAAAGGAATCGTTTTCGAAGGGAAACCGGTACTCAGACGCCTTGAACCGGCCTCTGGGGTTGTACTCTTGGTTTCGGATGTCGGCCAGTTGAAACCGAAAATTGGGATGCCTTGACGTGATGTTTCTCTGGGCCCACCGAATCCCGCGACGAACAATGTCAAAGCCCTCATAGCGACCATTCTCGGAGAGCAGATCGATCAGGGGAATGGCCATGCGGCCAATTCCACACCCGACCTCCAAGACGCGGTCCCCACTCTTTAGGCCGGCGTAGCGTACGAGGATCGACCGGAACTCGTTGCCAATTGCGATAAAGTCACCTTTGCCGACGAAGACCAATCGTTCCGGCGGGATGAGCTCGGCCTGTTTCCCCCTTATGCGATCCCATACCTCATGCATCGCGTCATTCCCCGCTTCCCGGAGGTCTCGAATTCGCCTCCGGGTACTCAACGGGACATATTTGCGGATAATTCTCTTCATCCGATCCTTCGGTCTCTTACTTTGAAATCAGGGCGCGAGTTCCGGTGTGGTGGACCGCACTCGGAGCACGCGAGATTGTAGCGTATCTAGACACCCCGATCGGGCGTGTCGGGACTCGGTCTAGCGTAAGTGACTCGTGGTCACGCAAGCGGCGAGCGAGCAACGCCCTTCGTCGTGCAAGAGGATATGTTCGGCCCGGTTGTGAAGTTGAAATAGAGTCGGCGCTCGTAGCAGTAAACCGCCGCTACGGAAGCGACGAGTCGAACCGTCATCGACTCATCTCGACGAGTCATGCGAGTGCTCATCCGACGCTGCATCCACAATTCGTTCGATTTTGACTCGGCGATTCCGTAGAATGACTGCGAGTTGATTCAACGAATGAGTTCGATGCCTCTTCGACGTCTCGGGTTGGTTTCTCGCACGCTACGCCGACTCGCCCCCGATACTCTCGGCGCGACAATTGTTTGGGTGATCGGGATCACCTGGCTAGCTCTCATTGCCTGGGGAGTATGGATTCACGCAAGAGAATCCACACAGCCGCCGGTCTACGATGCTGTTTCCTACTACGCCAAGGCCTACGGGATCTGGCAGGCGATTGGTTCGGGCGCTCTCGTCAATCCTCTGAATGTGGAGCCAAGTTTCCGACCGCCGGGTACGGTGATCA
>CAJCID010000113.1 GCA_903970305.1 Rhodospirillales bacterium | reverse complement strand
TGGCCATCGTCATCGGCGGCTCCCTGGCCCTTTATGCCTGGCGCGCGCCCTCGGTCGGCATGGGCCGCCGTTTTGCGCTCTTGTCGCGCGAATCGATGCTGTTGGCCAACAACGTCGTCTTTGCCGTGGCGATGTTCGCTGTGGCGCTGGGCACGCTCTACCCTCTGGTGGTGCAGGCGTTGAACATCGAGAAGCTGTCGGTGGGCGCACCGTATTTCAACACGGTCTTCTATCCCTTGATGATTCCGGCTCTGTTCCTGATCGGGCTTGGGCCGGTCACGCGCTGGCGCGAATCGTCCTTTGGCGAACTCTGGCGGCGCCGCCGTATTCCGCTTCTGGCTGCGGCGCTTGCCGCGGTGATCGTGCCGCTCGCCTTCGGGATCTTTTCAGGACCCCTTGCCTTCGCGCTGTTTCTGGCCTTCTGGATCATCGGCACGAGTGCTGACCATATCCGGGTGCGCCTTGCGCTCTCGCCGCACGGGCGTCTTCTCGACAAGATCCGGGGCAATTCGCGCAGCTTCTACGGCATGCATCTCGCCCATGTGGGCGTGGCGGTCTTCGTCATCGGTGTGGCGGTCCTGAAATCCACCGAGACTGAGACCGACACCCGGCTCGATATCGGCAAGCCCGCGAGCGTCGCCGGCTACGAGTTCACGCTCCTTGGGCTGTCTGAGCATCCGGGCCCGAACTACAAGGCGCTCGAGGCGAAGGTGGATGTAGAACGCGATGGTCAGCCCTATACGATTCTTTTTCCGCAAAAACGCACCTATCTGGCCTCGGGTCAGACCATGACCGAGGCCGCGATCGACAACCGGCTATTTCGGCACCTCTACGTCTCCTTGGGCGAGCCGATCGGCGATGCGGCCTGGGGGGTGCGGATCTACATCAAACCCTTTGTCAGCTGGATTTGGGCAGGCTGCTTCCTGATGGCCCTCGGAGGTCTTCTGGCGCTCGCGGACAAGCGCTACCGCTTAAAGGCCAAGGTCACCGAATCGGTGCGTCCGCCCGGGTCCCAGGTTGCGGGTCCCGCCCAGGTCGGCCCGGGCACCTCCCCCATCACGGTGTCCTCGTGAGAATCCTGAAGTTCTCCGTGCCGCTTCTGGTCTTTGCGGTACTCCTTGGGTTTCTGGGGCGCGGGCTCATGCTCGATCCGCACGTGGTTCCCTCGCCGCTCATCAACAAGGCCGCGCCCGACTTCTCGCTGCCTGATCTGCGCACGCCCGGCAAGATGGTGGCCAAGCAGGACATGCTCGGCAAGGTCTGGCTTCTGAACGTGTGGGGGTCGTGGTGCGTGTCGTGCCGCGAGGAGCACCATGTGCTTGTGGCCCTGGCGAAGAGCAATGCGGTGCCGATCGTGGGTCTGAACTGGCGCGATCAGCACTCCGACGCGGTGGCCTGGCTCGATCAGTTCGGCGATCCCTATCTGGCTTCGGCGGCGGACACGACCGGCGCGACCGCGATCGACTTCGGCGTCTACGGTGCGCCCGAGACGTTCGTCATCGACCAGAAGGGCTGGATCCGGGACAAGGTCATCGGGCCGCTCACGCCCGAGGTGCTCAGGACCGAGGTCCTGCCTCTTGTGCATAAGCTCGAGCAATGAGAGTCTTACGACTCCCCGGCGCGTCGCTCGTCGTAACGCTTGGTGCCGTGACCTTTCTCGCGCTGGTGCCGATCTCGTCGAGCCTGGCCGATGCGGTGCCGCCACCGCCCGAGGACGCGGCAGCCCAGAAGGGCTCCCTCGATCCGGCGTTCGAGGCGCGACTGAAGAACCTCGAGACCGAGTTGCGCTGTCTCGTCTGCCAGAACCAGACCCTTGCGGACTCGAACGCCGGGCTCGCTGAGGATCTGCGCCGCGAGGTCCGTAGCCTCGCGCTCGCGGGCAAATCAGACGCGGCCATCAAGGACTATCTGCACGAGCGCTACGGCAACTTCATCTTCTACCGGCCGCCCGTTGAGCCCGACACCTGGTTGCTCTGGTTCGGACCGTTCGTGCTCCTCTTGGCCACCGTTGCCTGGCTGGTGCTGCGCATCCGGCGCACGCGCGATGTTCCTCTGCCACTTCCCGAAAGCGAGCGCCAAAGGGTGGACGAGCTGCTGAGTAAACCTTAGCTCAGGCGAGGCCAATTCATGGTGGGTGTGCAGCACACAACGGACGCTGGTAAAGTGTTTAGGAACGATTGCTCTAGTGCCCATGTCGGCCAAGAACGGTCTCTCACCTGAACACCGGAAAGCAGTCGCTCGCTGCGATGAGAATGGTTCCAACTAGTTCCAATCGGCTCTTGCGTGTAGATCCGAATGTTGGGGAGGGGCACGAAATCCGCGCGTACGAACTCAATATCGGCAACTATATAGCGCCCTTCACCACCCGCCCCCCGCTCAAAAAATGCACCGGTCATGCTGGTACAGCCAGAACTCAACAAGAGCACTATCACCACTGACCTCGTGCAAATTCGGGTTCTCATATCATTCCTTACGATGCTACCGTCCTTTCTGAGTTATGGAATCGAGCCGCCCCATGCAGAGCATGAACATCTCACGACCCGACCCCCTGAAGCAGTATGTCGACGGGCAAATCGCCCAAGGTCGATACAGCAGCGCCAGTGAGTACGTGCGCGAGCTGATCCGTGTCGACGAGAAGCGCAAGGCCGAGGAGCAGCTCGAAGCCGAACTGCTCGAAGGCCTGAATAGTGTCGAGAGCGAGCTGACACCGGCCGACTGGCGCGCGATTCGCAAGGAAGCCTTGGCCAAAGTCGAAGCGCGAAAGAAAACGGGCTGATGCCAAAAGTCTACCAGCGCGCGGCAGCCGAGCGCGATCTGGTCGAGCAGTTCGTCTACCGGGCCGAAGACGCTGGGTTGGACATTGCCTATGGGGCGAAGCCTTCAATAGACCAGACAGCGAAGGTATATAGCGTCGAAAAAGTGGGAGATAAAACGACCAGTGAAATCACGAGAACCGCGAGCCATTGGAGTCGGTGCTGCTTTCCCGGAGGAAGCAGCAGCAAGGCCCACAAGGGCCACGAGACAGCTAGGAACAGCCAGTCTACGCTCGGACTCGTATCGAATGGCTGGCCGACCTAACATGGGCAACGATTGATTGATTACGACGGCTAGATTTTCTCAGGACTAAGCCCGAACTATAACGATCTTGCAGCGGCTATTTATAGCTGGGACACCTAAGAGGTACGCCGGCATCAAAGGTGCGTTTCTTGACGATACAAATTTGCTCGCCATCAAACAGCCAAAGCTGCTCCTTCGGTTCAAGTCCCTGCCGTTGCTTGGCAATTTCTTCCGAATCCGTTTGAAACGTGATGCCACGTGAGACGACCTTCATAGTACTCACCTCCAGCGGATCTCTTCCCGCGAAGAACTTCTTAGCCGGAAAGTCCTTGAGCAGTTGAATATTTTCTGCCGCATTGTTAGATATATAAACGTCGACCTCAGAACTTCCGCCGTTATAGAAAGTCGGGCCAAGGAGCGAAGTGACGCCAAATGCCGGATCAAGAAAGATCGCGCACAGAAATGCCCACGCAACCCCCTTGATTACAGTTACCATGGCAACCACCCCGAGCCAGTCCTAGCGTAATTGTCGGCTGCCGATTCAAACGGACTGTTTGCCGTAAAGGCCCCACCCGCCAAGAGATATGCAGGGAGAAAGAGGGGGCCCAGTACCTGATACTGGTTAGTATGCGCACTCTCATGAGAGCCCAAATTTACCAAATCGGATGGCGCATACGGAGGACCTGCTGCCATTGCTGCGTAAGTGGGCACCGATACGTCCAGCGTTGGCTCGGTATTGAGAATGACATTACCGATCGTAATGGCGCCACCCGGCCCTATTGGGAAGTTGTTGAACACGATGGCATTTACGTTGGCACTGTCTCCAAGACTCAAGGTCGAACCGAACGGGAGACTCGCAAGCCCCACAGCCAATCCGACAACAGTATTCGGTAGCGCCCAAAGCTTACCAACCCCGTCAGCAACTATACCGAAGAGCGATGAGTCATTGCCCCCCCCGGAAGCGCCAGATTGACCGCTTACAGCCAGTCGGCCGACGTGTTTGGTCGCCAATCGTGGAAAAACAGCGCGTACCAAAGTGCCGTGGCAGACGCGGCATGAGAGAGACAGGCGACGGCAAGCAATATCCCAGTGATACGGGTTGATTTCATCTGCCAGATCTGATGGCGAAGTGAGCGAAGTTACCAAACATCAATGCTCTAACCTGCAGCCGCTACTGGCCGAAGGACCTTCGCCATTCTCCATCACGCAGCTTCGGAGGTCGCCCCACGGACTGTCCAAGACTGATTTCTCGCTCTTATCCGGGAGTGCACACCTTCTCGTTGGAACTATCCTTTGCGTTTCGCGCTGAGAGTCTTTGCCTCGTCCTGCTTCTCAAAGCGCAACGCCGCCCGTCCGGCCCGCGCGAGTGCCTTACGGCGCGCGGTCTCGATCCAGACGGCGAGTAGAGCCCCGTCGTCGGTGTGGATCTGTTCTGCCAGCGCACGCGCGCGCGCCCAATCATTCAGTTCACCCAAGGCGCCTTGCAGACGGGCGAGTTGGTCTCGGTAGCGCTTTTCGCCCCGGGAGTGTCCGATCGATACCAGAAGCTGTACCTCGTCGCGCATCTTGCGTGCCAAGCGCCGCGCAGTGTGCTGCTCCCTCTCCGGCCGTTCGGGCAAATCCTTGAGCGAGCGGCGCAGTGCCAGATCATCCTTGGCAAGGCGCTTGGCGAACCGCCGGGCGAGCCAGCGCTCATCGCGTGCGGAGGTCTCCAGGCCAGCGCGCGCAAACTCACGCGCGACCTCGATCATGAGGCCCGTAAAGGCCGGCATCCCGAGCCTCTTGCGGGCCTCTTCGCATTCCGCATCCCGATGCGTCCGTGCCGCCTCGGTCCAGTAGGGTCGGCTTGCGCTTTGGGCCGGGTTCATGCTGTCGCTTGCCAAGTGCTCGGCGAAGACCGTCCAATCGCGCGCCCGCCCGAGGCTCTGATAGAACTGCCCGAGCGCCTCGCCGACGGAGGCATAACGCCCTGGGGAGCCGGTGCGGGCGAGCCAGTCGAGCGCGAGGCGCATCTGCCGCAACAGAAGCCGCGTACGGTGGATGTCCTCGGGATCGGTGCCGCGCACCGTCTGCGGGGCGGTGCGGACCAGCTCCTGCTGCGCGCTCTGACCGAGTTCGGACAGGGCTTTGAGGGCGCTGCGCGGGGTCTTTGGAGACGGGGTATCCGCTGGCCTGTGCTCCGCATGGAGCTGATGGGTCCCTGCGCCAAGCTCGAGCCCCTGGCCAACACTGCTCCAAGGCAAAAGAGTCAAGGGCAGCGTCTTGGCCAGTTCGAGCGCCACATCGAAGAGTCGCTCGGCGTCCCCGGCCAGATGTCCTAAGGTCAGTTCTGAGAAGGCATGGCTCCTTGACCCTAGAGTGGATTCGCCCACGCGGAGCTGGACGAGCAGTTGGCTTTGGTCGGTCATCTCGAGGAGAAGTTCGGTCGTCTCCGAGCGCCGCTCGAAGGCGAGCTCAAGATCCTTCGCAGGCACGTCGAGCCCCAGGACCTTGCACGCTGCTGCCAGTCGCGCGAGATCGGGCGCGCCCTTTCGCAGGGAGGCTGCAGGCGGGACTACCCCTGCCGCAAGCCCGATCTTGGGGCGCAGAGGTTCTAAGGTCTGCTGCCAGTGACGGGCTTTTTGCCCGATCCGAACGACAAACCCTTGCCTGGCGAAGTCGCCCTCCGCAGTATCGAAGAAGCGCTCGCTCAAGCGGTGCCGTCTAACAGGCCCCCGTCGCAAGGCGCGGATCGAGGGGTGGCGCAGGATGCGCGCAGGAGAGGTCGCATCGATGCCAAGAACGAGTTCAGCCGCGGGCTGCTCTGCCCGCTCTGAGATTCGGGATCCCTTTGCCGGGACAGACATCTGCTCTTCCCTTCCTCGCTGCGCACGGTCCTCACCCCGGGACGCCATAGCAACGACCCTGTCACACCCCGAGCAGGCCGCGTTCCTCAATGAAGCGCACGATCGTATCGAGCCCGTCGCCCGTCTTCACGCTACCCATGACAAAGGGGCGCGTGCCGCGCATGCGTTCTGCGTCCGCCCGCATCACCGCGAGCGACGCGCCCACATAGGGAGCGAGGTCGATCTTGTTGATGATAAGCAGATCCGAGCGCGTGATCCCCGGGCCGCCCTTGCGCGGGATCTTCTCGCCACCTGCCACATCGATCACATAGATCGTCAGATCCGACAGTTCGGGACTGAAGGTGGCCGCGAGATTGTCACCGCCGGATTCGACGAAGACGATATCGGCCTCGGGAAACCGCTGCAGCATGCGATCGACCGCCTCAAGGTTGATCGAGGCGTCCTCGCGGATGGCCGTATGCGGACAGCCGCCGGTCTCGACACCCATGATGCGTTCGGGCTCGAGCGCCTCTGCGACCGTCAGGAGGCGCTGATCCTCCTTGGTATAGATATCGTTGGTGATGACCACGAGGTCATAGCGTGTGCGCATGGCCTTGCAGAGCATCTCGAGCAGGGTGGTCTTGCCCGAGCCGACCGGGCCGCCGATGCCCACGCGCAAAGGGGGATTGGTTTTCTGGCGGGAGGTTGTCATGGATCAGGAGCGAAAAAGGCGTGAGTACTGGTTTTCATGGCGGGCCGAGAGGATCGCGAATTGCGGTGCGAGGGTCTCGAGCGTTCTGGGTGCGTTCAATGCGCGGGCCTGGGCGCGCTCGACGAGGGCAGGCAGATCGGCCATGAGCCGACTCAAAAGTCTCTGTCCGGCAAGCTGGCCCAGGGGAATGGTCTTGAGCGCGGCGGCGACCTGGTTTTCGAGCCAGGAAAAGGCATAGGCCAAAAGCCCGAGATCTTCGCCCACGCCGCGCGCAACGAACGCGAACGCCGAGGCGGCGGGATAGCCGATGGGCGCGATCGCCAAGAGCTCGTCACGCGCTCTGCCCGATCCTAATTGCAGCGACTCGATCAGCCGCGCCATCGACCAGCCCATCTGTTCGGTCTCCTGGCGCATCTCCAGGGTTTCGCGGGCACAGAGGAACCAGTCGTTCCAACGGCGCGCCGCCTCCCCATCCAGATTCGCCCAGGCGCGGTACTGCAGGATCCAGGCGGGCGCCTCGGAGCGCTCGAAGACCTGCTCGCGGCAGGCTTGGATCCATTGCCCGACCGACTGCTCGTCATGGACTACGCCCAGTGCATGGGCCGACTCGAGGCCCTGGGAATAGCTAAAGCCCCCGACCGGCAAGGCGGGCGAGGCCAGATGCAGCGCGGCCAGCGAGGCGATTGCGTCAGTCGTCATGGCCCTCGCCGGACTCCCCGGGAACGTGTTCATGCGGATGGTCGTGGCGGTGGTCGTGGGCTGGATGGTGTTTTTTCAAGTGCAAGGGAGCGCCCCTGACGGACCCCCGGATGCCGTAGGGGGCACCCTCATGTTGCACATAGGCG
>CAJCID010000112.1 GCA_903970305.1 Rhodospirillales bacterium | reverse complement strand
GACGCCAAGGGTGGCGAGGCCGATCAGGCTCGGCAGGATCGCAAGATACGGGTCTCGCTGGGAGACGAAGAAAAGCCCGATCGAGGCCAGCGTGATCGCGCTCACCACGAGGCTCGCGTTGGACGGTGCATACCGCCTCGCATTGAACTCCCCGAGTCGTCGCGGCAGCAGTTTTTCCCGGCCGAGCGCGAACAGATAGCGGGTCGCAGCATTGTGAAGGGCAAGGAAGGAAGCCAGGATCGAGGTGCACAGGAGTAGCCCCGCCAGTTGACCCGCGATCGGGCCAGCATACTGGGTGATGAGGGACAGCAGAAACTCCCCACCCCGCTCTTCGGCGACGCCTCTCACCTCGGCGGCGCCAACGGCGCCGATCGTGATCCAAGTCGTGAGGAGATAAAACGCTCCGATCAGGAAGACCGAGAAAAGCGTCGCACGCGGAATGCTGCGCTCGGGATCACGGGATTCCTCGCCGAACAGCGCCGCCGCCTCGAAACCGATGAAGCACGTATAGGAAAACATCAGCCCGATCGCAAAGCCTGGGCCAAAAACCGTCTGCGGCGCGAACGCGGCAAGGGGCAGCGCGAGCGTTCCCCGCGCGAGGATCACACTCGCATCGAACCAGACGATGACCGCCATTTCCAGGACAAGCAGGACGGCCAAGAGACGGGACGAGAGGTCGATCGAGCGGTAGCCCATGAAAGCCGTGATGGCGATCCCGACCAAGGCGCAGACGGTCCAGGGCACGTCCGCGCCGAGCGCGGCGGCGACCAGATGCCCAAAGAAGCCAAACGCGGCCGCAAGCGCAATGGTCAATACCGTGTAGGCCAGCGCCGCAACGAAGGCGGCCGCGACGCCAATCGTCTTGCCAAGGCCCAACACGACATAGGTGTAGAACGCGCCGGTATTGACGACCCGCTTGGCAATTTCGGCATAGCCATAGGAAAAGCAGACGAGAGTCAGGGTCGCCAAGAGAAAGGCGCCAGGAAGCCCTGGCCCATTGCCGCGCATGATGGCGATCGGCAGGTTCCCGACCATTGCCGTCAGGGGTGCTGCCGCGGCTATGACGAGAAAGACGATTCCCGAAGTCGAGAGCTGCCGCTTCTTCTTCGTCCCCTGGAAAGCGGCCGTCAAACTGCGTAAGGATTCATCCATCGTGGTACTTGGCCTCGCAGCGGTAGGTCAACTCAACCCCGATGAGGCGGGGCGTGCCGACGACATCCTGCACGAGCTCAAACGAATTGAGTTGGTTGAAGTTACCAGAGGCGAGCTGGATCCGCTAGCCCGCAATTGCCGTAGCCGACGAGGACGCGGCGGCGGCTGATTTCGTCCGGTGTAATCGACCGGGAGTCGATGCCGCTTGCGGTCCTTCTTTGTCGCTGGGTGCGACTCAGGGGCGACTCAGCGTCGAAGCTGGCCCGGTCCTTCTGGAAATCCATGGGACGGAATGATTGTCACTCCCACAACAAAGCCCCGTTCGAACTTGGCGTACGCGAGTTCTCGAGCGAGACCCGTCGACGACGAAATCTCGGTAGTTCGATCGACCTCACGGACAGAACGCGAGATCACGCTCCAGGGAAGTATCGCGCCAGCCCTTGCAAACAAAACCATGCCTCAATGGAGGAAGTCACTACCCCATGCTAGGTCAATGACCTACCTGGATAATTTGGGACGACCAAGCCCTGGAAGACCGCTTTCGTTGCACCGCGCTGGAATTTCTTGCGTGGGCCCCGAGTAGAACTGTACTGAATCGAGCCCGGTCTCTGCGCGAAGTTCTCGAGCCCGACCGATTCAAGCGGCCGTCCAACCGCAGAACGGAACTCAAGTAGACACTGTCAAGCTTGTCGCTTTTTCGCAATCAAGAAAATTCAGATTCAGTCGATAATAGCGAGACGCGCACGAATGGCGAAGTTCGCCTGTCCCGACGCGGCACAAGGATGGAACGATGTCGTGGAAGCCCCTTCCCGATCTGTTTGCGATCGGCCTTTTGATCTACGCCTTTCTATCGGTTTCCGGTCCCGGGGCGAATCGCTACTTGACGCGCTTCTGGCTCGTGGGGTGGATCATGATCGAGGTGCACTTCCTTGCGTCCACGCTGGATGGCATGGAGGGCCCCGTCGGGGTCGTCGCCTCCATCATCACCTTGTCCGCACTCACGTGGGGTGCCCTGTACTTCTCATGCTCGATGGAAGCGAAGCAGCATGATTTCGAGAGCCGTTCCTGGATTTGGGGACTGTGCATCACGAACACGCTGTTTTTCATCACTGAAACGATCCCAGAATGTCCTCTGAGCCTGCACCTCGGCGCGGCCGCTCTCTATATGGTCGTGCCCGTCGCCTTACTGGTTCGATCGCGCGTGCTCGGCGAAAGCGGTACCTCGCGCCGCTTCGAAGCCATTATGTACTGCGCCATGTCGGTGTTCCTCCTATTCACGACGCTAGGATCGTTTGGAACCATCAGCGACTCGATCGGGGTCGACGCGGTACTGACCGTGCCGTACCTGAATTGCTTCCTCAGGTTCGTTGCGACCCGCAAACGCAGAAGCGGTGGATTCGTGGTCACGGCCATCGGACTATTGACCTGGTCTTTGGTCTTCATCGTTGGCGAGTTGACCGGGGAGTTGCTGCCGAACGTTCAGATCGACATGGAGGTGTGGAACCTGCCGAAGTTTCTCGTGGCCGTAGGGATGATTCTGCTGCTCTTGGAAACCGAGGTCGACCGCAACCAGCACTTGGCGCGGCACGATTCGCTCACCGATCTCCCCAACCGCCGCCACTTCCTCGACCATGTCGCAAAAGCAATTGAGCACGCGAGGGGCACCAACAGCCACCTGGCGTTGCTTTCGCTGGATCTCGATGGATTCAAGCGGGTGAACGATCGCTTGGGGCACCATGCCGGTGACGCCGCGTTACAGCGCGTTGCGGTCCTCTTCAGATCGCGGATGCGTCCTGGAGACCTCCTCGCCCGCGTAGGAGGGGATGAGTTCTTCGTGGTGCTGGAGGGAAATCTCGTGCGCGAGCGCGCCGAATTGCTCGCGGCCGACCTGCGGGAGTTGCTCAAGGAGCCACTCCCGATCGGAGAGGACTGCGTCAAGCTCGGTGTGAGCGTTGGGATCGCTGTCTTTCCGGAGGACGCTGACGCGCTGGAGCCCTTGTGCGTCATTGCCGATGAACGCATGTACCACGCCAAGCCGACCCTCACGTTGGCGACCCTCGTCGCCCAGCCTCAGCCCGAGCATGGCGCCCTCACCTCTGTCGTGGCCTGAGATCGGCTTTTTTGCAGCCGGCGCTCAGCTGCATGACATCCATTTGGCCCTCGAACTTCGGCCGGGGCCATTTCTGGTAACCGTGCGTTTGCAACCGTCCCTTGATGCGAGTCCCTCTCAGTTCAGCAGCTCCAGCAACACGACATGATTCTCGGCCACGGGCCACGCGCGCCCCACAATCCGCTCGCCGTTGAACTCAGCCGCGACAGCACGCCCGACGGTATCCTGTATCGCCACCTTGACCGAGGACACGCCGGGAACTCCGGGTGGAATCCCCGCTGGAGGGCTCTTGCCATCGAGGGTGATCGAGTCGCGTGGCACGCCGAAGTACCCCCGCGGGCGCGAGAGGATCACAACCGACAATGCCGACTTATCGGCATCGGCAATGCGCTCTGCACGCAGTTCAACGACCGAGGACGACCGCAAGAATCCTGATCGGTAGATGTGGGTGACCGCATACCCCGGGGCTGTGATGACAAACTCATAGCTGCCCGCGGGACTCGCCACAAAGGGTCCCCACCGTCCTGTTCCGCCGGTGACCACGTCGCGCAAAGCAGATCCCGTGCGCTGACCCGTGGCGGGATCGGTCGCAAAGATCTCGATCCTTGCCCCGCGTAAGGGCAGATTGCTCGGATACGTCCCTTCTGCGTTGTTCAATCCCAGGCCACTGATCGTGCCATCGAGCACGACACGGGATTCGGCGGTGACGGAGCTCTGCGCGGGTTCGGAGCCCGTGATGAAGTGATACGCCACTTCAAACGCCTTCGGGCTAAAGGCAGTCTCGCGATGATCGATTCCGGCAATCACGACGTTCTCTGCACCCTTCAATGCGGGGCCATCAGAGTCCACGTGGGTCGGCGTGCCCTTCGCGCCGATCCACACGCCATCCGGCTGGGCATATTTGTCATTGTGGTCGGAACGGATGGTGAGCCAACGTACGCCATGCGTGACCTCATCTCCACCCTCGCCGTTCTGGGTATTCAACTTCATCAATACCGGGCTCGCGCCGTTGAATTCACTCGCGGGCACACGGAAAGGATCGTTGTAGACGCCATGATTCGGCGTGCCGCCCAGGATCGCGGCAGACACCTTCGTCGCACCACCGCCCTCCTCGATGTAGTTCCGGATCGCGATTCCTCCACGGGAGTTTCCGTACAGGATCACCTTCTCTGCCCCGGTTGTTTTGAGCACCTGCTCGACTTCCTTGCCGAGCGCCTCTGAATTCTCTCTCGCCGAGGTCCGTCCATCCTGAGCCACTCCATCCTGATCCCTTGCCATCGGATAGGTCACGTCGTAGGCGAAGAGCCGATCCCTCGGCCAACCATTCGACTCGAAGCGCCAGATGGTCGTGATCCAGACCCCGGCATTGTCACCATTGCCGTGAACGAACACGATCGGAGGAAGGCTGCTCTGAGGCGGGGTGCTCGCGCATCCAATGAGAAGGAACGCCAGCGCTGCAAGGCTCAGAATGCGAAAACGAAAGTTCATAGGGGGACAGCAGGGATGGGTTGAATGGAGAGCGGGCCAGGCGAGGATGCGACCCAGGCGAGAAGGGGATACCAGGAGAGATGGGGTAGAGGAAGGGGATCAAACCTCTTTCGGCTCGCCGCCGGGACACGAATTGAGCGCGCTATTGTCTCGCAATGGGATGACCGGCCCGAGGCAACTCAAGCAGTCCCATCACTCCGGCTTTGACCCGTAACTCGCGAAAAGGTCTACGAGCTGCGGGCTCATCGGCAGGTTGATGTGCTCCCCTGAAGGCAGACGCTGCATGAACCACCGGTCATAGATGTGGCTGAAATCGTCGGCCTCGGCCATCTGCGCGAACACCTTGTCAATCAACGCCTTCAACTGGTCGTCGCCCTTGCGGAACATGATTCCATAGGGCTCGTAGGACAGGAATTCGCCCACGACATCGAGCTCTGCATGAGCGTTGTTCTTGGCAATGAATCCGTAGAGGAGCGCCTCGTCCGTCGCAAAGGCATCCACCTTGCCGGTCTCCACCATGGCGTAAGACTCCGCGTGATCGGGCGCGACCACGATATTCATCGCGATGCCGAACTTTGCCGCCACTTTGCGCAGAGCAGCTTCGTTGGTCGTGCCCGCCGTCACCACCACGGTTTTTCCGGCGAGATCCCGAAAGGACTTGATCGGTGAATTCCTCTTCACCATCAGGCGCGTTCCCGAGACGAAGATGATCGGCGAGAACGCGACGACGGCGCGTCGTTCGGCATTGTTGGTCGTCGAGCCGCATTCCAGATCGACCGAGCCGGACTGGATCGCACTGGTCCGGCTTTCGGACGTGACCGGAACCCACGTGATCGACAACGCCCGCCCGACTTCCTCGGCCATTGCATCGACGATGGCCGTGCAGAGATCAATGGAGTAGCCGATCGGTGTCGCACCGGTCGCGACATAGGAAAACGGTATCGAGGAAGACCGGTAGCCGATCGCAACCTGTCCTGTCGCCTGGGCGTGTTGGAGCGTGCCGACGAGTTCAACGGGTTCCGTCTGAGCGTGGGCCGCGCCGCTCGCAAGAACCCCAAGCAAGATGGAAAGCGCGAATCTCGAGAAGCGCTTCGCGCCAGGCCACTTTCCGGGCATCGTTCGCGCCCTGCGGCACAGCCCTTCGGTCTGTCTCAAGCCGCCTTCCCGAGTGGCACGATCCGAGGGGGTTGGGCGTCGCGGGCACGCACGTGGGCTTCCGCCTCCTCTTCGGACAAGAGCCCTCCTTCGAATTTCGCGACGACTGCAGAGGCGATCGAATTGCCCACGGCGTTCGTCGCCGACCGGCCCATGTCCAGGAAGGTATCGACCCCGAGGATCAAGAGGAGCCCGGCTTCCGGAATATTGAACTGGTTGAGCGTCGCCGCAATCACAACGAGCGAGGCGCGCGGCACGCCCGCCATCCCCTTGGAGGTCAACATCAGGATGAGCATCATCGTGATCTGCGTGCCAGCCGAGAGCGGTATGTTGTAGGCCTGCGCGATGAAAAGCGTCGCGAAGGTGCAATACATCATCGAGCCATCGAGATTGAACGAGTAGCCCATCGGCATCACGAACGCCGCGATCTTGCGCGTCACGCCAAACCGGTCCAGGGCGTCCAGGATCTTCGGATAGGCGGCCTCGGAACTGGCCGTCGCAAACGACAGCAAGAAGGCCTCCTTGATCTCGACTAAGAGCTTCACCACCCGTGGGCCCAGAAACACGAATCCCGCGAGCGCAAGGAGCGACCAGAGCAGGATGAGTCCGAGGTAGAAGTCGGCCATGAAGACCGCGAACTTCAGAAGGATCGCAAGACCATTCGTCGCCACGGTGGCCGCCATCGCCCCGAAGACTGCGAGCGGGGCCAATTTCATGACGTAGCCCGTGATCTTCAGCATCGCATGCGACAGATCCTCGATCACCTTGACAAGGGTCGACGCCGTATCGCCCAAGGCTGCCAGCGCCACACCGAAGAACATCGAGAAGACGACGATCTGGAGAATCTCGTTGTTGGCCATCGCCTCGGCGATCGAGCGCGGCACCATGTGCCCGACGAAATCCTTGAGGGTGAACTTGGATGTCGCGAGATTGGTCGCGGCCCCAATATCCGGTAGCGGCAGCCCCAGGTTTTCACCGGGCTTTAGGATGTTGGCGAGCGCGAGACCCAAAAGGAGCGAGACGACTGATGCCGTCACGAACCAGCCCATCGAGCGCGCAAAGATCCGCCCCATCGTCTTCGCATCTCCCATGTGGGCAATCCCGACGACGAGCGTGGAAAAGACCAGGGGCCCGATCAGCATCTTGATGAGGCGCAGAAACACGTCGGAGATGATCGAGATGTAGCCTGCGATCTCGGCTGCGATTTTCTTGTCCGGATAACTGGTGAAGACCATGTATCCGGCGATGATTCCCAAGACCATCCCGATCAGGATCAGGACTGCCATGGGCATTCTCTTCTTGAATGCGGCGGCGTTCGCGTTCGTGACTGTTCCCATCGTCGTGACCCCTTGGAGAAGATGCTCTGCGTTAACGGTCGAAGCGCCGTTTGATCGGAGACGGTCAACTCGTTGACTGTCAAGTTACTGACTTATAACTTCGCCAAGAGCCGCGGTCAAGGGGATGGGCGTGCGCTCACTTATTTCTGGTTTGCGGAAGGGGGTCTCCTCAAACTCTGTCAGGGCAAGCGAGCACTCCGCGAAGGCGGCTACACCTTCGCGGAGGGGTCGTCCAGCTTTCCGGGCCAGATCGGCCCGCCGAGTCGCGGGTCCGGCGCCCGGAATGCCAGGCCCTATTCCAGGAAGTTCGACTTCACCAGATCCACGACATCGCGGGCGTGCCCACTCAGAATCGCCTTCGCGGAGTAGAGGGCGGTCCCCGCGACCTGGCTGATTTCGATCTCGGGCGGCATGACGAGCTCCATCCGATTGACCTTCACGTCCAGAAGACCCGGCCCGGGAAGGTCCAGGAACTGCTGGATCGCCTCTTCGAGCTGCTCGTTCCGCTCGACGCGCCAACCACGAAAGCCGATGACTTCGGCCAGTCTTGAGAAGTCCGGATTCTTCAGTTCCGTGAAGGCGTCCAGGAGACCCTCCACTTTCATCTCCACCTCGACGAACCCGAGCGTACCGTTGTTAAAGACGATCACCTTGATCGGAATCTCTTCCTGTACCGCGGTCAGAAGATCGCCAAGCAGCATCGCCAGACCCCCGTCACCGCTGAAGGCAATGACCTGCCGATCGGGAAACGCCTTCTTGATGCCCAGTGCCTGGGGCATCGCATTGGCCATCGTGCCATGCAGGAGGCTGGTCAGGGTTCTGCGTTTGCCGTTGACATGGATATGGCGCAAGAGCCATACCATCGGACTGCCCCCATCGGCGGTGATGATCGCGTCCTCCGCGGCATGCTTGTCGACCAGTTGCGCGACTTGCTGCGGATGGATCAACCCATTTTTCCCCGCGCGCGCCTGATGGGCCAAGTCTTCGAGAACCTTCTTGTAGGCCGACAGACTCTCGGTGAGGAAGGCCTCGTCTTTCTGCGGCGACAAGCGTGCGAACAGCCCCTCTAGTGTGGCCGCGATATCGCCCACCACGCCGATGTCGACCGGGTGGCGCCGGCCCAGATGCGTGCTGTCGAGATCGACCTGAATGACCTTGGCGTGCTTCGGATAGAACTGCCTCCAGGCGAAGTCACAACCCAGCAGCACCAGGGTCTCTGAGGCCATGATCGCGTTGTGGGCGGCGCTCGAGCCAAAAAGACCCGTCATACCGATGTTGTACGGATTGTTCGGCTCCAGGAAATCCTTCGCGCGCGAGGTATGCGCCATGGGCGCTTTGAGAATCTCGCAAAAGCGCACCACTTCGTCGTGGGCGTTTTCGCACCCTACCCCTGCATAGACGGCAGTGCGCCCGCCCTTATTCAGCAAGAGTGCGATCTGATCGAGTTCAGCATCGCTCGGGCGCGTGACGGGCTTGGGCCTGTGAACCGAGTAGGCGGGTCCCTCGTCGATCTCGACGGCACTGGTGTCGCCAGGAATGATCAGCACGGCAACCCCGCGCTTGGTCAATGCGGCCTGGGCGGCGAGCGTCGCCATTCTTCTGGCCTCGCCCGGATTTTGGATCATCTCGCAGAACACGCTGCAGTTCTGATAGATCGGCTTAAAGTCGACCTCCTGAGGAAAGTCGATGCCCAGTTCGTGGGAGGCGACTTGGCTCGCGATCAACACCACAGGCGAGCGATTGCGGTGCGCCTCAAAGATTCCATTGATGAAGTGAAGGCTCCCCGGGCCGCAACTGCCTGCGCATGCCGTCAGTTCCCCGGTCATGTACGCGTCCGCTCCGGCCGCGAAGGCCCCGGCCTCCTCGTGGCGCACGTGCACCCATTCGATATCGCTCCTGCGAATGGCGTCCGTGACGTAATTCAAGGTATCACCCACGACTCCGTAGCAGCGCTTCACACCAGCCGAGCGCAGCACGTCGATGACGACATCAGCAACTTTGCGTTTACTCATGAAACCCTCCGAGGTGGGATCGTCAAAACGACGAGGTGAGAGGATGAAGCACCGATCGACAGGAACGCTACGGAACGCTACGGAACGCTTTGGAACGCGAAGGAACGACGCGCGGGGGAACGCAATGCGAAGCTCTCGTCGCAGAGCCATTCCCCGGCAAAGCTGTCGATATGACCGCGAGTGGACAGGACGAGTTGCATCATAACGATCGCCAACTGGATCGCTCAAGCGAGAATCGGATGGGACGGGGGAGTCATGCCCAAAGCTGCGCTTTCGCGGCTTTCAATCGTCTCGATGCTCTTCTCGATGCCGATCTCAAGGCCGTCTGCGCGGTGCTTCGGCTTGGGCTCATCCCAAGGGGACATCGTCGAAGACGATGATTCTTGCTATCCTGCGACGACCCCAGCATGCCGCACCAACCACCGAGGACACCGACCAACAATCGTCGCCCCCGTCCAAGAGGAGCTTCAGTGATTTATAGCGTTGAACAGCACGTCGCGCTTTGCCGCGTATCGGATCTCACCCCTTCGCCTTGCGGCACCTGGCTTGCCGTTGTCGTGCAACACGTCGATCGCGAAGGTGCGAAGTATGTGAGCGATCTCTGGAAGGTGCCCACCGACGGTAGCGCCGCCTTGCAACTGACGCGCGGCGAATCGAACGATGTCTCACCGTGTTTTCGGAAGGACGGCGCGCTCGGGTTCCTGTCGAATCGCCAGCCCAACGAGATCAAGCCCGACGAGGATGCTGACAAAAGGATGCAGGTCTGGATCCTGCCGGCAGGCGGTGGTGAGCCGCAGCAGTTGACTGACGAGCCCCTGGGTGTCTTGGGTTTCCAGTTTGCCAAGAGTGCCGAAAGACTCCTCGTTCTCGCGCCTGTCATCGACGGTGTTCCGCACGAGGAGCAGCGCGAACTCGCTCAAAAGCGCTCGAAGAACGGGCCGAGCGCGCGTCGCTTCACCGAGCAGCCGGTGCGTCACTGGGACGAGTGGCTCCACGAGAATCCCGATCGCGCCAACACGCATCTCGTCGCCTATGACGCCTCGGGCAAGAGCCGCATCGATCTCACCCCAAAGGCCAAGCGCGAGTTTGCGATCAGTCCCGAGTTCGACATCTCGGCTGACGGCAAGTGGGCAGTCGTGACCCGGCAGACGATCGGCCGCGACCGTGAACTCGACACGACGCTACTGGTCATCGAACTTGAATCCGGCGTCGGCCGCGTCTTCGGGGCCGCCGAAAACGTCAATCTCGAGGGGCCGAGCTTCTCACCGGACGGCAAGACGATCGCCGCCATCCGCTCCATCAGAAGCACCATCGCCGTCGGTCGGCCGCTCGCAACGCTCTTTGATGTGGAAACAGGCAGCATGCGCCAGATCGGGGCAAACTGGGATCGCTGGCCGGGCACTGAACTGTGGAGCGCAGACGGCTCGAAGCTCTACTTCGCAACCGATGACGAGGGCGTGACACCCGTTTTTTCAATGGATGTGGCAAGTGGCGAGGTAGAGCGCCTCACGTCCAAAAAGGCCGGTGGCGCGCACTCCAATCTGCGTCTCTTGCCGGATGGCCGAATCGCATGTATCCGCTCTACTCTGCTCGATGCTCCAGAGTGCTTCATCGTCGCCTCGACTCCGGACTCGCTACCCCATCCGCTCGCCCGCTTAAGCGGCTTTGGCGGAGCCTCGGATTGGGCTGAAGTCGAGAGTCTCGAGGTCACCTCGACCGATGGCGTGCCGATCCAGACCTTCCTCGTCAAGCCGAAGGGGGCGGCGCTGGGCACGGCACTGCGCAATCCCCTCCTTCTCTGGATCCATGGGGGGCCGATCGGCATGGACCAGGATGGCTGGCATTGGCGCTGGAATCCGCTCTTGATGGTGGCCCAGGGTTACGCGGTTGCGCTGCCCAACCCGCGCGGATCGACCGGCTTCGGCCAGGAGTTCATCCAGGGCATCTGGGGCAATGTCTGGGGCGATCAGTGCTACAAGGACCTGATGGCGGTCACCGACGCGCTCACTGCGCGCGCGGACATCGATGCGAGCCGCACGATGGCCATGGGCGGCTCGTTTGGCGGGTACATGACCAACTGGATCGGCACGCAAACCGATCGCTTCAGGTGCCTCGTGACCCATGCGAGCATTGCCACGATGGCCCAATTCACGGGCACGACCGACCATCCGGCCTGGTGGTATCTGGAGATGGGCGGCGAGAACCCCTATGCCGATCTCGAGCGCTTCGATCGCTTTGCACCGATCCGTCACATCCAGAACTGGAAGACCCCGGTACTCATCATTCACGGCGAGAAGGACTATCGCTGCCCGATCAATGAGGGACTGAATCTCTTTGAGGCCTTGCAGTATCACGGGGTCAAAAGCGAATTGGTCGTGTTTCCCGACGAGAACCACTGGATCCTGAAACCGCGTAACGTCGTGGCTTGGTATGAGGCTGTCTCGGAATTCATCCAACGCCATTTCAGCTGACCGGTCATCACCCCCACTGATCCCTGAACTCCCCCGCCCCTCCTGCTCAGCCAGCCTCGCAAGATGTTCACGGGGTGGTCCTGTGTGCGCTACCGAATAGATCTCCTGGCTTGCGCTGCTATGCTGAAGGTTGACCGATCGGAAACTGACCCCCGCCTCGGCGGGCGCCTTCCAGAAGAACACTCCTGATCGGCTCGTATTCCTCGCCAGACGCCGAGGCAGGATTGGAGCGGACCTCAGTTTGACCGTCCCGTGGTTCGACGCCTCGGCTCTGCGTCATTCACCGAAGGATTTTCCATGCGCGGCGCGTGATTCTCTGGCCCGAAATCCGGGAACTTGGAGGTGCCATTCTGCTTGTCGTCGGCGCGATCCTACCGGTCGTCAATCCGATCGGCGATGCACCGCTCTTTCTGGCGATGACGCGTGGCTGCGACCAGGCCACCCGCGCCGATCTCGCCACTCGGATCGCCCTCTATTCGTTCGCCTTGTTGCTGGGCTCGATACTTCTCGGAACATTCGTTTTGCGCCTCTTTGGTCTGTCGATTCCGGTCGTTCAAGTCGCGGGCGGCGCGGTCGTCTGCGCGCTGGGCTGGAACATTCTCGCCGATCGTCAAAAACCGATCGACGTGAAGATCGACGCCGCCCAGGCAAACCTGATCGCCATGGGTCGCGCCTTCTATCCGCTGACTCTGCCGCTCACCATCGATGGCGGGGTCATCTCAGTGGCGATCGCCGTGGGCGCGAACCATGCGCACACGATCGCGAGCCAGTTGATCCAGGCGCTCGCAGCCGCCTTTGGAGCGGGCCTCGTGGGCCTGTCGGTACTGCTCACGTTTCGTTATGCGCAGACCGTTGGCCGACGCATCGGACCCACCGGTATGACGGTGGTCCTGCGTCTCTCGGCCTTTCTCGTGCTGTGCATCGGTGTCGGGATTGCCTGGAACGGCGTTAAGTCGCTCCTGGGCGAGCTGGGTGAGCACGCGCTGCACTGAGCTGTGCGCGTTTCCGGCCCGCGTGCGATCCCGTCAGAGCGATAGACCCTGAAGATCTCTGGGATCGACGCGAGCGATTCCGTCAGGCTGCGACGGCAAGATCGTTCTGCACCGCGGTCACCCCCGGCGCGCTCCAGGCGGCAGACTCGGCCTCATCCCGCTCATTCCAGGAATGGGTCGTGCCGGAGAGGGTGATCTTGCTGCCCTTGCTCAGCACTTCGATGTTCTCGGCATCGATCTGAGCGTCGCGCCGAAGCGCCGTCTCGATTGCAGCCTTGACCGCGCGCGGCTCGACGGTGGGCTTGATCTCGATCTCGTTGTCCACGCCCGTCACGCCTGAAAGATACTTCACGGCCTGTTCTGCGGCGTTGCGCTCGTATTCCCAGGCGACGTGTCCGGTGAGCGTCACCCAGCCATTGTCGACCGTGGCCAAGACCGTATCGGGCACCCACACATGCCAGGCCAAGACGTTCACGGCCGCCTCGGCGATATCGGGATCGCGCCGATTGTGGACTCCGACCCTTCGCACATCGAGCTCGTCGGCGATCCCTTTGACCCCTTGAACGCGGCGGGTCGCACGCTCGGCCGACCCTTTCGCTGCGAAGTAGGGCACGGAGCCCATTAAGGTCACGATTCCGTGGCGGGCTGCAACCTCGATCTCCTCGACCTCGATCGAAGGCTCCCACTTCAATGCCTCGATCACATCAGCCTTCAGCTCTGCATCTGTCTTCAAATCATTGGTCTTCATGTCCAGCCTCTCGCGCCCTGAAAGGGCATTGAATCGTCATTTCTGGTGCAACCCGCATCAAAGGATGCGGGCTTGGCCCCGCCCGAATGGGGACCTGCCGTTGCATCAAACGTTGGATGAGCGGCAGTCATTGCAAATCGGGCGCGGAAGGTGAGGCTGATCCCTTTCGAAGCCCGAATCGGTACGTTCGCGTACGGACAAGGCATTGACCCCGCCGCATCCTGCTCCCTCCGATGAGCCGGCCGATGGGCCAGAAGGCGGCCCCCGGCAGTCATGCGGAGAGCGCATTCCCTCAGCAGCTGGGGGTGCGTCGCGCAGAAGAGGCCGGCATCCCGAACCGGGCTGCCCGGTCGCCTCGAACGGTCACATCCGTCACAGCCGACCGGCCCCGCGCGGGCGCCAAGTGCACCGATCCACAAGTCAATCGAAATCATTTTGGGAGCCGAACATGAAAGGCATGATGCAAGCAGCAGTGGTTGAGCAGTTCCGAGAAGCCCTGGTGTTACGGGAGCTGCCGATCCCCACACCGGGAACCGGTCAGGTTCTCGTCAAGACCGAGGCGTGTGGCGTCTGTCATACCGACCTGCATGCGGCCAATGGCGACTGGCCGTTAAAGCCCCGGCTGCCCTTTACGCCCGGTCACGAGGGAATAGGGATCGTCGTGGCGCTGGGTTCCGGTGTCACCGCCGTCAAGGAAGGCGACCGAGTCGGAGTTCCCTGGCTCTACTCGGCTTGCGGGCACTGCGAATACTGCCTGGCAGCGCGCGAGCCGGTCTGTGCCGAGGCGAAGTTCGGAGGCTATACCGTCAATGGTGGCTTTGCCCAATACATCGTCGCCGATCCGCAGTACGTCGCGCACATCCCCGCGGGGCTTGCCGCGACCGAAGCGGCGCCTTTGATCTGCGCCGGAATCACGTCCTATAAGGGCATCAAGGAAACCCAGGCGCAACCGGGCCAATGGATTGTCATCTCCGGGATCGGGGGCCTTGGGCATCTGGGAATCCAGTATGCCAAGGCGATGGGTCTGCATGTCTGTGCGGTCGACATCGACGAGGGCAAGCTGGACCATGCGAAGCGCTTGGGTGCAGATGCCTGCGTCAATGCCAAGAGTGGAGATCCTGTCGCCGCCGTCAAGAAGGCGACCGACGGTGGTGCGCAGGGCGTTCTGATCACAGCGCCTTCACTTGGCGCCTTCAAGCAGGGCGTGGGTATGACGCGCAAATGGGGCACATGCGTCCTGGTGGGGCTGCCCCCGGGGGAATTTCCGACACCGCTCTTTGATGTCGTGGCCAATTGCATCGCGATTCGCGGATCGTTTGTCGGCAACCGGCTGGAGATGGCTGAGGCGCTCGCCTTTGCGGCCGAGGGCAAGGTGAAGGCCGACATCGAGCTGCAGCCGCTTAGCGCGATCAATGCCGTGTTCGAACGGCTCGCACATGGCGACGTTCCTTCGCGCGTCGTGCTCGATATCGCGAGCACTTGAAGAGAGGAGCCGAGTATCCCCTGGCGCCATGGAGCCGGCTCTGTGGCTACCGCTCCTGAAGTGCCACCCAAGCGCCCTGTACCGCGTCTGTCCAGTGCTAGTCGCCGAGGCCGCTCGCCGCGATCTGCTGCTCGACATATTGCGCAAGGAGGGAGTGCATCCGGGTCGTCAGATGCAACGGGTCAGCGAACATGTAGGTCTGATCCGCATTCGCAGTGATGAAGGTACTGGGCGAACACAGCAGCGCGGTGTCGTGCGGTGTCGTATTGGGATTGCAGGCCGCGGCCGTGTTGGAGACCACAAACCCGTTCGCCTTGTAGTTCGCAAGGACCTGATTCAACCAGGTGTAGGCATCCACCTGGATCAGCTTGTCCGAGACATTGTTGGTCACGAGTGCGGCGCTCAAGGTGGTGTTGAAGAGCTGCGAGTACTGCGTGAGCGTCGCGCCCCCGTCGACCGAGGAAAGGCCTTGGGGAGTAATGCCGATATCGGGCATGTTCAAGACCACGACGTGGGTTGCGCCATTCTGGACGATCTGTGCGAGCACCGCGGCAAGCGAATTGGCCGCGGTCATCACGATTGCAGGAGAGCCGGGCGAGGATCCCGCGCGCAGCACGTCGTTGGCCCCCGCCCACACCAGGACGAGCTGGCTGCTCGTGAAGCCCCCATGCGCCTGCAGGTAGCTTGACACCTGGTCGGTGAGGGGCATCTCGACGTTGCCGATCACGTCCAGGAGGAAGTCGTTGTCGATCGCAGGGGTCGCGACCGTCGCCCCGCCTTCGGCATAGCCATAGCCCCCTGCTGGGGACAGTTTTTGGGTGAGGTCGATCGTGAAGGCGGCCGTCACCGTATCGCTATAGTGCTGGGCCACGTTCTGAACCCAGACCTGCCCTGGATTGGTTGTGAAACGGCCGCCGTTGTAGATCCTCGCGATCGGTTCATAGGTGCCCACATCCGAAAGACTGTCGCCAAAGGAGACGATCTGCAGTTTCGCCTCGCCCTTGGGCGGCGGCCCTCCGCTGTCGGAACTCCCTTCGCTGCCGCCGCCGCAGGCAGCGAGCAACACAACGAACGACGAGGCGAGAACTGCTTGGCACAAGGAGAGCCGACGTCTGAACCAGCGCAGGCTTTGCCCGGCTTCTTCCGACTGGAGCGCTGCCTGCTTCGCCGCGCTGCTCCTCGCCTCATCTCCACCTTCTGGTCCGTTCTGCCTTGCGATCATGAGAGTCCTGCGATCCAAAGCATTGAGAATAAAAGGAGCTTCCTGGAGTCGTCTGTCCTTTAGCGCACAGAGCCCAAGCCAGATGGCTTACGGTGCGTGCTCCGACCTTGGCAGGCTTGTCAAGCGCAGTTCCAGAGGCGAATCGACAGACTTGGGAAGGCATGGCGTGAGGTCCATGCCGAAGGCTCGACGAGCGTCCTCGTCGCTCTACGAGAGTTCGGCCAGAAGCTGGGTCGCCCGAGCCCCTTCGGCAAACCCGACTTCGGGCGCGAAGCCCAGGACGGCCGGGGCGAGCACCGCCCGCGCTGCGGCGCTGCGCTCGGTGAGGTGGTAGAACTGGGCCAGGCCGAGTGCCGCGCGGAGTTCGAAGGTCTTGGCGTTCTGACGGCGCGCGATCTGCAGCGCCTCGTCGTACGCCGACTCGATCGCCTCGACGTCGTCGGGATTGCGTTCGAGCAGCATCTGCGCCCGCGCACGGTGCAGTTCGGGCTCGAGCCAGCCAATACCGCTACGATGGACTTCGGCCAGGATCAGATCGAGCCGTGCGAGTCCTGCGTTGATCCCGTGGTGGCGCACTTCGGCTTCTGCGAGAAGGCTCGCGTTAAGCGAAGCCCATAGTCCGGCTCCGAGACGAATCGCCGGGCCACCGGCCTCGATCATCTGTGTCATCCCCGCCTCGCGCTCACCCTGATGAAAACGCCCCAGGCCCGTGTAGAAGGCGGCCGTTGCGGTCCAGCCTTCCAGGCGATGTTCCCTGGCGAGGGCGGCAAGGGCTGTGGCATGCTCTTCGGCCTTCGCGAAATTCCGGCACAAGCCCTCGAAATAGCAGCCGTGCGCGAGCGTATTGGCCAGTGTCGCGATGTCCCCCTTCTCCAGCGCCAGGGCGAGTCCCGCCTCCTTTTCCTTGATCGCCCGATCCACGTCACCCAGCGGCCAGACAATCAGTGCGAGATAGGCATGGCGCGTGACTTCCGGATTCAGATCCATGAGATACGGCGAGGGTTGGGAATCCTTCGAATAGTTCACAGGCGAGCGCGTCTCGGAGAGCTTGCGCGCCCCCTTATAGTCCCCGGTGAGCCACGACGTGAAGTAGTTCACGAGTGCTCCCAGCTGGAGAGACAGGGGATGGTTCGGAAAGCGCGCGGCCGTCTCGAAGAAGGCGGCCGAGGACGGCCCGAGCGGAGCCGGCGCGCCCTGGGTCGTGTTGCAGTACCAGACCACGAAGTCGATCGCGATGCGCTCGGTCGGATCGTTCACCTCGGCGGCCAGCTCCTGGGCACGCGCAAAGGCTTCGGTCGCCTCGGGCGAAGCCCAGCCCTTGGCTGCGAACAAGGTCCTGCCGTAGCGGAGCTGCACCTTGAGCGCCAAGGAGCGCGACTCGGGTGTCGCGGGTAGTCCCTCACAGAGCTCGAGCGCCTTGCGCAGGTGTGCAACCGCCTCCGCATAGGCCGAGCGACTTCTCGCCCACTCGGAGGCCCGGGTCCACCACTCGATGGCCAATTCGGCAAGCCCCGCCTGGGTGTAGTGGTAGGCGATGATCTCGGGCTCCGTCTCAGCGATCGCATGAAACTGCTCGCGGATCGCCTCGGCAATGCGGTGGTGCACGACCTGGCGGCGGCTCTTTAAGAGACTTTCGTAGGCCGTATCCTGGACCAGCGCGTGCTTGAAACGATGCACCGCCTCGGTATCGTGGCCACGCGAGGCGATGAGGTCAGCGCTCTCGAGCTTGGCGAGCGCCGCCTGGAGTTCGCCCGAATCCCGCGCCATCACGGTCTTTAGGATCGCCTGAAAGAACTGGCGCCCGATGGCCGCGCCGACCTGGGCGACTTCCTTGGCTGCGCCCAGCCGATCGAGCCTTGCCATGAGCGAATCATGGAGCGTGGTAGGGATTGCAAACGGAGGTAGCGGACCGTTGAGCCGGTAGCGCCTCTCCTCGCGCACGAGGATCCCGGCCTCGAGCACCGCCTTGGTCAATTCCTCGACAAAAAGGGGCACGCCATCGGTTTTCGCGACAATCTGGTCACGCACCTCGGCAGGGAGTGGATAGCCGCCCGTCACGCACTCGATGATGGTGTCCACCGCTGCGCCCTCGAGACGCGCGAGTTGGATGACGCAGACGTGCTGGGACCGGGTCCACGGGATCTTGAAATCGGGCCGCGTCGTGAGCAGGAGGAGAACAGGCAGATTGCGGATGCGCTCGATCACGAGTTCGAGCAGTTCCAGCGAGGTGCCATCGGCCCAGTGAACGTCTTCGAAAAGAATCAGGACCGGGCCCAACTGGGACAGGCCTTCGAGCTGCTCGAGAAGCGCTTCAAGCGTGCGGCGGCGCTGCTGCGCGGAACTCAAGCCGAGCCGCAGATGCTGTTCCCCCCCGGAAAAAAGTGCCGCGAAGAGCGGCACCACGTCCGGGCTCTGGTTCGGAACAGTCGCGATCAGTTTGGTGATCTTGGCCGTGATCGCTTCGGGCGTGTCGTCCGGGGCCAGGCCCGCCACCTGCTCCAACTGGCGCACAAACGGATAGAGCGCGCTATTGGTGTGGTAGGGCGAGCATTGGTAGCGCAGCCTTGTCTGGGGTGCAGCGCTGATGCGCTCGCGAAAGGCCCCGGTAAGCCGCGACTTGCCGATGCCTGGCTCCCCCAAGATCACGACCGCCTGGCCCGAGCCCTGCCAGGCGCGCGCCTGACGCTCGAGCAGGATCTCGAGTTCGCGTTCGCGACCCACAAACTCGGTCAGCCCCACCGAACGTGCCGCATCGAAGCGACTCTCTGCCCGTGACAAACCATCGACCGCCCAGGCTTTGACGGGGTCGGCGATACCCTTCAAGACCTGGCTCGGTAGTTCTCGTAAGGCGAAGACATCGCCCAGGAGCCTGCGGGTCGAATCGGCGACGATCACGGAACCCGCCTCGGCCACCGACTGCAGGCGCGCGGCAAGATTGGGGGTCGGGCCGATCGCCATCTGCTGGAGCGACGCCCCTTCGCCGATCACGTCCCCCACCACCACGATCCCGGTCGCAATGCCGACCCGCACCAAAAGGGGCTCACCGGCGCTTGTGGCGAGATCGGCGACGGCGCGCACCATCTCGAGCCCGGCGCGCACGGCGCGCTCGGCGTCGTCCTCGTGGGCGCGCGGATAGCCGAAATAGACCAGAATTCCGTCACCCAGGTACTGCGAGATGAAGCCCTCGTAGCGCGAAATGACGCCGGCGCAGGCGGCCTGGTAGGCCCCGATCACATCGCGCATGTCCTCCGGGTCGAGCCGCTCGGAAAGCGCAGTCGAGCCGACCATGTCGCAGAACATGACCGTTAACTGACGCCTTTCGGGTTCATCCTGGCGCGCCGGGGGCGCGACCCCCGCTGGCCCATCGAGCTCGGCAATCGCCCTCAAAATCTTCTTGCGATGACCCAGTGGAATGCCCAGCGACACCAGATCCTGGTCGGTCAGATCGGGGAGCACGCTCCAGTCGACGAAGTTCTCGGCGAAACGTTGCGCATATTGGGAGAGCCCCAGCGCCCCTAGAAATTGCTCGACGTTCTGCATAAGGTCTGGTGCACTGACTCCATCGAACCCGGGGACCTGGACGAAGCTCCGGTATGCAGATCGGCGGCGGGCCCCGATCAGCGGCCAAAACCGTCGAAGAGACTTCTTGCCTTCATCCAGCCAACTAGTCTAACTGATGACGTAGCAGCGCGTCTGGGGCAGAACCAATCTGGCAGAACCCATCTCCCGCCCTGCCCGGCTCGTGCATCCCTCGAAAAGATTCCTGACAGCCACGCGACGATTCGACTCCGCGAACCAGCATGGTAGTAAACTTATGCTGTGGTGCACCACTCGTACGAACCGTACTGAAGGCGCCCGCCGCACAGGGTCGACCTGTCCTCGTCACGGAGAACGCACATGAGAACGCGCTTTGCCAAGCAGGCTGCGGTATCGGCGGCTGTGTTTGCCGTATCCATCGGCGGTATTCTCTGGCAGTTCTCGCATGCGAAGTACAACGTGAACCTCTTTGAGAAGGACCGTGTGCTCGACATCACGCTCATCGCCGTGTGCGTCGTCTCCTTCTGGTATGGCTGCTGGTCGTTCGGCTACGCCAAGGGCTATGCCCTCCTGGGCGCCTTTCTGCCTTTCTTGTCTCTGTTCGGACTGGCGCTTCTCGCGTTCTTGCCTGATCGCTCGATGCTCGCCCCGTGGAACAAGGAAGTCCGGGCGCAATTGCCGCGTGCCGTGGACGATTCGAACCTTGCCCAGGGGCAGACCGACCATCCCACCTTGCTTTAGCGACGAGCTCGCCCCAGGCCCCTTCTTCGTCTGGCGCGTCCTTCACTGCACCGGATTGAAGCGATCCAGCTGTTCCAGAAGATACGGATAGACCTCGTCGGCCGCGTTCTTGCCGATGAACAGATCCATATGGGCATAACCCTCGAAGACATGCTGTTGGTAGTGCTCGGGCCCATTGTGGGCCCGCACCCACTCGAGTGTGCGCGCAACGGACTCCGGAACGAAGATCTGGTTCATTGCACCGGTGATGAAGGTGATCGGAAGGGCCAGATTGGGTGCGCGCTCGGCCGTGACATAGCGGTTTTCGCCGAGATGATCGACCGCGAGCTGGCGGCCTGTCATCAAGGAAAGCTGCTCGAAAGGCGGTAGCGCCACCTTGCCGAACATCTCCATCATCGCGTTGTGCGTGCCCTCGTTCAGTTGTGCATGCGTGTAGGAAGGCCCGAAGATGCCAAAGATGCGCCGGCACACCGGATTTTTGCATTCCTCGCCCGGTGGGACCGGCAGATTCCAGGCTGCGAAATCGATCTCGTGCTCGAACTGGGTCGTGCCCGGTACGACATCAAAGCCGCCCTGCAACTGGGAGACCCCCTCCAAGAGCCGCACCGCGTTCAGATCGACCTTCAGATAATTGAGCCAGTTCGTCACCGGATGCAGACACAGCGCCGAATTGATCGTCGAGCGCACGCCCTTCATGCCATTCAAGAGCGCCATCAGGAGCGTCATCGAGCCGACACAATGGGCGAGCACCTGGACGTCGGCTGCGCCCGTTTGCGTGCGCACATAGTCAACCGCTGTCGGCCAATCGACCTCGGCGATCGCGTCGATCGTGAACGCTTTGATCGGGCTGCCCGAATCGGGGCTCGCCCGGTAGTCGAAGAGCCACACGTCATAGCCCTGCGCGGTCAGGAATTCGACCAGGTTCTCCTTCACGGTATCGATCGCAAACGACGAGGCGCGCACCGTATAGCCCGGCGCAAGAAGGACAGGACCCTTCTTGCCGCCTGCGTAGCGCGTGAGCTTGATGCTAAAGCCGTCGGCCAGCGCGATCGGATGGATGCGCGGTGCCGGCGCCTTCAAGGTCCGGGACGCGGGGCGTGCCCCCGGCTGGGCCGGATAATTGTTCAAGTCCGCGAGCACTCCGCCATAGGACTGGAACAGCACCCCCCCGAAAAAACCGCCGAATTTGCCCATGTAGAGCATCTCGATCGCCGTGCGCGCGGCCGGCACCTCGTTGACGAGGTCGGCCAGAACGCCGTGGGCACATTCGAGCTTGATGGACGAACCCTGATAGAGGAGATCGTCCAGATCGAGCTTTAAGATCCCCTGGGCCAGGAGCGGCCCATCGCCCTTCTCGCCATCATGAACCGTGATGTAGAGAGTCGTCACGTCATCCCACCAGTGCGAGCCCGTCCGCCAATGGAGCACCTTGTAGCCGTGAAAGCGGATGCGGCCCGACTCGCGCTGCAACACCATGTCATAGGTCATCTTCCAGGTCTCAACCGCGTCTTGATCGATGGGCAACAGATGAAAATCGCCGCTTAAGACCTGCATCGGCAGGGCATTTAAGGCCGGGCACGTGACGGTGCCCGCAATCGATGCAGGATGGCTCGCATCGGCGGTCAGGGTATGGAGATTCTGCGTGGAGATGGTCAGCTCGAACTCGAGCGGTGTGTTTCTGGCCCGTCCCCAGGCGGTCGCGACCTCGTAGTCGGTCGTGATGCGCTCGCGCAGCACCGTGTCGCGACCGACCGGTTGCGTCGAGACGAAGCCATGCATTTGCTCGGTGAACTGAAAACTCGGTGCCAGAAGGTCCGGGTATTTGAGGACGATTTCGTGCAGCAACTTCTTCGCGACATCGATTGCGCCCTTCTTGAATTCCGATGCGATCGCCTCGAACCCCTTGTGCAGATCCTCCAGGACCTCGGCCTCGATCGTGTGGGCCCAGGCGGAAAGTTTCTCCCAGAAGCCGTTTTCCCGGAGCGGCTTGTCCTCTGCGGCGCTGGGCGCGGCCGCTGCAGGTGGAGCCGGTTTCGCCTCCAGGAGCGCGCGCATTTCGGCAGGCGATAGAAGGCGCCTTGCACCCATCGAATAGTCGATGGTCCAGCCGCGCTCGCCGGCAAGAAGGGCCATCGCCCGCTCGGCCACGGCCGAGATCGTCAGAAGCGGATTGACCCCCGCCGGTCCCGGCAGCACCGCCCCGTCGCAGACATAGAGCCCAGGATGAACCGCTGTGCCACTGGAGGACGCAAACACCTGGCATTTGTGGTTTGCGACACCCACGCTCGCATCATTACCCATGCCGCAGCCGCCCAGCGGATGAACGGTCGCGAGCTTATAGCCTTGTGGCTCGGACCAGAGGGGATTCGGGATGAAGTGCCCGTGAATGGCCTCGGTCGCCTCCGCCAGGAGTTGGTTGTTCCGTGCCATGACGGCAGAGGTCCCAGCGCCTGGCCAGTCGATGGCGAGCCGATCATTCTCGAGCTTGAGTGTCCCGCCGGCATCGTCGACGCTCATGACGAGGTAGGTCTGCATGCGCGACACGGGTCCCGTATAGGAGTCGTCCACAAGCCCGCCAGGATTCGTCAGGATGTTGTTCCCTTCAGCCTGCGCCTCCATGAGGCGCGCCGCGGCGTCCTGGGGTCCGTATTGCAGGAAGTTGCCGTAAAGGGCGTCGGCCATGAAGGCCGCGGGCGGAATCATGGACGCGATCGCACCCGGAATCACGCCTTCCTCGATCACGAGCGCGTCTTCCACGCGCGCTGACTTGCGCATGTCGATGACGCCCGTGATGCAGGGTCCGGGGAGTTGTTCGGGCGCGAGCAGATTGCTGCCCCGTCCGATGCCATAGAGGCTTTGATACTGGGGTGGATCGGTGGCTTTACCGGGCACCGTTTGCCAATGGTTGTTGTAACCAAATGCGAGCACGTCGCCATTGCCCGAGAAGCGGCTGCCCAGGCGATCGGACAGCGAGAGCCCTTCTGCCTTCGAGCGCAAGAGAATCTCGGTGGAACCGAGGGCGCCAGCGCCCAGGACGACGATCTCGGCCTTCACGCTCATGGGCAACTCGGTCGGTGCGCCTGCGGCCGGGTTGGTTGACGTCGCGAGCCCTTGGAAAAAGACGCGCCAGCCCTCCTCTTCGCGCAAGACGTGGGAGACGCGCGCCTGGGTGAAGATCTCTGCGCCATGGTTCGCCGCATCCGGCAGGTAGTTCATGAGCGTCGTATTCTTCGAGCCGTCATTGCAGCCGCTCGTGCAGTCGCCGCAGAGCGTGCAGCGCTGCTGGGCGACGCCGAAGGGATTGACCTGGTCGAGAAAGTTCACCGCGATCGGTGGCCGATAGAAGGGCTGGCTCATGACCTCCGCCGAGGCCTCGAGGGCAGCGAGCTTGTTCAGAACCGGGAAGTCCTCGGGGTAGGGTTTGGCATCGAGCATCGCCATCGCCCGCTCGGTATAGGCCTTGAGCAAATCCTTGTCGGCACGGAACTCGTCGGGCCAGGGTGCGTGATCGAACTGGCGCGGATCCATCTCGAGCGCCACGTTGGCGTTGATGAGGGACGTCCCGCCCAGGCCACAGCCGACGATCGCCAGCATGTCGGGATTGACGTGGACGTTGAACATCCCATAGGGGTTGCCCAGACGCCCCCGGCTCGCGTCGATCTGCATCTCCCCCTGCGCTGCCACGAGCCCGTCGGGATAGCTACCGGGCAGAATCTCCCGGCCGCGCTCGAGCACGCACACGCTCTGGCCCGCCCGAGCCAGGCGCGAGGCAGCGACGGCTGCGCCATAGCCCGAGCCGACCACGACGACGGTGTACTCCTTCTTGATTGCAGCGAGCGATTTCGAGATCGGCTTCATCATGCGGTGGCTTTCAGGGCGAGTAGACGATGTCGTCCAAGGAACTGCGTAACAGCACCCGGGCATGGACGCCCAGCGCCTTACTTGCCGCATCCGAGAAGGTCTGCCAGGCGGCGCGTTGGGCATCGATCAGTTCGGTCACCTGGGGCAGGAAGGGATTTTCGGCATCGCGAAATCCACCGACGCCCGCCACGCGCACGGGTAGACAGGTCCCGTTCAAGGGGTCGTTGAAAAGCCGTAGCGAGGCCACATGCAGCGACTCATCG
>CAJCID010000111.1 GCA_903970305.1 Rhodospirillales bacterium | reverse complement strand
TGCTCGTGCAGTCCGACCGCGCGCAAAAGGACGGTTCGACCTACCGGATCCTCGGGCCCATGCCCAGTCTATAATGGGTCACTTGACCCTGATCGACGATTCCCTTGCGCCGCGCAAAGCGGTGCTCGATTCCCTGCTCGCATGGTTTTTCGTGATCATTTGGGGATCCGGCTTCGTCGCCACCAAAGTGGCCCTCCAGTACACGACGCCGCTGGTGTTTCTATCGATCCGCTATGGGTTGGGCATTGTCTGCCTGCTTGCCTTGGCCCTTGTGGTTCCGTTGCGCTGGCCACGCGATCGACGCGAATGGTTTCACGTCATCGTCGCCGGTCTCTTAGTCCACGCGCTCAATCTCGGGGGCAGCCACTACGCCCAGTATCTTGGTCTGTCCGCGGGAACCGTCGCCCTGATTCTCGCAGCCCAACCTCTTCTGACCGCATGCATCGCCGCCCTCTGGATGAAAGAGCGACTGATCCCCAGACAGTGGCTCGGTATCGCACTAGGGCTGGGCGGCGTCACCCTGGTCGTCTGGCACAAGATCGACCGCCACGCGATGACCGAGGGCAGCCTGATCGCGGTGTGTCTGTCCCTCTTCGGCACGACTCTTGGCGCCCTCTACCAGCGGACCTTCTGCAGCCGGGTCGACTTGCGCAGCGCCTCCCTGATCCAGTTCGGCGCCTCCCTGACGGTCCTCTTGCCGGCCGCCCTATTGGTCGAAGGCTGGCACGTGCGCTGGACCTGGGCGCTCATCGGCGCCAGCGCATTTCTCGTCATCGGCGCCTCGATTCTTGCGCTCAACGCCTTCCATCTGCTGATGCGGCGGGGCGAGGCGACACGCGTGGCCAGTCTCATCTATCTGACCCCGGTGATCGCGGTCTTGCTCGAATATCTGCTCTTCGATGTCATACCAACGGGACCGAGCCTCGCGGGCATGGGTGTAGTATGCGCAGGCGTCGCGCTCGTGGCCTTCCGCAAGGCTCGACCGCGTGCGCCTTGACAAGCGATTGCGTACAATCGTCGCACATCCGGGGCATGACCAACCGGGGGACCTCTCGATGCGCCTGACCACCACCTTCGCACTCCTCGCCCTGGTTGCTTTCGCGTTGCCTTGCTCAGAAGCGACCGCCGCCCTGACGCGTGAGGATCGCCCCGTCACCTCCTTTCATGCGGTGCGCCTGGTCGGCTCGGTCGATCTCGTGATCAGCCAGGGCGACAGCGAAAGCGTGTCGATCGAAGGCGAGAGCAAACAGGTGCGCTCGGTCACGACCTCGGTCGAAGATGGGGTGCTCGTCATCACCTACTCTCCGGGCTGGTCTCTCCTGAGCTGGATTCGTGTCCCGGACTCGGCGCCGCGCGCCGTGGTGACCGCGAAAGATCTGAACCGCATCGCCGTCGAAGGCTCCGGAGATGTCCGTGGCCAGACGTTGACGGCCCCGGATCGGTTCGAGATCCAGGTGACCGGCTCGGGCGACGTGCAGATCGGAACCCTGGCGGCACGCAGTGTGGATGTGCGCATTGCCGGCTCCGGCGACGTACGACTGGCCGGGGCAGTCCTGGACGAGGCGGTGCGCATCGCCGGCAGCGGCGACTTCTATGGCAGCGATCTGAAAAGCGCCACGTCCAAGGTATCGATCGCGGGCTCGGGAGACGCGACCGTCTGGGTTCGAGACAAGCTCGACGTGTCGCTGTCCGGATCGGGTGATCTGGGCTACTACGGAACCCCCGTCATCTCGCAGTCGACCTCGGGCTCGGGCAGCCTAAAGCGGCTCGGCCCCAAGAGCTAAGTTCGTCTCGACTGGCGCCGACTGCTCCGATCGCTGGGCGAGCCGGTCCAGAACGTAACCGGCCGCCACCATCCCGAACACAGCCGTGACGGCAACGCTCGAGCCGTAACCGGCGCAATTCAGGCCCACCGGCGCCGCTGAGGCCAGGGATCCTTCGCTGACCCCTTCGGTCCAGGGGTTGGCAATCGGCTCGTCCGAGAAGACCGCAGCCACACCGAACTTCTCTTTGGTGTTGCGCGAGAAGCCGTGGGTATTGCGCAGACGCTTGCGGACCCGGGCGAGCAGTGGTTCGTGTTCGGTATGCGCCAGATCGGCGATGCGTACCCGCGTCGCATCGCGTTGCCCCCCGGCGCTGCCCACGACGATTAAGGGCAGGCCCCGGTCCTTGCAGAAGGCCACGAGCGCCACCTTGGCGGCCACCTGATCACTGGCATCGACGACGAAATCGAACTGCACCTGACCCAGGAGGCGCTCCACGTCCTCTGGCGTCACGAACTCTTCGACTTCGTGGACCCGGCACAACGGATTGATGCGCGCGATCCGTTCGGCCAGTGCTCTGACCTTCGCCTGCCCGAGAGAGTCCTCGAGGGCCTGGATCTGGCGGTTGATATTCGACTCCGAGACGTGATCGAGGTCGATGAGCGTCAATTCGCCCACGCCGCTGCGGGCGAGCGCCTCGACGGTCCACGACCCCACCCCGCCGACACCGACCACACCGATGTGAGCACGGGCGAAGCGCGCCAGGGCTTTCTGGCCGTATAGACGTCCGACCCCGCCAAAGCGCCGTGCCCAGTCGGCCTTGGCGGGTTGGTCGGTAACCGCTGGTGCGGGCCGATCGGTGTTTTCCGGGTTGGTGATGGCCATGGACGGCAAGGTAGCACAGTGCTTGGACGGGGGGTATCTACCCATATCTACCGTGGACCCGACCGGTTACGTCGTTCTGCTACAACAATACGACAAGAAGCGACTCGTTAGCGCGTGGACTTGCTCGCCGCAGTGCGGCAGAATGATCTGGTGGATGCTTCGAATCTGGCCGCTCATGAACCCGCTCCGTCTGATGTCTCGTCTCCGGAGCTTGATACCTCCCTGAACACGACTCTGCAGGGATGGGACGGCACCTCGCCGCTCTGGGTCTTCGGCTACGGTTCCTTGATCTGGCATCCCGAGATCGAATTCGACATCAAGACGCGCGCCATCGTCCACGGTTTCCACCGCAGTTTGTGCCTCTGGTCGCGGGAGTACCGCGGTACGCCAGAGAGGCCGGGACTGGTGCTCGGTCTCGAGCCTGGCGGATGCTGCCGCGGCGTGGCCTTTCGGATTCCGGCCGCGATCGCCCTCGATCAACTGCGCCTGCTCTGGAAGCGCGAGATGCGCAGCGGCTCGTATACAGCCCGCTGGCTCACGACGCGTCCAACCGGTGAAGGGTCTCGCGCATCATTCAAGGCCTTAAGCTTCGTGATGAACCGCAACGTGCCCGAATATGCGGGCGAACTCGACCGCGCCACCCTGATCGAAACCCTGCGCACAGCTTGCGGTCGCAGGGGTAGCAGCGCCGAATACCTGCTCTCGACGGTCCGCACGCTCACGGAGTACGGCATCCACGACCATCATCTGGCCCAACTGGCCGAGGAAGTCGCGCTCTCTGAAGCCTGTCTTCCGACGCAGAAGCGCTAGCCGCTTCGTGCGGGCTCGTGCCCGCACGATTGCTGGTCTTCGATTATTGAATCGGCACGCGTCGTGCCTTGGTTTCTTCGCGCTTCGGTAAGACCAGCGCCAGCACTCCGTTTTCAAAGCTCGCCACGACCGCGTCGTCTGCGACCTCGCTTGGCAACTCAAAGCGACGTACGTAGCGGCCGGCCTCGCGCTCGGTGTAGAGCACCCGCTCACCTTCGGCCACCGGTGCCGTCGCTTTAAGCTTCGCGCTGACCTGGACGGACGATCCCACAACTTCAACCTCGATGTCCTCCTTGGTCACACCAGGCAGCTCCACCTGGGCCTCGAAGCGGTCGGCCTTTTCGATGACCTGAAGGCGCGCACTGCGCACACCCCCCTTGCCCCCTGTCCCAGCGGACGGCCGCGAGAGCAGCGCATCGGCGAAGAGCCGGTCCAATGTATCGGATAGGAGGTGCGGAGCCGCACGCAGGGCGCGCGGACGATATAAACTTAAAACCATGATGACTCCTTCAATTGAATTGGCAGGTTTCCCATGCCCTGCAGTTCGGGTCGATCAAGCGCAATTCAATGGCTTGAAATACCGACCATGAAACCTCATGTGCCTGGTGCGGATGAACGCTTCGCCGCGCCTTTCGCGTTGGCTTCTGCAGCAGGTTTGCGTGGTGTCAGGGTAACCCCGGAGATGCGGTGCAGATCCGGAGTGAGTTCGATCCTTCGAGATGCCGATGTCCCTTTTTGACCTGCGCAAGTCCTACGAGTTGGCGACGCTCACCGAAAGCGACGTCGCTGCCGATCCGCTCGTGCAGTTCGATCGCTGGTTCCAGCAGGCCCTCGAGGCCGAACTTGAAGAACCCAATGCGATGACACTCGCCACCGTCGGCGCAAATGGTCGGCCTTCCTCGCGCATCGTGCTGCTGAAGGGTTTTGACCTCAACGAGGCTGCGACAGGAGCGAGCGGACGCGGTCTCATCTGGTTTACGAACTATGCCAGCCGCAAGGCCGCCGAGCTCGCCTTGCATCCCTACGCCGCCTTGCAGTTTCACTGGATCGGTCTTGAGCGCCAGGTTCGGATCGAAGGTACTGTGGAGCGCACAAGCGCGGCCGAATCGGACGAATACTTCGCCTCGCGTCCGCTTGATTCGCGCATTGGCGCCTGGGCATCACCTCAAAGTGAAAAGGTGGCCAGTCGCGAGTTTCTCGACGCCGAACATCTGCGCTACGCGCAGCGCTTCGGGGCAGAGGTGCCGCGTCCTGCGCACTGGGGCGGCTATCGCCTCGTACCAACCTATTTCGAGTTCTGGCAAGGCCGGCCTTCGCGCCTGCATGATCGGATCTGCTATGGCCTGGACGGCCAAGGGGTATGGGACATTGCCCGATTGGCGCCCTGACCTCGTGCCTCACAAAGATTAGGGGTTCGCCTTAGGAAGAACTGGAGAAACATCCTTCCCTATCCGAGGCTTTGGAGTATTTCAGGAGGACCCGCGAGCATCTAAACTGTCAATCCGGGTTGCCCTCCTTCGAGATCGGCATCAGCCCTATGGATGATCAGAGACCTGTCCCAGACAGGCCAGGGAAGGGATGAAGATGAGTGAAACGGTCGCAGCACCGGTACTGCGTTCCAACGATCCTCGCGCAATGCGCCGCTGGCTCGTCAAGGTCCGCTCCAAACGGGGGCTCGCTCTGCGCAACGTGTTCATCGTGGCGCCCGACGAGCACAGCGCCCGCGATCGCGTCCAGCAGATGTACCTGCTCTCGGAAATCGCGACCATCTGTCCCTCGGCGATCGACGCCCGCATCGCCGCGACCCTAAGCCCGAAACGCTAGCGCGCAGGTTGCGCCGAGGCGCTCAGTGTTCAAGCTCGATGTCGCCAACCAATGCGAGCGTGGACACTCCCGTGTTGTCGGCATCCCCGCCCACCAGAACGCCGACGAGCTCGGGCAGATCATCAGGCGCCTTGGGTCGGAACTCCGGTCCGAAGGACTTCCAGAAATCATTGATGATGATCCGCTTCTCGCTGACCCAGGTATGCAACTTGGCTTCACCGCTTTCCAGCACGATATAGCGGATGCGGTCGGTATAGGCATTGACGAGCTCCGTGCCGCTTGGCAGCAGGTGATCCCACACATAACACAAGGTCGCGATCGGTACCGGCGTTGGAAAGTTCAGACGGGCCAGCTGCAGGGCAGTGCGCTGACCAAAGGTGAGGCCCTCGCTGTCGTAATCAAAGCTCACGCAGACCCGCACGGGTACGTCATCGCCCGCGCGCGTACGCAAGTCGGCGAGGAGGTTCGGGTCCTCCAGTTTCCAGCGCCAGGCGATCGTCGAGTTGAGATTCAGGCTGCGCCGACCCGTGAGGGCCAGATTGCCATAACTCTTTTCGGAGCGCACCGAGAGCACATGCGTACCTGCGTCATTGACAATCTCGAACTGGGTACGCGGCTTGACCTGGCGCGCAAGCCCGGCAAACTCCCACGCGGCGGGCGGCTCGCCCAGGGGTGCGCTCTGGAAGCTCGGTACGATCAACTCACCGTCTGCGGCAAAGGCCGAATGCGAGATACCCAGACAGAACAACATCGTTGCAACAGTCCCGCCTTTCGGCCCCGCCATGGCACCTCTCCGCGTTCAGTCATAAGACCAGTGGGTCAGATGGTACATCGCCACCGGAGTTCCCAAGAGCATGCGAGGCGATCCTGGCATCACATGGCGTGGGCCACCCGAGCGCGTCGATGAGCCAAGGTCCGACCGAGCGCCCCGCTATACTGCGCAAGAATGCCGATGGGCGGCGCCCCCTTCTTTGTGGACTGAAACTCGTGCGCATCAATCAAACTCTATTGGCGCTCGTCTTCTGCTGCGTCCAAGGCCAGGGCCTCGCGGCATCGATCGACGCGACCGCGCGCGCCTTGGGCGGGATCGCTCCGGTAGCAGACTCCGTCGTCTTTCAGGGGAAGGACTTCGAGATCTACTCGAAGAGCGTCAGTCAGTACTGGGCGCGCTATCAGGAAGCCGTGCTGACTCCTCTGTCCGACTGGTCCGCCAAGAACCTGCCCCAGATCAAGGACGACACGGTCTTCTATCCGTTCTCAGGTCCCGATCTCCCCACAGCCTACGCTCTTGAGCCCGGCGCCAACCGTTATATTCTTGTGGCGATCCAGCATGCGGAAGGTCCTCCTGACACCGCTGCGGTCCAACCTCAACAGGCCAAGGAATTCCTGGCCAACTTGCGCGTCGTCTGGGCAAGATTTGCGCAGACGGGCTTTTTCCGGACCACCGATCTCGACCACAACGCGGCCCGCCCCGGTCTTCGAATCTCGCCGACCGTGACCTTGATGGCCTTTGCGAGCCGGCTGGGCTTGGAGATCGAATCGATCCGGCCAATCCGCGTGAGCGCAACCACCGGCGACGTTGTCGTGGACTCTTCGGCCGATGCCGACTGGCGCTCGGTTCGCCTCTCCGCCAGACGGGGCGCACGTCTCGTCCTGATCGACTATCTGTGCATCGATCTCTCCGATGCCAACCTGCGCCGCAACAGTGCCGATCGGGCCTTCATCGAGCACGCGGCGCACTCTCCGACGATTCTGAAGGCGGCCTCACACCTGCCGCAAGAGCCGGGCTTCTCGATGATCCGTGATGCCATCCTCGAGGGCGCGCCCTTCGTCTTCCAGGATGAGACCGGCATCGACTATGCGATGCTCAGCGAGAACTTTTCGGTACACCTTTATGGCCAGTTCTCGCGACCGCACCGGCTCTTCTCGAGTCGACTGCAGCAGTCGCTGGCCGATGCTTACGCGAAGGACGGGTCTGCCGAGCCGCTCGGCTTTCGCGTAGGCTACCTGAAGGCGGCGGGCTCGGCGATCCAGGTCGCCGTGCGAGCGTCAGCCGTGCCCTACCCGTTGACCTCGTCCGGGGCAGGACCGAATGAAGACCCTCCCGGGCCGGCTCGGCTGGCCGAGCTGACAACGCTTGAGGCCGAAGTTCAGCGCGATGCGCAGCGCTACGCGCGCCGCGAACATCCCGTCTTTTTGAGCGTGACCGATCCCACTCCGGCCTACTCCGACTACCTGAAGCGAACGCACTCCCGGCTTGTCGCCCAGCTCGTTGCCTTGCGACCGTTCCTGTCGATCCACCGTCCGATGCTATTCACGGTCTTCATCGGCCCGGATGGCTTCGTGCGACGCGCCGAACTCGAGCGCGGCTGCGGCGATTCGCGAACCGACGCGCGCGCGCTCGCCTTGCTCGAAGGAGTCGGCAAGATCGCGGCCCTACCCGAGGACATCAGAAAGCAAGGCGATGTCCTCGCCCTAGTGATCTCGTTTCCGACCTCAAGCACTGCGGGCTCGGGGCCGATCGGGGGCTAACTGACGCCAGAACCGGTCCGCCAGAGCTGGTCCGACTCTGACCGGACGCCCCTCGCATGCCCCCGGATCGAACGGATCCCCTCGAGGCAGGGCTCAAGGTCGAACTCCACGGCCTCCCACCAATCCGCGCGCAGACCAACTGCCAGGCTCAGGGTCCTAGCGCTTCTGAAGCGCCGCAAAGGTCTTGCGAAATTTCGCGACCTTCGGCCGAACCACGACTGCGCAGTAGCCTTGATCCGGGTGTTGCCGGAAATATTCCTGATGGTAGGTTTCGGCGCGCCAGTAGATCTGCGCGGGGAGCACCTCTGTCACGACTGGCCGGACCGAATGTTCACCATACTCGGCGATCACGGCGCGCGCGGTGTCCTCCTGCACTTCCGAATGGTAGAAGATGACCGAGCGGTACTGCGTTCCGACATCGTTGCCCTGGCGATTGAGCGTCGTTGGATCGTGGATCGAGAAGAACACTTCCAGTATTTGACGATAGGAGAGGGCCGCAGGGTCGAACTCGATCCGCACAACTTCGGCATGCCCGGTGACACCGTCGCACACCGCCTCGTAGGTCGGATTGGCGACGGTGCCGCCGCTGTATCCGGACTCGACGTCGCAGACGCCTTGCAATTCCATGTAGACCGCCTCAAGGCACCAGAAGCAGCCGCCCCCCAAGGTGGCGAATTCATGGCCGGGTTTAGGCTCAGGGCCCAGAGGGCGAGAGATCGACATGCTTACTCCTTCGCGATCAAACAACGGTGGGGCCTTCTGAGGTCATCAGGCCACGGCAACATCAAACCGGCTCTCCCGAGGGCCAGAGCCTGTTCTTCAAATGGACGGCGAGATCCTGCTTCTGCACCTTACCCATCGCGTTCTTGGGCAGAGCGTGAACGAACACGACATGACGCGGGTGCTTGAAGCGGGCGATACGCCCCTCGAGAGCCGCAAGGATAGCAGCCGGATCGGCGGCTGCGCCAGCGCGCAGTACGATGGCCGCAACGGGAGACTCTCCCCAGCGCGCATCCTCGAGTCCGACGACGGCCGCGTCCAGCACGTCAGGATGCTCCGCCAGGATGCTTTCGAGTTCCGCAGGATAAATGTTCTCGCCGCCCGAGATGATCATGTCCTTCGCGCGGCCGACGACCTCGTAGCAGCCCTCCTCGTCCTCGCGCGCCAGATCACCGCTGCGAAACCAGCCGTTCTGAAACCCGCCCTGATCCGGGTCGTTCCAATAGCCTTGCGCGAGATTGCGGCCCCGTATCCAGATCTCCCCGACCTCACCACGCGCGACCGGCAACTGGTCGGCATCGAGAAGGCGCACTTCAGTATGCAAGGCGTTCCAGCCTGCAAAGCCGGCCTTGCGCTTGGCATCCGGTGCTCGGAGCACGATGCTCACCGGCCCGGTCTCGGTCGCCCCATAGACCTGACCGACCGGAATGCCGCGCGCGTGAAAGGCCTCCAGAAGCGGCAGTGCGATCGTCGAGGAGCCTGCCATCAAGAGTCTCAAGGAATCCAGGGACGAGCCCGCAAAGTCCGGATGTTCGATGACGGCCCGTAACGTCGCCGGAACCATGAGGGATAGGCTCGGTCGCGTCTGCCGGACGGCCAGAAGCCATTGACCCGCATCAAAGCGCGCATGCAAGCTCACGCAGGCTCCTGCCATCAGCGCGGGAATCGTCTGGATACAAAGGCCCCCCACGTGAAACAGGGGAAGCGCCGTGAGCACATGGTCCTCGGCAACGAGGTCATGTGCGGCGATGCTCGCCGCGGCGTTCCACAACAGGCCATCCTGATGGTGCAGCACTCCCTTCGGCCGCCCGGTGGTGCCTGACGTGTAGACGAGCAATACGGGCCGGTCTCCCGGCTGGACCTCGAAGCGGGGACGCTCGACACAGGGCTCGGCGATGAGCGCTTCTGCCGCATGGACGGTAAGCCCGCCCAGCCGTCCCAGCGCCCCTCCCGCCGGGGCGAATACCCGATCGACGACGAGAACGCGTGCCCCCGAGTGGGCGAGCTGCTGAAGCCACTCCTGCTCGGCAAGCCGATAGTTCAACGGTACGAGAATCGCGCCCATCCGCGCGAGCGCAAAGAGCAATATCAGCTCCTCGGCGCTGTTCTGACCGAGGTAAGCCACGCGCTCGCCCGGGGCGATCCCCCACTGCGCAACCAGACGGGCACTGGCCCGCTCGATACGGTTCCAAAGGCGCCGCCAGCTCGTCTCCTGCCCGGCACAGCGCAGGGCAACGCGGTCGGGCTGGCACCGCGCCCAGCTCTGGATCACCTCGGCAAGCGCCATGGTGTCCTCAGTTGTCCTTCTCGCCCGGCTCGTAGAGGGCCTCCCGACCCAGCCGATCGGTGATGAGCTCAGCTGTCCAAGGCAGCATCAAGGCGCCGCAGCGTGAATCGCGGTAGAGGCGTTCCAGGGGCAGGTGCTTCATCATCGCCTGGCCGCCACAGGTCCGAAGGGCCAGGCGGCAGATGTCGTTCGCACCTTCCATCACCGAGTAGTGCGCCGCGTAAAGCCGCAACCTCTCATCCTTGGTCGGATGGGCTCGCGCCTCGTGGATCACGCGCCAGAAGATCGAGCGCATCGTCTCGAGCTGGATCCGCATCTGCGCGACGGCAACTTGTTTGGTCGGGTACTGGCGTCGCCGTATGGGAGGCTCGCCCGGAACCTCGCCGCGCAGATACTGTACTGTGAAGTCGTAGGCGGCCTGTGCGATCCCCAGATAGGTTGGAGCGAGCGTGAAAAACATCGCCGGCCAGGTCAGGGCCGCCTGATAGTAGATCCCCCGGGGCATCAGCTGCGCGTCATCGGCAACCCAGACATTCTCGAAGGTGAGATTGCGCGATACCGTACCTCGCATCCCCATCGGATTCCAGTCGCCCGATATGGTGAGTCCTTCGGCCGTGGCCGGCACGGCGATGTAGAGCGTATCGCGTACGTCGAGCGGCTCGTCCGGGCCGCGCGCCTCGGTACAGAGGATCCCGTAGAAGTCGGCGGCGCCGGAAAGACTTGCCCAGATCTTGCGGCCATTGATGCGCCAGCCGCCCGCCTCACGCAATGCAGTGGTGCCAAAGGGCGCCCGTCCCGCCGCAGCGGCCGTCCCTTCCGAGAACGGTTGGGCGTAGAGCCGACCTTCACCGACGATGCGCGCGAAGTGGAGCGCACGGCGGCGCTCGTGTTCGGCGCGCTCTGCGCTCGTCATCTCGACGCTCTCGGCCAAAAGGCCCGTCCAGAGTGTCGAGCAGACATGCATGTTCAAGGTGAGCGCGGTAGCCCCGCAGAACCTGCCGAGCTCGGCAGACACCATGCAGTAGGTGGCGAAATCCGCACCAAGCCCCCCGTCGGCCTCTGGAACACACAGAGCGAGAAACCCAGCTGCCCGCAGATCATCGTAGTTGGCAAACGGGAAGGTTGCGCTGTCGTCCCAGAGCGCTGCGCGCTGCGCGAAATGATCGCGCCCGAGTTCGTGCGCCCGGCTCAGAAGTCGGCCCTGCAAAGGCGAGAGCGCGGTCTCGCCGACGGCCGGTACAAAGGAAAGCCCCGAACGAGTTGCGCTGCTCATGGGGCCGGTGCGAGGCGGTCCGAGGCGAGCGACTGGTCGAGAAACTCGAGCACCAGCCGGTTAAATGCCTCGGGCTCTTCCCAATGCATGAGGTGCCCGGCACCCGGGATGACGGCAAATTGCGCTCCGGGGATGCGCGCGGCCATTTTTTCCATGACCGCAGGTGGCGCGTTCTGGTCGAGGGCGCCTGCCACCACCAATGTCGGAACGGCGAGGCTTGCGAGGGCCTCACGCCGGTCGAATTCGACCAGCGCCAAGAGCGCCTGGCGGTAGCTGGCCGGGGGCACTGCGGCGATGCTCGCCGAGGCAATCCGCAGGACCTCCGGATCGGCATCGCGCCCCACGAGACCCTTGACAATCCCGGGGGCGAGATCGGCCATGCTCCGTCCTGCCTCGAGCGGCGCGAGTCGCTCGCTCAGAAACGCGCGTTGCCACTGGCCGTCGGGCTTACCGAATGCGGCGGTGGTGCCGGCCAGGACCAGCCCGGCAAGGACCGATGGAGCCCGCGCTGCAACCTCCTGGGCGATCATGCCACCCATGCTGTGCCCAAGGAGCACCAATTGGTCGGCCTCGAGCACATCGATGAGTTCCAGACAGGACATGGCCAGCGTCTCGATCGTGTAGGGACTCACTGAGCGCGAATAGCCGTAGCCGGGCATGTCCCAGGCCAGGGCGCGCCACCCCCCTGCCGCGAGTGCGCGCAGTTGCGGGCCAAAGGCCTGATGGCCACCGCCGATGCCGTGGAGCATCAGCACCACGCGCTCGCCCAACCCTTCTTCGAGGTAGTAGGGCAGTGATGTTCCGACGATCGTCATCTGTTCTCCTCGACGCCTTCGACGACGACGCCTTCCTCGACGACAGCAACGCCATCGAGGGTGACCGTGCAGTTGCGCAGCGGCAGGTCGAAGTGTCCGAGGGTATGGCGTCCTGCCACCTCGTTGGCCCCGGTCGAGTAGAGAAAGTTCCCGGCAAAGGCACGCAGTTCGGTCCCGTTGCAATCGCGCTTGTCGTAGAACGCCAGCGCATCCCAGCGCGCCCTCGGATTGAGTCCCCAGCCGACGTGGGAGACCGCATAGGCCGCCCGGTCACCCCAGGCCGACCAGTAGCTGCGCATGAGATCCACATCGAGTCCTGACCCATCGATCGAGGTCACGTAGTCGTCTTCGATCGTCAAGGCGATTCGATCGCGCAGATAGCGCTTGAAGGTCAGATTGACATCACCTGGGGCCAGCACCAGTGTGCCACGCGTGCTCGAGCGTGCCGGAAAAGCAAGACAGAGGCCACCCGGCCAGTGCGCCACCTGGCCGGGCTTGGTGCAATAGCCCCACACTCCACCGATGCGCGCTCCGGCGAGATCGACTGCAAGGTCCGTACCCTGGGCGGACCGCACGGTCAGGCGCTGTGCTGCGCGCAACCTCTGCATGGCATGCCGCACCACGGGTTCGAGCGCCGCATCCGGAAGCGTCCGCTCAAGGATCTCAGGATGCTCGTTGGAGACCATCAACAGGCGGGGACGGCGGCCATCCGCCCCGGCTAATATCCCGGCCAGTTCAGGCGCATGCAACAGGCCTTCGACGGTACAGTCGAGGACCAGGGTGACTGCCGCCAGAGCCCGGATCACCGGGATCTGACCGCCAAGCGCATCCGAGGCACCGGTGGAGCGAATCGGCACCGAGGCACGGGGCCGGGGCGAGGGCAGCACCAGATGGAAGGCTCGGCACCCCAGGCGTGCCAGGGCGAGTTCGGCTAGATCGATCAGCACGCGGCGCGACTGGGATTCCGAGAGGATCGCGACCGAGTCACCTTCCTTGAGCTCGCACAGGCGTAAAGCGGTCTCGAAGGCGTCGATCCACCGCGCTTCGATGCGTTCGATCAGCACTGCGCGTTCTCCTTTTGCTCGCCGGCACCCTGCCCCATCTGGCGGAAGTGCCGCTCGAGTGCCTTCGGCATCGATTGCACGGCCCGGGCCGGGCAGTTATGCTAGGCCGAGTGTAGATGAAAATTCATCGAATACCAACGTCAGAAAAAGATCCACTAGGCCATCCTCCATGACTCTGCCCGTCCCCAAAACCGAAGAAGAGCCCGGCCCCACAGCCGTCGCGCTGACCCCGGACTTCGATGCCCGGCACTTCCGCCAGGCTCTCGGTCAGTTCGCCACCGGCGTGACCATCATCACAACCCGCAACGCCCAAGGCGAGCCGGTCGGCTTCACGGCCAACTCGTTTAATTCGGTCTCGCTCGAGCCACCCTTGGTGCTGTGGAGCCAGGCGGCACGCTCGGGGACCCTGGCCGTGTTTCGCGAAAACTCCCACTACGTCATCAATGTATTGGCCTCGGACCAGATCGAGCTGTCGCGCCGCTTCGGCTCGAGTGCCGCCGCATTGGCCCAGGACCGCTTCGCCTTAGCCGAGTGGCAGGACAGCGAGCGCGGTGTCCCGGTGCTTCTTGGATGCTGTGCCTGGTTCGAGTGCTTCAATCGCAGCCGCTATGAAGAGGGCGATCACATCATTTTCGTGGGTGAGGTCGAGCGCTGCGGCTTCTCGGTGCGCGAGCCGCTTATCTTCCAGGGCGGGGGCTATCACATGACCCAACCCCACCCGCACCATCCCAACTCCACGACATGACCGTGCCGCGCTCCTGGACGGTTGACGATTATCTGTCCTACCTGTTGGCCCGTGCCAGCCACCTGGTGGCCTCGGAGTTCCACCAAGAGGTGCGTAGCGCCGGACTGGCGATCCTGGAATGGCGTGTGCTTGCGACTCTCTCTGACGGCAGCGAACTCTGCGTGGGCGCCCTTGCCGACATGGTGCTCGCCCAGCAACCGACGGTCACGAAGCCGCTCGACCGGATGTCCCGGGCGGGCCTGATCGAAAGGCTGGCCTCGCAGGGGGACCGCCGCCGCTCGCTGGTGCGGATCACCGAGACGGGTGCGGCGCGGATCGCGCCCCTTCTGGCCCGCTCCAAGGAGTATGAGCGCGCACGCTTCGCGGCACTCAACGCGACCGAGGCCCGGTTGCTCAAGCGCGCCCTACGCAAATTGATCCGGTGCGCGGCAAACCCTGCCGTCTAGGGCCGGCAGAAGGGCCCGGACCATGCGTTGCGCAGCAGGAATCTTCGCCGGCCGCGGCGGGCAGAAAGTCAACCGTCAACCGCTCGGGGCGCGCGCGGCGCTACTCACGAGATGAATGCCGGCCACGATCAGCACAAGCCCCACCACGTGGTACCCGTGCGGGCTCTCGCCCAAGACAAAGATCGAGATGCCCGCGGCGAACAGCGGCGTCAGATTGTTGAAAAACACCGGTAGTTGCGCCCCCACGCGGGCCACTGCCCGGTCGTAGCAGTAATACGCGACCAATGAGGGGAAAACCGCGACATAGGCGATGAGCCAAAGCGCCGAGCCGCTGGGCGCAAAGCGGGTCTTCAGAATCAGCGCCTCGAGGAAGGCAAGCGGCACGAGAACGACAAGGCCGAGAAGTATCTGCAAGTAGAGCAACACCGCAAGCGGCATGGCGGGCGGCCCTTGCGCAAGAGCCACGTATAGATCGACCAGGTGAGGGTCGCCGCCAGCATATAGCAGTCGCCGGGATCGAATTCGACCCGCGCAAGACGGTCCCAATCGCCCCGCAACATGACCCACGCGACGCCGGCGACGGAGAGCACCCCGCCGATGACCTGCCGAGGCCTGATCCGCTCCCCGAAAAACAGCGCGCCCACGGCCAGGATGAAAACCGGTCCTGCCGAGCCGATCAAGGTCGTGTTGTTCGGGCTCGAGGTGCGCAAAGCCCAATACTGGAAGGAATTGAACGACCCCACGCCGAGTATCGCCAGGGCGAAGAGTCCGCCCAGGTGCCCTCGGATGATGCCGCGCAATCGATAGGCATTGCCTGCGGCAAAGGGCGAGAGCAGTACGAGCGCGCCGACCCAGCGCAGGGCATTGAGCTCCAGGGGGCCGATCTGCGGCGCGGCGAGCCGGCCCGCAACGGCGTTGCCTGCCCAAAGCAGGGGAGGCAGGCACAAGAGCATGAGCGTGCCCCAGTGGATCGGGATCGGCCCGACGGCGATGATCGGGGCAGCGCCCCCGATCAGGCCGCGCGGCTCAGTCACAACCGCCCCGCGGTCGTTTCCCCAGGCAATGAGGAGACCGTGGGCCGAGCGAGAAGTGCCGCCTTTTGCGCCTGGGCTTCGCGCTCACGGGCGGCCAGCGTACGCGCCTGCTGGGCCCCGGAAAGATACTGCACGGGCCACGCGGCACCGTCGTATCCCAAAGCGGTGGCAGCGTGCAAAGTGAAGTAAGGATCGGCCAGATGAGGCCTCGCCAGTGCGACGAGGTCGGCGCGACCGGACACGAGCAGGGTATTGATCTGGTCCGCACTCGTGATCGCACCCACGGCCATCGTGGCGATCCCTGCCTCAAGACGAATCTGTTCGGAAAAACCAGCCTGGTACATGCGGCCATAGACCGGTTTCGACGCCGGATCGGTCTGTCCTGAGGACACATCGACGAGGTCGCAACCGGCCTCGCGTAGGGCGCGGGCGATTTCGACCGCGTCCTCGCCCCGCGTGCCACCTGGGATCCAGTCGGAAGCTGAGATGCGCACCGACATCGGCTTGTCTTCTGGCCAGACCGCGCGCACGGCGCGCCAGACCTCCAGCGGATAGGCCAGTCGATTGGCCAGGCCACCGCCGTAGGCGTCGTGTCGGTGGTTTGTGACGGGCGAGAGAAACGACGCGAGCAGATAACCGTGGGCCATGTGCAACTCAAGCATGTCGAAACCGGCGCGCAGCGCCCGCTGCGCCGAGGCGACGAACTGCTCGCGCACCCGGTCCATGTCCGCACGCGTCATGGCGCGCGGCAGGGCGCTCACGCCCGGCTCATAGGGCAGGGCAGACGGGGAGATCAGATCCCAGTTGCCCGCGGCGAGCGGTTTGTCGATGGCCTCCCAGCCAAGCTGGGTGGAACCCTTGCGACCGGCATGGCCGAGCTGCATGCAGATCTTGGCCTCCGAATGCTGGTGCACGAATTCGACAATGCCCCGCCAGGCCGACTCCTGCTCGTCGTTCCAAAGGCCCGTGCAGCCGGGCGTGATCCGCGCATCGGGCGCGACGCAGGTCATCTCGGTGAAGACGAGACCGGCTCCGCCGATGGCACGGCTGCCATAGTGGACGAGATGCCATGGCCCAGGCACACCCTGGCAGGCCGAATACTGCGCCATCGGTGAGACGACCACGCGATTGGAGAGCCAGAGTTCACGCAGACGCAACGGGGCGAAGAGGGGCGGCGCGCGAAAGTCGCAAGGCAGGCTGATGCGATGGGAGCGTGCGACCCGATCAGTCCACCACCGCTCCAGATCGGCGACGAGCTCTGGGTCCCTCAGGCGCAGATTCTCGTGGGTGATCTGCTTGGAGCGGCTTAACAGTGAGTAGTTGAATTGGATCGGCTCCATGGTCCAGAAACGCGCGACGTTTTCAAACCAACCAAGACTCACCTCGGCCGCATGCTGGATGCGTCCCACTTCGTCGCGCCGGGACTGCTCGTAGCGGATCAGGGCCTCACCCACCGAATCGGGGTAGGCCATGAGCGCGCCATGAAGCGCGATCGCATCCTCGAGGGCGAGCTTCGTGCCTGACCCGATCGAGAAGTGGGCGCTATGGGCCGCATCACCCAAGAGCACGACGCGCTCGGTGTGCCAGGTGCGACAGCGCACAGTCGGAAACTGGCGCCAGACCGATCGGTTGGTGGCCACCGGATGGCCCCCGAGCTCCTTATGAAAGAGCGCCTCGACATAGCGTGCCGTGGCCGCTTCGTCAGCCGGATCGAGTCCCGACTTCAGAAAGCTGGCCTCGGTGGTCTCGACGACGAGCGTGCACTCGCCTGGCGCGTACTGATAGGCGTGCAGATTCCAGATCCCCGCCGAATTCTCTTGAAAGCTGTAGGTAAATCCAGGCAGCGTCATCCGCGCGCCAAGCCAGACAAAACGGTTCGGTCGCAGTTCGATTCGAGGTTCGAAATGTTCCAGAAGACTCTCGCGCACGGCGCTGTTGATCCCATCGGCCGCCACGATGAGATCGGCCGCGCCGTGCGCGGCCAGCCCCGCATCGGCCGCGCCGAAGGAGAGCTCGACACCGAGTTCGCCGGCTCGCTTTTGCAGGATCTTCAGCAGCTTCAACCGCCCGATCCCGGAAAAGCCATGCCCTCGGGAATGCAGGACCTGACCCCGAAAGTGGGTGTAGATATCGTCCCAGTAGGCGAATTCGGCGCGGATGGCCTCAAAGCTTGGCCGGTCGGCATGGGCGAGATTGCCAAGCGTTTCGTCCGAGAGCACGATGCCAAAGCCAAACGTGTCATCGGCCTGGTTGCGTTCGGTGACGCGAATCGAGGCCTCGGGGAGGCTCTTTTTGGCCAAAATGGCGAAGTACAAGCCAGCGGGGCCAGCGCCGATGATGTCGATTTTCATGGTGTGGGGGCTAGGTTGACCATCCGGCCTCGCCTCGGCTGCACTGCGCCTGCCGCGCTCCGGGGCGATTGCCGGAAAATTATTTTAAGTCTAAACTATTTACATGCCTGCCTTCTTGCGCACTTCTGCTGCGCCGCAACAGCGCGCCTGCCGCTCCAGACGAGGCGTTCGCCTTCGCGCGGGTCAACGGATGCAGAGATGATCACGCGCGAGAGCTGCCTGGCGCAAGACGCGGCCGATCCACTGGCTTTCCTGCGCGCCCAGTTCCACCTGCCAGAAGGCATCATCTACCTGGACGGCAACTCCCTGGGCGCGCTGCCGCGCTCGGCTGTCACCCGCGTGACGGAGACCTTGCAGCACCAATGGGGCGAGGGGCTCGTGCGCAGCTGGAACGATGCGCATTGGATGACGCTTCCCGAGCGTGTCGGTGCCAAGATTGCACGCCTCATCGGCGCCGGGGCCAAGGAGGTCGTTGCAACCGATTCGACCTCGGTCAATTTGTTCAAGGTGCTTGCGGCAGCGCTCCGCATCCAGGCGGAGCGCCATCCCGAACGTTCGGTCATCCTGAGCGAGAGGGGCAATTTCCCGACGGATCTCTACGTCGCCCAGGGACTCATCGACTTGCTGGCGAGTCGCTTGGAAACCGGAGCAGAGAGCACCCCAAGCCTCGTACTCGTCGAGGGTAGCGCGGAGCTCGAGACGGCGCTGGCTGCGCGACCCGCGCTGGTCTTGCTCACCCATGTGAACTATCGCAGCGGCGCCGTGCACGATATGGCCGAAGTGACGGCAAAGGCCCACGCACAGGGCAGCCTTGTGGTCTGGGATCTGGCTCATTCGGCGGGCGCCCTGCCCCTCGCGGTCAATGAGGCCCAAGCCGATTTCGCGGTCGGCTGTGGCTATAAGTACCTCAATGGGGGTCCGGGCGCACCCGCTTTCGTCTTTGTCGCCCAGCGCCATCAGGAGCGCTTCTGGCAGCCGCTGTCAGGATGGATCGGACATGCCGCTCCCTTCGAGTTCGATCCGCAGTACCGGCCTGCAGGCGGCGTGGGCCGCTATCTGTGCGGCACCCCCCCGATCCTCTCGATGGTCGCTCTGGAGGCGGGGCTGGATTCGGTCCTGGCAGCCGAAGCCTCTGGCGGGATGGCGGCCATACGGGCCAAGTCGTTGCAACTCGGGGAGCTTTTCATCCGCCTCGTCGAGTCGCGCTGTTCGGGTCGCGGCCTGTCGCTGGCATCGCCCCGGGATCCTCTGGCGCGCGGCAGCCAGGTGAGTTTTG
>CAJCID010000110.1 GCA_903970305.1 Rhodospirillales bacterium | reverse complement strand
ACGACGTAGCCGGGCACCTTGGGAGCAATCGATACCGCGTTTCCCTCCGTATAGGCATCGTCGGTGCTTTCCTGATTGCGTGTCATCAACCAGAAGATGAGACCAACAATGAGGGCGATGACTGCGACTACGATCAGAACGATGATCGGCGTACGGCTCTTGGACTTCTTCTCTTGCCCGTCGTCACCGTCCTGATCCCTTTTATCGTCTTTGCCTTTGTTCTCGTCCCCGCCGCTTTTCTCGTCCTTGGCGTCGTCCTCTTTCTTGGCAGGCTTGTCCTGGTCTTGGGGCTCGTCCCTGCCCTTCTCGTATTTGTACTTGTACTTGTATAGGTAATCACGGGGACGGTTTGCGCCGTCCGGGTCGCGGGACGATTTCACTGTGGCCAGCTGCCTGGTCTCACGCGCACTGTCATCGTCGGCATCGTCCATACGGAATCTTCCTGGGCCAAAATGAATACTCGTCGACGTCGTGCTTGCCCGGGGGGAGCACGGTGAGATGTGCAGTCAAAGACACCCGAACAGTGGAGGGCGGTACCGTTGGCGTAAGTGCGGTGTCATTGGTGGACGTCTAGTGCAGGGTGCTTGTGTCCCACCAGCTCATCAACGTTGGAGGGCATGATGGTCTGGCGAAAGAAGCGCGCATTGCGGCCAAGCGACTCGATCGTGGCCTCAACATCCAGCATGACGACCGCGGGCGACTGGGGTTCGAGCGACAAGGAGCTGGGTGCATGTCATGACTCACGCAGGCGAGTAAGTCCAGCTGGAGCGCTTCGGTGTTGGTTTCCGCGACGGCGGCACCATAGAGAATGTCGGAATCGCTGTCGTCTTCGATCATCACCGGGACCTTTCAACAGCGCCGCAACGAACCCGGCGTGCATTTGATTGAATCGGGTACCGTAGCGCCTCCTCCCGTCGTACTCCGTGCGCTAACGCACACAGATTCCCGTATGAGTTTCGCCAAAATGATTTCGTCGCGATTTTGGGCGGTGCGCTGTCTGGCGTCCCCTCGACGATCTATGGCATAAGAATTCTGCAGCAAAGTATTCTTGTGCAGCGCCGCTCCAACTCAAAGGCAGCGGCGGCTTCACGACGCAAAGCCGACGAATCGAGACTCGTGACCCGAAGCGGCTGTCGAGGCGGCTCCGCTTGCGGGAGGCGTCCTTGCACGCAGACAAAGCCCACTTCATCCGCGCTTGCGTCGTTTCCCTCTGGCTTGCCCTAGCAGACCGGACGCATTGGCAGGATCGCGCAGCCAAAGGCAAAGCGCGACTGCGGTGTTTTCATCCAAGGCGTTGACAATCGCACGCTGGCGCTCGGGATCGTCGCGCTGCTCGATGACCTGCTGTGCAGCCGCTTTGACGACAGCGGGATCGACGTTCAACTCCTCCGAGCGCTTGACCTGCGCGGTGGCGAATGTCCAGCGCCCAAAAAGTCCAATCAGCTCGGAGTCGAAGTTTGTGCTCATGGTGTGTAAGGGGGAAATCCAGGTGGGATCATCGATCAGAGGCCCTGACTTCGCGGAAGGTGTGGAGTGCCGATTGCCCACCTCGATGACGAGGATGCACCGGGCTTTGTCCGGGATGTCGCAGATGATGCGGTAGTCCCCTACACGCTAGCGCCAGAATTTCTCTCAGGTCGGCCCACGAGCTCGCGCGAGTCAACCGCCTTAGTGCCCCCGGTTTGTGCTGCAAGATGATCAAGCTGCCGTTCGGTGACTGGGTCAAGTCGAATTGAGGTAGCCATCTGGATTGCCCGGTGAATACCGGTAGTCATTGTATCGCAGCATGCCCCTCCAAGCACCCGCAGCGCCCTCTCTTGCCCCGGTACGTTCCTCGATCAGGCGGCCGACATTTGGGGCCGCGTGCTGGCCCATCGTGACCATTGACGGGGTAGACGGACTCTTGCCGAAAATCTGACTACCACGTCCTCCATGTCATCTTCCAGGCGGCTGAGTCGCGCTGCGGGCTCTCGAGCAGAGCTGTAGTTTCCGCAGAGGCGCGACCAATAAAGGAATTTGCCGACTTGCTGAAGCGAGAGAAAGCACTTGTTGCGCCTGGACTCTGTCTCCCGCAAAATATTTGCAAATGCATCGGGCTGCGGGCGGGGGGTGAATTTAGTGTCTTGCCATGTTGGGAATAGGCTTACAGCTTTAGTAGCTGCAGCAGCACTCATAGGATCCCCGTCGACGATGGCTAAGACGCAGGAGGCTGCCTCCCACAAGGCTGATCTTGACTACCTCGTGGACCAGATCGCCGGCCACTACGCCTATCTGCCCGACTGCCATGTAGATCTCGCCAAGCTCAAGGCCATCTATGAGCCTCGGGCGATGGCGGCGGAAACGCCCGATGCTTTCCTGCGGGTGATCGAACAGGCTGTCAGTGAGCTGCACGACCACCATGCTACTTTGGGTGTCAATAACGAGAGCTCGCCGCAGCTCATCCCCACCGGAACAGAACTGTGGGGCGAAATACGAAATGGTCGAGCCATTCTCTCCGAGATCAGACCGGGTGGAGATGCGGCCAGGCAGGCGCTGCGTTCTGGGGATGAAGTGATCGCCTTCGGCGCGATCCCCGCTGCTGCGGCTGTTGCGCGGGCGGCGCCCAAGGCCATGGCCAAGCCGGACCTGGACGCGGATGAGTTTACCCTTCGCACGCTTCTCGCAGGTACGCACGAGGGGGAGCGCGAGCTGAGTGTGAGGAGTCCGGATGGCCACACACGAGTTTTGCATCTTTCGCCCTACGTTCCGCCGCAGACCCGGGACCTCGTCACCTGGCATTGGATCACGCCGGACTTGGGTTACATCCGCATTGAATACAGCTTAGGCGATTCAGACACCGTGCCGGCATTCGATGTGGCTCTTGACGAGCTGAAGGGCGCGAAGGGACTGATCCTCGACCTGCGCGAAACGCCAAGCGGCGGCACCACCGACGTAGCAGAGCCGATTCTTGGCCGTTTTATTTCGAGGACATCCGCCTATCAGCGAGTGTTCGATCCAGGCCCCGGCAAGACATTCCCGCGGGACTCCTGGCTGAAGACTATCGCTCCGCGCGGGCCTCGGGTCAACGCAAAGCTAGTGGTCCTCGTGGACCATTGGACCGCAAGCATGGGCGAAGGTATAGCCATTGGTTTCCACGCCCTGCAGCGCGCCAAGATCGTGGGTACGCCCATGGCAGGTCTCCGGGGTGGCACGGGGGAGTTCACTCTCCCGAATTCGAAGATCTCACTCCACTTTCCGATCGAACGGCTTTACCAGGTGAACGGTGAGCCCCGCGAAACATTCGTGCCTGACTACATTGTCGACCTCGCGCATGAGAACGAAAACGATCCGATCTTGGCGAGAGGTATTGAGGTCGTCGAGGGCGAGATGCTTCCCGATACTTTGAGTCGCGCTCATTCTCGTTTTGCAGAATGATCTGTAAAAGACGTCCTCCTATCAGAGAGGAGAGCTTCGGGGGAATGGACTAGCCCATCTGGGAACGACTCGCCGCACCTTGCAGCGCGAGGTCGCTGGGACCAGCGTGTACGGCCCATCAGCGCAAGACGGTCGCAGAATGATCTTCGTCCGTGCCTTCATGTTGTTCGAGGCGGCGATTTGCGCCGAGCAAATAGACCAGTTCTCGAGCGAGCGCGTTCCTACGCGCATCTTATAAATAACATGAAAAAGAAACAATAAATTATTGTTTAAATAGAAGTTAATCCGGAAGGCCCCTGCGGGTCAACCGACCCATCGACGCGCATTTTGCGCAAGGCGCACCCAGGGGCTGAATTCGCCCCAGGTCCTTGGTCGCCAGGACATCTGCACCGAGCGAAAGACGCGCTCGGCGTGCGGCATGAGGATCGAAAAGCGTCCGTCGTCGTTCGTCACTCCGGCCAGTCCGCCCGGGCTGCCGTTCGGGTTATACGGATAGGCTTCGGTCGCCACGCCGTGATGGTCGACATAGCGCAGCATGACGGCAACGCGCAGGGGGTCGCCCTGCGCTCTGAAGTCCGCATAGCCTTCGCCGTGCGCGACGGCGATGGGCGCACGCAGACCCTCCATGCCGGCCATGAAGAGCGCCGGGGAGGCGGTGACTTCGACCAGCGCCAGGCGACCTTCGAACTTTTCGGAACGATTGCGCGTAAAGCGCGGCCAGGATTGGGCTCCGGGGATCATCGGCGCAAGCGCAGCCATCATCTGACAGCCGTTGCAGATCCCGAGCGCAAAGGAGTCGGAGCGCGCAAAAAAGGCCGCAAACATCGAGTTCAGGCGCTCGTTGTAGAGAATCGTTTTCGCCCAACCCTCACCCGCACCCAGGACATCCCCGTAGCTAAAGCCGCCGCAGGCGATGAAACCACGAAATTCGGCCAGATCAAAGCGCCCTAAGAGCAGGTCACTCATATGGACATCGATACTTTCGAAGCCCGCCTGAGCAAACAGATACGCGGTCTCGGACTGGCTATTCACCCCTTGCTCGCGCAGGATCGCCAGCGGGGGCCGATGCCCGGCTTGGATCCAGGGTGAAGCGACGTCCACACGGGGATCAAAGGGCACCACCGGTGCAAGTCCCGGATCGTCCAGGGCATCGATGGTTGCGTATTCGGCGTCGGCCGAGGCGGGATTGTCGCGCCCGCGCGCGATCTGCCAGCTCGTCTCGCTCCAGGCACGCTGCAGCTCGGCACGGCTTGCGCTGTAGATGCGCTTGGCGTCGCGGAAAAATTCGATGACCCCGCGGCTGTTGGGCTTGCCGATGACTTCCGAGAGCGCGCCCAGACCTTCCTCGCGCAAAATCTCCATGGTCGCACCCAGATCATCCCGTCGGACCTGGAGCACTACCCCAAGCTCCTCGGAGAAGAGCGCGCGCAGGGTCAGCTCCTCGCGGCGCGCCTGCACCTGGTCGGCCCAGTTCTTCGAATCGCCCCAATCCGAGGCGTGTTCACCCTCCAAGACAAGCAGGTCGAGATTGAGCGTCACGCCGCACCGGCCAGCAAAGGCCATCTCGCAGATTGTCGTGTAGAGGCCGCCATCGGAGCGGTCGTGGTAGGCCAGAACCAGATCCTTGGCCCGCAAACGCTCCAAAGCGCGCGCCAATCCCAACAGATGTCCGGGCTCATCGAAATCCGGCGGCGCATCACCGAGCTGTTGGGTGACCTGGGCGAAGATCGAGGCACCCAGACGATTCTCACCTGCGCCCAGATCGATGAGGATGAGGCAGGTCTCGCCGCAATCGCTGCGCAGCTCAGGCGTGAACGCACCGCGTACATCGGCCACGTGGGCAAAAGCCGAGACGATGAGGGACACGGGCGCGATGACCGACTTGGCGATGCCCTCCTCGCTCCAGGTCGTGCGCATCGACAAGGAGTCCTTGCCCACCGGGATCCCGATGCCAAGCCTGGGACAGAGCTCCATCGCCACCGCTCGCACGGTGTCAAAAAGATTCGCATCCTGTCCAGGCGAGCCGCATGCGGCCATCCAGTTGGCCGACAGCTTGATCCGTGAGAAGTCGGCCACCGGGGCCGAGAGCAGATTCGTCAGCGCCTCGCCGATCGCCATGCGGCCCGATGCGGGTCCATCCAAGACGGCAATCGGGCTGCGCTCACCGATCGCCATCGCCTCGCCGGTGTAGCCGGCATAGTCCGCGAGCGTGACGGCCGAGTCGGCCACAGGCACCTGCCAGGGGCCGACCATCTGGTCGCGCGAACATAGACCCGAGACAGTGCGATCGCCGATGGTCACCAAGAAACTCTTGTCACCCACAGTCGGATGGCCGAGCACAAGAAGCGCCGTCTCTTCGAGATCGAGCCCGTCGAATTCGAGGGGCGCACGAGGGGGTAGGTTCCGCGTGGCCTCGCGCTGCATACGGGGCGGCTTGCCGAGCAGCACCTCCAGATCCATGTCGACCGGCGCGCGCACAGCGTTCGGGGCCAGAAGGACGAGCTGCCGCTCTTCTGTGGCCACGCCCACGACGCGAAATGGACAGCGTTCGCGCCCGCAGATCGCCTCGAACTCGGCCAAGCGTTCCGGTGCGATCGCCAGGACGTAGCGCTCCTGCGACTCATTGCTCCAGATCTCCTTCGGGCTCATGCCGCTTTCCTCGACGGGGATCGCGCTGAGCTCGAACCTTGCACCCCGCGCGGATCCGTCGACCAGTTCCGGAAAGGCGTTCGACAGACCTCCCGCCCCGACGTCGTGGATCGAGAGCACCGGATTGTCCTCGCCCAAGGCCCAGCAGCGATCGATGACCTCCTGGGCGCGCCTCTCGATCTCTGGATTACCGCGCTGGACCGAGTCGAAATCGAGTTCGGCCGTATTGGCCCCGGTCGCCATCGAACTCGCCGCACCGCCGCCCAGACCGATGCGCATGCCCGGACCACCCAGATGGATCAGCAATGAGCCCGGAGCAATCGCCTCCTTCTTCACGTGAGCGGCGCGGATGTTGCCCACGCCTCCGGCGATCATGATGGGCTTGTGGTAGCCATAGACCTGCGCGCCGACCTGCTGCTCGTAGACCCGGAAGTAGCCGGCAAGGTTGGGCCGCCCGAATTCGTTGTTGAACGCCGCGCCCCCCAAGGGACCCTCGGTCATGATCGCGAGCGCACTGGCGATGCGTGCCGGTGCGCCATACGCAGGGCGCGCCTCGCCAGGAGGGCGCAGGCTCCTCGCGACAGTGACGTCCACAGCGCCCTCCCAGGGGCGCTCCCGCTCTGGCAGATGCAGATTCGATACGCTAAAGCCGGTGAGCCCCGCCTTCGGTTTGGCGCCCCGTCCGGTCGCACCTTCGTCGCGGATCTCGCCACCTGCACCGGTCGAGGCCCCGGGAAACGGCGCGATCGCCGTCGGATGGTTGTGCGTTTCGACCTTCATCAGGATGTGGGTCGCTTCGCTCTGGCCTGCATACCGGCGATCGAGTCCGGGGTACCAACGTTCTGCGAGAGCACCTTCCATCACCGCCGCATTATCCGAATAGGCCACGAGGGTGCCCTGTGGAGCGAGCGCCTCGGTGTTACGGATCATCTGGAAAAGGGTCAGCTCCTCGGGCTTGCCGTCGAGCGTCCAGTTGGCGTTGAAGATCTTGTGCCGGCAGTGCTCGCTGTTGGCCTGGGCGAACATCATCAGTTCCACATCGGTCGGATTGCGACCGGTCTTAGCGAACGCTTCTGCAAGGTAGTCGATTTCGTCGGCAGAAAGGGCAAGCCCCCAACTGCGGTTCACCTGCTCCAGAGCAGGCTTGCCCTGCCCGATGAGATCAACCGTCTCCAAGGGACGACCGGCAACGTTCTCGAACATCTGGTCCGCCTCGAATTCCGGACCCACAACCGTCTCGACCATCCGGTCAAAGAGGAGCCGAGCGAGCTCTTCGCGCACGGCACTCTCGGGTTTCTGGGAGCGCCCCAGAATCCGCGAGCGCATCTCGATGAAGTAGACGACGCCGCGCTCGATGCGCTCGATCGTCTCGAGTCCGCAATTGTGCGCGATGTCGGTCGCCTTGCTGGCCCATGGAGAGATCGTGCCCAGGCGCGGGATGACGAGGAATTGCTCGCCAGGCCCGTCTTGGCCCGGATCGCCATAGGTCAGGAGTGCTTCAAGGATCCTCTGTTGCGACTCCACAAGAGGAGAGCGGGTCTTGACGAAATGGCGGTAGCGCGCCGAGACGGCGCTGACCCTCGAGTCCACCTCTTGGAGCCGCGGAAGGAGCCGGGCGATGCGAAAATCCGAGAGAGCGGTGGCGCCGGAAAACGTGTACACAAGCTCGATAGCGCGGCTCATAGACTTGGCGGGCGGGTAAAGACGAATTATCGCATAACCCGCAGAACCTTCCGGCCTCGCGGACACCGCTTGACCGCGCGCCGAGACCCGCACGCGGCCTGCTCGAGATCCAGGCCCGTGCCCGCGCTCTTGTTATGCGGCGGCCACGAGGCGCAAATGCGTGATCTCGGAGGGCGCGCCCACGCGCTTGGGCGGTCCCCAGTAGCCCGTGCCGCGGCTGGTGTAGACCCACAACTCGCCCAGGCGATGCAGCCCCGCAGTGAAGGGTTGTTGCAGTCTGACGAAGAAATTCCATGGGAAGAACTGTCCGCCATGGGTGTGTCCGGACAGCTGCAGGGAGAATCCCGCGCGCTCGGCGGCGGGCGCGGTTCGCGGCTGATGGGCGAGCAGCACGCGCACGCGCACGTGAAGCGGCGCACCCGCGAGCGCGGCATCGGGATCGCTCTTCTGGGCGGGATCGTAATGGTGCGCGGTGTAGTCCGTCACACCCGCAACCACAAGCGATGCGCCTTCGTGCTCGAGCACGACATGCTCGTTTAAGAGCACGTTCAGACCAAGACGCTTTAACTCCTCGGTCCACTC
>CAJCID010000109.1 GCA_903970305.1 Rhodospirillales bacterium | reverse complement strand
ACGCCCGCGCCTCGCCGCCAAATTTCTTCGACAGTACCGTCGTGATCGCCGCCGTCAGCGTCGTCTTCCCATGGTCCACGTGACCGATCGTCCCGACATTCACGTGTGGCTTGGTCCGCTCAAACTTGCCTTTTGCCATTTTCTCGACTCCTGCTCGCTTGTTGATTGGTTCAATCCGGTGCGTTCACGTTCCCGGTTGTGCCGACTTTCATCTGTTGCGTGATGCTCTAATAACGTGGTGCCCTTGACGCGGATTGAACGCGTGGCCTCTCCCTTACCAAGGGAGTGCTCTACCACTGAGCTACAAGGGCGCTTGGCGCCGCCTGCGATCTGCGCCGCGGCCCGACTGCATAACCTTTCCAAATCCAACCGCGTATTCCACTGCCGAGTGGGAGCACCACCGGGATTTTTCTGGAGCGGGTGAAGGGAATCGAACCCTCGTCATAAGCTTGGAAGGCTTCTGCTCTACCATTGAGCTACACCCGCATCACCCTTCACGCCTGCCGTATCGCGAAAATAATCCTGGTGGAGGAGGTTGGATTCGAACCAACGTAGGCGTAAGCCAACAGATTTACAGTCTGCCCCCTTTAGCCACTCGGGCACCCCTCCGCAGAGAACCGCAAATTATGGGCGACGGACGTGTTATTGTCAAGGGCGCTCGACTGAGCCGGGCTTGGGCGCAAGCCGGCGCAAAGCGGTGAACGGCAGGGGCTGCTCAGGGGCGGGCGTCTAGCGGCAGGGATGTGGTCAGTTTGATCTGTTCGAGTGATACCTCGGACTTGGTGCTGACGGCATCGAAATGCTCCATCAGACGTTCGAGCAAAAAGCGCGAGAAGGCCTGCAGATCCGCCGCCACCACCTTCAAGAGATAGTCGGCCTCGCCCGTGACCACGTGGCACTCAAGAATCTCGGGCATGCCTGCGACGATGGCCTTGAATTTGTCCAGATCCTGACGCCGCCCCCCGCTTAATGTCACGCTGACGAAGGCGGTTACACCAAGGCCCAGGCGCACCGGATCGAGGACGGCGACATAGCGCTCGATGATCCCGGTTTCCTCCATCCGCTTGACTCGTCGATAGCACTGCGGCGCCGATAGATGCGCGACCTCAGCCAAGTCCGCATTGGACGCCCGCCCCTCCTGCTGCAGACGCTCCAGAATGCGCAGATCGATCCGGTCCAGCTCAATGTGGCGCACGATTCTTTCATTAATTTGGACAATGACGAATTATATTACATTCAAAACCTGAATTGAGCCTCAATGTCGAAATAATTGTTCCCCTCTGGCGTATTAAAATTGTATCCAATCACACGGAGAATAATTATGGCTTCCGCCACCGAGTTTGAACTCCAGTACGGCGCGCACAACTATCATCCCTTGGCTGTCGAGTTGACGCGCGGCGAGGGCTGCTACCTCTGGGATACCAGCGGCCGCCGCTACCTCGACATGATGTCGGCCTATTCGGCGGTCAGTTTTGGGCACAGCAATCCCGTCTTGGTCAACGTCCTGACCCGCCAGGCCGCGCGCCTGGCCATCACATCCCGGGCATTTTTCACGGACCAGTTGGGTCCTTTCTTGAAAGACTTGTGCGAAGTCACCGGCATGGACCGGGCACTACCGATGAATACCGGGGCGGAAGCGGTCGAGACCGCAATCAAGGCCGCGCGGAAATGGGCCTACAAAGTGAAGAACGTGCCCGAAGGCCGTGCCGAGATCGTGGTGTGCGACGGAAACTTCGCCGGGCGAACCACCACCATCGTCGGCTTCTCGTCGGAGGCTCAATACCGGGACGGCTTTGGCCCCTTTGCGCCGGGATTTCGCAGCGTGCCGTTTGGCGACGCCCAGGCGCTTGAGGCGGCCATCACGCCGCACACGGCCGCTTTCCTTGTCGAACCGATCCAAGGCGAGGCGGGCATCATTGTTCCCAGGGAAGGCTATCTCGCAGAGTGCGCGGCCATCTGCCGCCGACATCATGTCCTTTTGATCTGCGACGAAGTACAAACCGGGTTGGGTCGGACGGGAAAGCTCCTCGCGAGCCAGCATGAGGGTGTGCGGCCCGACGCGATCACCTTGGGCAAGGCCCTGGGCGGTGGACTGCTGCCCGTGTCGGCCTTTCTCGCGCGCGCGGAGGTGATGGAGGTCTTTCAGCCGGGCGATCACGGCAGTACCTTTGGAGGCAACCCCCTGGGAGCCGCAGTCGGCCGCGCCGCGCTGAAAATGCTCGTCGATGACCGGCTCGCCGAGCGGGCAGCGCAGATGGGCGCCCTCCTGTCGGAAGGCCTTGCCCAACTCGAGTCACCGATGATCCGGGACATCCGTGGTAAGGGCCTTTTGTGGGGGGTCGATCTCGACCCGCGCTACGCAAGCGCGCGCAAGACCTGCGAGACGCTCTTGCGCCACGGCATCCTGTCGAAAGATACCCACGAGACCGTGGTCCGCTTCGCCCCGCCCCTTGTCATCACCGCTGAGCAAATCGCCAGCGCGCTGGCGGCGATTGGTCAGGCGTTTGGGGAATTGACGCGCTGCGCCGGGGACGCCCGGTCCGTGAAGGCCGAACCCGTCGCTGCCTGACCCGGTGGCCTCCAGGCACCCGGGGGCTTCGCGCGAATCTGAGGCAAACAGACCCCCCACCGGTCTGGCCCAAGCCGTGGCAGACGAGTGCGCTCCGGCGAGAGCGACTCTCAATTGGGTCATCGATGGGCACAAGACCTACGGGGAACCCGTGCGGCGAACCCGTGCGGGGAATCGCTCTGCAAGGTATCATATTGCACTGCACCATTCTATTTGGAAAGATCGCTCATGACTCTTGACGAACGCATCCGGGTCCGGCTCGACGCGGCACGCGCGCTCGCAATCCCGATTAAAGAGCTGAGCCTAGAGGACCGCCCACTCTATGCCAAGCATCTGCTCGAACTCGGCGCAAAAGACCGCTACCTACGCTTTGGCAATCCCTTGTCCGACGAGACGATTGTGCGCTATGTCAGCGGAATCGATTTCGACCGGGCCACGGTTTTCGGTGTTTTCGACGATAACCTGAAGCTGGTCGCGGCAGGCCATTTCGCGCCCCACTCGATCGAAGCAGAGGCCGGGCAAGCCGACCTGAAGCCGACCACCGCCGAATTTGGACTGTCCGTTGCCGAGGAGGCGCGCGGCAAGGGGATGGGCACGGCGCTGTTCGTGCGTGCCTCCACGCACGCCCGCAATCTTGGCATCGCCAACCTGTTCATGCACTGCCTGACGCAAAATAAGGCGATGATGCGCATTGCGCGCAAGGCAGGGATGGAGATCTCCTATTCGGCTGGTGAGGCCGACGCCTATGTGACCCTGGCTCCCGCAGATGCGGCCAGCGTGATTCGCGAGGCTATGCAAGAGCAGATCGCGTTGTTTGACTTCGCCTTCAAGCAGCAAGTGCTGAACTCAAGGGGGCTGATGAGGGAGATGCGGCTTCCTGACGCCGCTTAAGAGACCTGGCGGATCCGCCCACCCCTCGTTGGCGCCACCGGTGAGTGACTGGAGATATAGCTCTCCAAGGCATCGGCATCAAGACCCCCGACGATTGATTCAGTGCCCCGGGTCAGCTCGGTGAAGCCGTCACCCCCCGCAGCGAGGAAGCTGTTGATCGTCACACGATAGCGGCCCTCGAGCGACATGGGCTTGTCGTTCAGACGCAGACTTTCGGGAAGTACCCGCTCGCCGAGTGGTCTCTTGGCATCGAAGGCATATTGGAACGAGCTCGAGATCTGCAGAAACACGGGCCGCTCGGGATGGGCGCTCCACTGCGCCTCAAGCACCGCTTTGATCTGTGCCCCCGACAAGGTTTCGGTCACAAGCGTATTGCCGAAAGGTTGTGCAGCGAACACAGATCCGTAGCGGACCAATCCGTCAGCTCCATAGGAAAGATCCGTGCGAATCCCCCCTGGATTGGTCATGGCGAGTTCGGCATGTGCTGAATCACGCGTGGCCTGCCACTGTGCGTCGGCGATCACGTCTCCGAGCGAACATTCGAATTCGCCCGGACCAAGACGGGTGAGAGTGGCCTGGATCCGCCCTACCGGACGTTCCGCGAGGGGGCGCGCCATCTCCACGTAACGCTGCACCAACGCTGCCACAGTGGGATCTGGCCGGATCGGTCGATACCCGGACTCTTCAGCCGCGGCCCCTGGGTGTTCGCCCACGACGACACGGTTACTCGCGCTCTTCGACACAATCCGGCCGGTGCTCCGATCCAGCGTAAGCTCGATATCGGTCACGGCCTTGCTGTAGGAGGCTGCGCTGGTCACCAAGAACCCCCGGTAGCTACACTGGTAGGGTTCGTGTGTATGTCCCGAGACGACGAGGGCGACCCGCGGATCCAGTCGGTCAAGAACGGGCAGGATACCCCCCTGGAAATGCTCGCAGTTGGTGGCATTCAATGGGCCCGAGACTTCGGCGCCCTGATGAATCAGCAGGACAAAACTGTGGATGCCCTGCGTGCTGAGGTCAGCGACGACTGCATTGACCGAGTCGGCTTCGTCCCGAAACTCGACCCCCTGGATTCCATCGGGTGCGACGATCTGGTCGGTGGCCTTCAGGGTTGCGCCAATGAAAGCGATTGGAATCCCCTCGAAGCGTCTTACCTCGTAAGCAGGCAAGATCGGACGGCCGCTCGCACGATCGATGACGTTGGCTGCGAGATAGTGGAATTGGGCGCCGCCAAAGGTGTGTCCGGCTTGGCATGGCGCAAGCATCGTGGTCCGCGTACAACCGCCATGCTGCTTGCGCAAGAGCTCTGGCACGCCCCGATCGAACTCGTGATTGCCCACTGAGGTCAGCTGCAGCCCTACGGCATCGAGGGTCTCGATCGATGGCTCATCGAGAAACAGGCCCGACACCAGGGGTGAGGCCCCGACCATGTCACCAGCCCCGATCACGAGATGGTTCGGGTTCTCGGCGACGAGCGAGTTGACCAGCGTTGCCAGTTCGGCTGCGCCGCCGGTCTGTACGAAGACGTTCTTGCCCGGATGAAGGGTATCGGTCACCGAGCTCTTCGTCGTCGGCGCTTCGAGATAACCGTGGAAATCGTTGAACGCGATCAGCTTCACCTGGACGAGCGGACCCGCGCGCGATGCGGATGCTGACCCCGGGATCACCTGGCAAGAGACAAGCGTGAGCCCGAGAATCGCGACCACGAGCCGCATTGGCCAAAGCCCGATCCATTGCCGGCATCGTTTCATCGTTGAGAACTCTTCCAAATCGTTTTGAGTGAAGCGGGGGAGTCTTAATCCTGTTCGACGGCAGACCGGATCTCGGGCGGGGGCGAGACCTGCTGCGTCCCGAGCGCATCAAGCGCGGTGGCATCGATCCGTTTCCGGTACCAGAGGTGCCAGGCCAAGAAACCCACAATGGCAAGATTGGCCAGCAGCAGTCCCAGACGAACCGAGGTCACCCCTTCGAAAAGTTCCCGAATCTCCAATGGCATATAGATCGCGCCGGAGAGGGCTCCGATCCATTCCCCCCAGGCCTTTCCATGCCAGAGTCCGTAGGACTCCGAGAGTCGAATTGTCGCGTATAGGATACTGCCTAGAGCAATCCAGCGCGGATCGAACCCCTGCAGTCTTAACGCCATATGCAAGATTGCGATCGAGAGCCTACCGGCCGGATCGAGGTGCAGGTGGCCCAGCGCGTGGCGCGTTGCTCCCTCCAGGTCATGGCGCAGCAAGAAGAGGGTCACACCCCCAGCCGCCAGCACGATCAACGCCTTGGCCACCTCGTAGAGCGCGATGGAACGCAGTGCCGCAGTGTCTCGGAAAGACAAGCCGGTGCTTTGCAGGACTTTGTTCACGGTCTCCTCTGGTCGCGGTGCTGGGGCTTGGCCTAACCTTCAACATGGTGGCGCAGGAGTGATTCTAAAGTGGCCAGGCGCGCTCGATCGGGCAAGCGATCTGTGCGTCGACGCAACGCCCGCCAAGAGGAGCCCGAGAAGTCTTGACACATGGACGGGTCATGGCACAATCCAATTTCCTCAACAGCCGGAAAGTGTAATGGACAGTTGCCCTAGTCGATGCACTGCGCAGTCGTCAGCGAGATTCTAGGCAAGGTCCCCTTTCCCATCTCGCTGACCTGGCGGGATGGTGTGCAAGAGAAGTCATCTTCAGTCTGTCGAAGGATGACTGTCAGCTTCTCCACCTCCCAATTTATTGATCGATTCCTGGCCATCGGCCTGCGCGCGTCATTGTGCGCGAGTGGCCTTCCGATCGTCCTGCAATTCCGGCAGGCCGTTCGGCGGCGTGGAAAGTGGTTCGATGCCCGTGCAACCGATGCGATGGGCAAAGAGAGGTGTGGACATGGCTTTCTCAATCCTTTGGGTTCCCGTGCAGAAGGTACGCAGCTTTCTGGCTAGCCTACGTTTTGGTCAGGCGCGATCGGTATCGAATGGCGTCCCCGATCAGCCCGCTACCACCTCGACGCTGAACCGGCCGCACTCGGCCTTTGGCATCCTCGTTGCTCCGCTGGGACGGGATCGATAAGCGCGAGCGCGCGGCGCACGCGCGGCCAGGGGCTAGGCCCATCGACGTCTGTCCAATTGGCCACAATGCTGATCTTCTGATAGCGTTGGGTCGACGTCGAGCCCTCTGAACTCGTGCCGACTGCGGTCCGGGCGTGAAGGGGGCGTGCACCGAAAGGCCTTAGCGTGGACTACGACCGATACGAAGCCTTGGCGCTCAGGCGTCCGGCGCCCCAGATCCTTGAGATCGTGATGGGAAGTCCCGGCCGCCTGTCCGTG
>CAJCID010000108.1 GCA_903970305.1 Rhodospirillales bacterium | reverse complement strand
TATAGCCCGCGCCGAAATCATCGAGTGCGATCTTGGTCCCAAAGCTTCGCGTGCGCTCGATGAAGCGCCGCGTATAGTCCAGATCGTGCAAGGCCACGCTTTCAGTGATCTCGATGCACAGTCTTTGGGCGATCGGACCGGCCTCGGCTAACATCTTGTAGACATCCTCGACAAACTTTTCGTCGTTCAGCGATCCGCCGCTCAGGTTCACGCAGACAAAGCGGGTCGCGGCCAGTCTGAGTTCGTTTTCCCTCATCCAGGCGAGGGTCTTGGAGAGCACCCAGCGATCGATCACGGCAATGCGCCCATTGGCCTCGGCTGCGCCGATGATCTTGCCCGCCGGCGTCACCGACTGGTCGGCCTCGCGCAGGCGCAGTAGCACCTCGAAGTCGAGCGAGCCGTACGGGTCCGAGAGCGACATGATCGGTTGCATCAGCAGGAACAGTCCTTCAGGCACGCTCGACGAACCAAAGCGCTGCACAAGGCGCAGCTCGTCATTGCGTTCCCGGACCGCGGGCGCATCGATGCCGTAGACCACCAGGCCGTCGCACTGCCCCTTCTTCGCTTCGCGGCAGGCCCGATCGGCGAGCGATATCGCGTCGGCCACGCGGGCATCCAATGCCAGTTCGACCACGCCAATCGAGCCCTTGATCTGAAACGCCCGGTCCTCGAGCTGATACGGCAAGGTGCCGATCAGTTCCACCAGGGCACGACAGATCGCAGTCGCTTCGGTGATCGTCTCGTTTTGAAACACCACGACGAATTCATCTCCGCCCACGCGCCCAAGCATGCGCTCGTTGCCCAGAAGACTCGTGGCGCGCGCGCAGACCTGCTTTAGGACCTCATCGCCCGCGCCATGACCGAATAGATCATTGATGAGCTTAAAGCGGTCCAGATCGAGGTAGGCGAGCGCGACCGCGCGGCCGGCCTGCCGTTGATTGATCGCCTCGCTCAGTTCGCGCTCGATACCGCGCCGGTTCAGGATCCCCGTGAGCGGGTCGTGATCGGCGAGAAACGCCAATTTGTCTGCAGCGCTAACCCGCTCGGTGATGTCCTGTACCGATCCCTCGATACGCTCGTCGGCGAGCTTCGCGCCAACCAGGAACCAGCGTGTGGGCTCGCCCGCCACGGGGACCCCGGCGAGCTGAATGTCCTGGTGCGCTGAGCCCGCGACGTGCTCTTTGATCGCGCGCCAACCGGATTCGCCGAAGTAATCGGACCAAAGGGCCGCCCGATGGACAGGCGCACCCATCATCGTATTGAAGGCCGGATTGGCGTGCGTGAAGAACCCGGCGCGATCGAGCGTGAAAAGACCGATCGGAATCACATCGTAGGCGTGCTGCAGCCGCTTCTGCGCTTGGACGCGGGCGAGATGCTCCTGACGCATCTGCTCGGCGATCGCCAGCGCCACGATGACACTCGAGAACAGTCCGGCCGTCACACTGTTGACGCTGCTGATGAGTCCACGGATCCCCAAAGCCGCAGCGAAGACCTCGTAGAGTGTGGCCGATAGGGTCAGCGTGAGCGAGGCGGCGTACCACATCGCCACCCGCGAGCGGGTGACGGCGAGAATGCGGACCAACAGAAAGACGATGACGCTGACGTTAAAGGCCGTCGCCATCCAGAGTACGGGCAGATAGTAGCGAAACGGCAGGACGACCGAACAGACCAACAAGACCAGGCAGGACCCCTGGTTGGCCGCCATCGGGCGCGTGCTGCCCAGACGTTTCAGATCCTCATGGAAGAGCTGGCTAAAGAGCGTGACGGTCAGCATGTAGTAGAGCGCCGCCGTGAGCTTGCGCAGGGGGATCATCCAGTCCCACGGTATGGCGTGTTCAAGCCATTGCGCATCCCAGCCTGCCGAGATGGCAGCCATGCGCAGATTCGCCACAAGCCAGGCCGCGAAGATGACATAGAGCCACTCCTGTGTCACGAAGGCGGTGAGCAGTACAAACGCGGCCAGAACCCCAAGGCCGCCATCGAGAAGACCGGAGTCCCTGTGGAACTTCTCCACCGAGGCCGCGAAGTCCGGACGACTCCAGCGAAGGATCGAGATATGTGCCGGTCCCTGGAAGGTCCCGCGGCACACGATAAGGGTCGGCTGAGCGACCTGGGCCAGGTCCAAGACGAAACCGGACTTGGCCGTGGCCATGTTCCCCTGTGCCACTCGCCGGGTGACTTGTCCAAGCCAGACCGGCTTGGGGCCGCCCCAGCAGGCCACGGCGGTGCCGTGCCGCGAAGTCAATTCGATGACCGGATCGACTTCCCCGGCGGGGGGTAGGCCGAATTCAAACCAGAACGGGGCGTCTGAGAGGTGGGTATCGAATCCGTCGACTGGCGGGATCTTCGCGAGCTCCGCTTCGGCTGAGCGCGGATCGAGGGGGACCGACTCGCGTACCACCCGAAAGGCCACCGGCTCGGGTGAGCCCTTTGCGTATTGACTATCCCAGGCGACGAGCCCGTAGACCGTCACCGCGGCGATCAGCAGCGGCACACCATAGACCGAAAGCGCATAGAGGAGCCAGGGCACGGTCGCATCGATGCCCTTTCCGCCCGCCAGCCTGATGGAATGCGCCAATCGCATCGTGTGCCTTCCGATCGCATCGAACCAGGCGCAAGCCTGGCCCAAATGAAAGATCTATCGGCTACACGACGGCATTACTTGAGCACGAACTGAGATTCCGGGCGCCTTGACCGAGCTGGCCGCCCCCAATCCGGACTTACTCGGCGGAGAACCCCTTTTGCATCCTTCTTTCGGTTGAGTCTGGGATTGGCGCCTTCCCCTGGTCGCCTGCGGAACGCGGTCCAAGGTCGATATCAGGATGATGGGTCCGGAAGAAATAGCCGTAGAGGGGATGACCCGAAGCACCCCACTTCGACTCGACCGAGGCGGTCTCTAACGCCATCAGACGGTGCGGAATGTTGCCGGCATGGCGCAGCGGCACGAAGCGGCTCTCTGGATCGAGGTCCTCAAAGAGGAGCGCCTGGTACTGACGATCCAGGGGCGAGCGCGCAGCGATGACCATCCAGTCGACCTCGGACTGAACACAATACTGGTAGTAGGCCTTAAAGAGTGCCGTCTTGACGACCCGTCCCATGCCCCCGGAGATGATCCCCAGTCGCGATGCCTGTGCCATGCGCCGTCCCGAGAGCCAGTCAGGAAGCGCGACCGCTTCCTCCAGTGCCAGACGACTACTCTGGTTGGTCTGGATACGCATGGTGCCTATGGGCTTGCCGTCGAGCTTTGATTGGGCCAGCAAGACGGCAGCATCCTCGACGAAGTCGTAGGGCTCGGCCACATTCAGGCGTTCGGCCACCTCGGGAACATGGCGTGCGTAGGCGCTATGGCGGATCGCTACGGCTTGGTCGAGTTCTCCTTCGGTCTGCACGAGGCTGATCCGAAATGGGAGCCTCTCCTCGAGAAGTTCACAGGCCCCCTCGCCATCGCCCGAATTCGGCAGATCCTTGGACCTCATGCAAAACACCGCCCAGCGCGAACCAGCCCTTCCATACGCCCTCTCCCTTTGTCCTTGAACACCATCGGGGGAGACGCACTGCTGCCCACGGCGTCTTCCCCTTGTCGTCGGTCGCGCGTCTTGCAGCGCAACACGGGCCTCATTAAAACAGGCCAGGGGCACGACACCATGTGAACTGCGATGTGAACTTTTGTTAAACGACACGCTGCCAAAGAAGGGCAGACAAGAACGCCGATCCAGTGTAGGACCGCTCGAGCAGGACAGACCGGGTTCGGGTAGGGCTAGCCCAGCGCGGGCTTTGCGGTGCAGCTAGAGATAGTCC
>CAJCID010000107.1 GCA_903970305.1 Rhodospirillales bacterium | reverse complement strand
TGATCGAAGACGCCAGCCGCGCGATTTTTCTTGACCTGATCCCAAGCGAAGACCTGGCCATTCATGGCGACATAAACGCCGGGATGGAGCAATTCCGCTGCGGCGAAGGCGAAGCCGAGATTGAAGAGCGCGTCCGAATTGCGGATCTCGTAGGGGATCATCGCCCCGGTTATGACGACGGTCTTGCCAACCAGCTCCTGCGGATGGGCGCGTCCCAGGACATGTGCCGTTTCGCGCATTGTGTCCGTGCCATGCACGACGAGGATGGAATTCTCTGGCGCTGCATGGCAGGATGCGAGAATACGTTGTCGTCCTGCATCGGTCATGTCGAGGCTGTCTACGAGTGGCAAGACCTCGATAATGGGCGCGACATTTAGACGGGCTCGTGCAACAATTTGTGGGAGGTGGCTGTCGGAAAATCCCAGCTGTCCCTTAATTTCATTGTAGTGTTTGTCGAAAGTTCCGCCGGTCGCAATGAGGCGAAGTGTCATAGCTTAGAATTCAGTTGGTCTTGGCGCAGTTATTCTAACGGCTGCCTTGGGCGGCGCTGGGGTTTTTATCGTGTTTGAGCAGGTGGTCTTCGCCGGGGGCGGTAACCGATGCTGGTGGCAGGCAGGATTTTGGGACGTCGTCGCTCCCGAAATCGGCCTGCAGCCTCGCATCATCGGGGCGGTCTCAGCCGGGGCAGCCACGGCCTGCATGCTCTACGCGAACCGGTCCCGGGACGTTCTTGCCTATTACCAAGAAAAGCTCGCAAACAACCGTCGCAATGCGCATTGGAGCAACCTTCTGCGCCGTGGTCAGCGCGTCTTTCCCCACGCAAACATCTATCGCCAGGCCTTAAAGGACGTTCTTGGCGGCGAGCATTTTACGCGCCTAAAGGAAAGTGGTCCGGAGATCCGCATTCAATATTCGAGGCTGCCTCGACGGCTCGGACCGCGGACTGCGGTCGGCATCGGTCTCATTGCCTATAACATCGAGAAGTACTGGAAGAAGTCGCTCCATCCGCAGTTCGGTCGTAGGCTCGGTTTCACGGCGGAGACCGCGCGGGTCGAGGACTGCGCAACCGACGACGACCTGGTCTCTCTTTTGATCGCCTCCAGTTGCACGCCGCCCTTTACTCCTGTGGAGTATCGCAATGGCCGACCGACGCTCGATGGGGGCCTGGTGGATAACGTACCTGTAGAGGCCGTCGAAAAGGGACGCAGCACCCTGGTGCTCGTCACGCGCCGCTATTCCAAGCTCCCGATGGTGTTCGCCCTCCGCGGTCGGCTCTACGTGCAGCCCAGCACGAAAGTCCCGGTCTCAAGTTGGGACTACACGGATCCAAAGGCCATGGCCTTGACCTATGAGCAGGGGCGCGCAGATGGGCAATTGTTCCTTGCAGACTGGGCCAGGCATATCGTGTGGTTGGGCGATGCGGCACGCGCCCGGGTCATCGACGATTCCAAAGGCCTGGAGGCATGAGTGCGCGCGACAAGGTGCTTGCGCCGGGTACAGTGGTTTTCCATCCCCACCGGGGTTATGGAGTATTGACGACGGTTAACCTGATGACCGGCTGGGTCAGTGCACGCTTTGGCGATGAGCATCGCGCACTCGACCTCTGTTTGGCGACCGATTCACTGCAGCACGCTGACGGCGAGCCGATCTTGTTTCGCCGGTCGGCTCCGGATTACATGCCGCACGCCCGCTTGATGGCCATGGTGGCTTACCTGCACCAAAGCGGCTACGAGCGCCTGTATCTTTATACTTGGCCGAAGCCGTCTGGTATGCATTGGCGTTGGCATTTGTTTTGCGGCCAGCGCGACTGGGTCCATCGGCCGCTGCGCCCCTCCTGGTACGGTTCCGGTTCCGATTACATCTTCAATCCGGTGATGGGCTGGGGAGATGCTCCGGGAGCCCAGCCGGCCGAGCTGGCTGCGGCGTTAGCCGATTTTGATCCGCAGGGACTGGAACATGCCCGCGGACGAGATCCCCGCCACACCGAATGGTTCGCGGACATCAGCCGTGTGCTCCTGCCAGGCTACGCCTACAGTCTGGGGTGGGACACCATGCTTGCAAAGCGCAGGGGTATGCCGGAGGCTCTTCCGGTGATGGCGGTGCGGCGTGGTATGCCGCCGTATTCGGGGCCGGCACTCGACTGGCCTCCTGGTTGGGTCGACGGGTGGGCACATCACGGCTACCACCGGGCGCTTAGGCGTGCCGCGCAGGAGTAGACGAGTTCCCTACAAGAGACTGCCCTGGCCCGAGGTGGTATTGAAGCGGTGCTGCTCATCGACGCGCATCAGACGTGCTCCCGGCGTGATCGACACACGATCTCCCGCCCTCACCAAGCCAGGCCTCATCACCTGTAGATAGAAGCCGGTATAGCCGCTTTGCACCATCATCTTGGAGGCGTGCTTAAAGCCCATGCGGTGGTTGAACTTAAAGCAGGGTGAGCGAGGAGCCGCAACGCGCAAGACGACTGCGGACTCCGATGCCGAGCCGATGGTGACCACGTCACCGATCCAGATGCGGTCTTCGGTAAGCCCGGAAAGCGTCAGATTTTCTCCCATGCTCCCGAGCGGTAGCGCCTCGTCGATTTTCAGCGCCTGCATCCGCAAAGTCCGCCACACCGGATAATGTTCGACCGGATAGGCATAAACGGCCTTATCCCGTCCACCGTGGACCGAGAGGTCGGCCTGTTCGTCACCGTCTAGCCCCAGGAGGCCGACGGCCACCGGTTGTGGGTCATCGACCAAGCTCACTGGGGTCTTGACGATTGCGCTAAGTACCTTCCCGCTCGGCTGATCGTTCTCGCGGCCGCCCCAAAGGGGGGCGATCTTGCCAACACAGACTGCGACTACCTGCATGGACGGCTCCCACCGGCAAAGACCGGAGCGGATGCCCCGGCTAGAGGCGAGGCGGCGCACATTTGGGCGCGCGCCGCTCTTAGCATAAGAGTGGTGCGGTGCAATATCAACTCTTCATTGTGAGCACTTCGGGGTTCACGATGTTTTGCGGAGTTCCCTCGATAAACGCGACCAGATTGCGAAAGGCACCTTGAAAGTAAAGCTCGTAACTCGATTTCTCGACATAGCCCAGATGCGGCGTGGCGACGACATTTTCCATGCGCAGCAGTGGCTGGCCCGCCATCGGCGGCTCGCTCTCAAAGACATCGATCGCGGCCAGCCCGGGCCGGCCACCGTTCAGGGCCTTCACCAGGGCGTCGGCCTCGACCAGTTCGGCGCGGCTCGTGTTGACGAACAGCGCGGTCGGTTTCATGGCCTGAAGATCTGCGAGCTTGACGATCCCCCGCGTCGCGTCCACCAGACGAAGGTGCAGGCTAAGCACGTCAGATCGCGAGAACAGCTCGTCCTTGGATTGCGCGACCTCGAACAACTCGTCGCGCGCCGCGCTGCGGCTCGCCTCCCCACCCCACACGAGGACGTCCATGCCGAAGGCCGCGCCGAACCCGGCAACCAGGCGACCGATCTTGCCATAACCCCAGACTCCCAGCGTCTTGCCATGCAGAATCTCGCCCAAGCCGTGCAGCGGCGGCGAGTTTGCGCTGCGCAGGCCACTTTGCTGCCAGACGCCATGCTTGAGGTTGGAGACGTACTGGGGGAGCCTGCGCATGGCGGACATGATCAGCGCCCACGTGAATTCAGCGGGAGCGATCGGCGAGCCCGCCCCCTCCGTGACAGCCACCCCGCGAGCCGTGCAGGCGGCCAGGTCGATGTGGGCTCCCGCTTTGCCGGTCTGAGAGATGACCTTCAGCTTGGGTAGTTTCAAGAGAAGTTCTTTCGTGACCCGGGTGCGTTCCCGGATCAGAACCAGGGCCTCAGCGTCCCCGATGCGCACGGCCAACTGGCCGGCCCCTCTCACGGTGTTGTTGAATACCTTGACCTCGTGCCCGGCAAGCAACCGGAAACACTCCAGCTTGCGCACGGCGTCTTGATAGTCGTCAAGAATCGCAATCTTCATGAAGCTCTAAATTTGTGGCATCCAGCGCGACCCTTCGGTAAAGTGCGGCCCTGGTGTAAAATCGTGGCCCACCGATCAAAACAGGACCCCAGCTCGTCCAACTGGCGAGTGAGGCCGTTTCTCGTCAGTTTGGATTCGCCGGGCGCGACTGAGACAGCCAAACTATACAACAAGGTTCTGGAGGTAGAACGATGAACGCTGTACTGTCCCCCGGGACGGGTCATCCCGCACCCAGCTGGGTCAAACACACAAAGCTCATTGCCTGGGTGGCCGAGATTGCGTCCCTGACTCGACCTGATCGGATTCATTGGTGTGATGGCTCGTCGGAGGAGTATGACCGGCTTTGCGATGCGATGGTCGCAGCCGGAACCCTGCAGCGCCTTAATCCGCACAAGCGCCCCAACTCTTTTTTGGCGCTGTCCGATCCCTCGGACGTGGCCCGGGTAGAGGACCGCACGTTCATCTGCTCGGAGCGAGTGGAAGAGGCGGGACCGACTAACAACTGGCAGGATCCGGGGGAGATGCGCGCGACCTTGCACGGGCTCTTTGAGGGATCAATGCGCGGTCGCACCCTCTATGTGATCCCCTTCTCGATGGGTCCGCTAGGTTCGCCCATCGCCCATATCGGGATCGAACTGTCGGATTCGCCCTACGTGGTGGTGAACATGCGTTTGATGACCCGCATGGGA
>CAJCID010000106.1 GCA_903970305.1 Rhodospirillales bacterium | reverse complement strand
CGTCTTTCGCCCCCGCGGCCTGCTTGGCTTGGTGGGTCGCGAGTGATGACCACCGGCTCGACTCACCTCAAAAATTGGATTCCCGACCTTCTCCTCGCGGTTGGTCTGGCGCTGGCACCCATCATCCTGCCACCGCTTGGGGTCGCTCAGAACACGATCAATCTGGTCCTTGTGTTCGGGCTATTCGGAATCGGCTTCGACCTGCTGTTCGGATACACCGGCCTGCTGTCATTCGGGCAGGCAGCGTTCTTTGGCACGGGCGGGTTCGTCGCCGCCTACCTGTTGGTCAATCTGAACTTCCCGAGCGTGCTCCTGGCTTTAACGATCGGCACCATCGCCTCAGCCTTCGTAGGGACCCTGGTCGGTTTGGTCGCGCTCAGGCGCACGGGGATCTACTTTGCAATGATCACCGTCGCCATAGCGGAGATGTTTTTCTTTCTGGAGAATTCGCCGCTCTCCGCGTTCACCGGCGGCGAGAATGGCCTGGCGGGAGTTCCCGCGCCAACGCTTTATTTCGGGTTCACGACTATTCGTGTCGGGCCTGGATGGAGCATGTACGCCTTCCTGGCCGTCTGCTTTTTTGTAGGTATGGTGATCGCGAGGCGTATCGTCAATTCCTCTGTCGGCCATGTCATGGTCGCGATTCGCGACAACCCGCTGCGAGCCGCCGCTGTCGGTCACAACGTCAAGCGCTATAAACTGCTGGTGTTCGTCGTCGCGGCCGCCTACGGGGGCCTGGCGGGCGGCCTGCTTGGCGTGTTGCAAGGCTATATGCCACCAGACGCGTTTACGTTTGACACCTCGGGCCAGTTGGTGATCCAGACCGTGATCGGCGGTCTCGGGACACTGTTCGGTCCGTTAGTCGGTGCAGCAGTCTGGTTATTCCTGCGGGATTTCTTGCAAGGCTCGCTCGGACTGGGGGCTGCCTGGCGCCTGGCGCTTGGCGTCATCTTCGTTCTGTTGGTCTGCTTTTTGCGACGCGGTGTTCTCGGCGGACTAAGGGATCTCGTCTCGCGTCTGCGGGGTGCCTCGAGTCCAGAGGTCCGCGCAGCAGAGCCGGACCCGGGCGACTGGCTCGAATCCGCAACCCCGATCGGGGCCCTTGAGGCATCAGCCAGAGAGCACGCCGAAGGGAGTACGTCGGGCCAGCCGATCCTCGTCGCGAAAGGGCTCACCAAGCGTTACGGGGGCCTCGTCGCCAACTCCAACATCGATTTCGCGGTTGAGGCGGGCGAGCTTCGGGGCATCATCGGACCAAATGGTGCGGGGAAAAGTACCTTCTTCAAGATGCTGACGTGTGAGGTGCAGGCCTCGTCGGGATCGATTCTGTTCGACGGGCAGGACATTACAAGCATGGATGTCACTGCCGTGTGTCAACTTGGCATGAGCAAGAGCTACCAGGTGAACCAGTTGTTCAACCGCCTCAGCGTGCGCGAAAACCTGACGATCGCAGCCTTGGCGCGCAGCCGAGGTTCCTTCCGAATGGACATGCTGCGCAGCGTCGCACGAGTACCTGGACTCGCTGATCAGGTCGACGAGGCCCTGGAACTCGTGCATCTACGTCACCGCGCGGCGCGGCCGGTTTCGGAACTGGCCTACGGCGAGAAGCGACGGCTTGAGATTGGTCTTGCAATCGCGACCCAGCCGAGCCTGCTGCTGCTCGACGAACCCTTGGCCGGGATGAGTCCGTCTGAACGGGTCGAGACCGTCAAGCTCCTGAAAAGGATCCGCAAAGGTCGTACCCTGATCGTGATTGACCACGACATGGATGCGATCTTTGAGCTTACCGAACGGATCACGGTACTCAGCGAGGGGACGATTCTGGTAGAAGGAAGCCCGGAAGAGATCAAGGGCAATGCGATGGTGCAAGAGGCCTACCTGGGTGGGGTGCACGAATGAGCCTGCTCGAGGTCAAAGGCCTGAACAGCTATTACGGCGACTCGCACATCCTGTTCGACGTCGCGATTCGGGTCGAGGCACATGAGGTCGTCGCGCTGCTCGGTCGCAACGGAGCGGGCAAGTCGACCGCCTTGAAGAGCCTCATGGGAATGTTGAAACCGAGGTCGGGCTCGATCCAGTTCGACGGTGCGGAGATTGCAGGCAAGCCCGCGCATTTCATCGCGCGCGCCGGCATGCAACTAGTCCCCGAGGAGCGCCGTATTTTTGGCAGCCTCGACGTCGAAGAGAACATTGTTCTCGCGGGATTGACCGCGAGCAATCGTTGGCCTCTTGAGCGCATCTACCAGATCTTCCCCAGGCTGCAGGAAAGGCGACGCAGTCGCGGAACGCAGCTGTCGGGCGGGGAACAACAAATGCTCGCAATCGCGCGAGCGCTGATCCGCGATCCGAAACTGATCCTGCTAGACGAACCTTTCGAGGGCCTGGCTCCTGTGATCGTCAAAGATCTGATCGACGCCTGTCGCAAGCTCGCCGAGGCGGGACAGACGATCGTCCTGGTCGAACAGAACCTGGCGGCAGCCCTGAAGATGGCAAACCGTGCTTACATCATCAACAACGGCCACGTGGTACACGAAGGCACCGCGGCGGAGCTAAGGCATACCCCGGAAGTCCTGCATCGCTACCTCGGTGTCTGACCGAAACGCGCCGCGGCAAGCCGCTCGCTTTGGCCCGCTTTGACCTCAGTTCGCGACGCGCATATCGCGAGTGGCAACTCGCCCTCGAATGCCGAGCTGACCAAGGGTTGTATCCTGGATGAGGCGGACATCAGGACGCTCGCCGGAGACGCCAGCGTCCCGGGCGTCGGGCTGTCTCACGCGCTCGCCGGTGCCGGCACGGTAAGCGTCACCAGCATACCGGATGCGATGATCATCAATGGCCGGGCCGCAGCAGTCCAGAACCGCCAGGGCGGCCTGTCTCGCACGTCCAGGCGCGAGGCGCCTTTCTCGCAATGGCCCGCGCTCGTTCCGTAGGACATCTCCTCCGTGTGTTGCTTACGCGCAATTGCAAACCTGAGCAATGCGCTTTAAGCTGGTGACATCCACATTTTTTGGAAACCTGGTTTTATTTCTGACCGCCATGGAACACAACTTCGCCCCCAACCCCACGTGCACTGCCCTCTCGGGACGCACGTCCGTCCTGACTTGGAAGGCCGGCATGGGTATTGGCGTAGGTCGTTTCTACGCAGGCATTACTGCACCACGGGTCACAAGGAGCGCCATCGGGTAGCGGATCTCTACCACTTAGGCTCCAGGAAAAAACCCGGTGATGCGCAAGCTCCCGGGTTTTTTGTTTCTTGCGAACCGGGTGATCGAAGCACCAGTAGATGGAGATCGTCATGCAGATCGTACCGTTGGTTCACCCGCGAGCGGACCCCGCTCGGAAAAGTCGCGCCGCCGCAGAAGCCTTCATAAGGTTCCCGGACATCGATGCCGTATCTTCGGTCGCGGTCCTGGGTGCTCTTGCACTGGTCCTGTTTCTCGGCGCAGTAGCTGCGAGCGTTCTTGTATTGGGAGGACTCGCCGACGGCAGCATCCAGGGCCAGGTCGACCAGCAGGGCCTGTCCGGTTCGAACGTGCCGCCTTCCAAGGCAGGTGGCACGCGCAAGCCGCATGGGAATCTGCGATCGCAGTAGCCTTGGGTCCCGTTCTGACCGAGCGCATCGGACCTGAGGCGAGCGGCGTCACTCTTGCAGCCCCGCGGGCCTGTCAATGGAGTGCCGCTGCCGATTGTCCGCGAACTCCCTGCCGGTTCAGTTCTTCCATCACCTTCTTGACCGCATCAATCACGGCCCGAGGCTGATCGGTCTGGATGAAATGTCCGGTATCGTGAACCACGATATGAGCACCACGGCGGGACAACGCGGCCAGCGCGTCGTGGCCGCTGACCCAGACAGCCAATTCCCGCGCCTGCGCACCCGGCGCGTCCGAATCATCAGCCGCATACCAATGTTCGGGTGTCAGTACCACCAGAGGCCGGTTGCCGAACGAGACTGACGCGGACAGTTCCTCCTCATCTTTTGACTCCATCGACTTCGATGGCAAGAGACTGGCGAATTCGCGCCTTCGGGCTTCAAGCACCTTGGGATCCGTGAAGCGACGCGAAATCTCCTTATGTAAGACATCGTCAACCGTCTCGGGATACCACACGGGATAGGCACAGTACTTTTCTTCATCGGTCAGTGGATCGCTCAGCGCACCCCTGCGAGCCAGATCCAGACAGACTCGCTCCTTGAGTAGCCAAGGCGGTGTTTCGAGATCGTGACGGTCGCGCGCAGGCAGGACCTTGGCAAAGGCTTTGAACTGGCCCGGGAAGGCTGGATCGACGAGGACTGCACCGGCGATGTCATCGGGATATTTCTGCGCGAAGAGAAGTCCATACAACCCCCCCGCGGAATGGGCGACATAGACTACCGGACCGTGGAAGGCCGCCGAATGCAGCAGGCGATGCAGATCCTCAGCCACGCTCAGCGCGTCGACCGCGCCTACAGCCGGATCGCTGTAGCCCAGGCCAGCCCTGTCGTATGCACACGCACGGGTGAAGGTCGCAACACCCGCTTGAACGTGCCTCCAGGTGATGAGATCCAGGCCGGCTCCCGCGTCGAACAGCACTACGGGTGCCCCTGTTCCGACGCACAGAAGATTCAGCCTTCGCGTGCCCTGGATCGCCACGAGCTGATTGGGATGGGTGTAGAACTCGGACGGGATGACTTCACCGCTCGCTTCTTCTGCGAGGGCCGTGGCGTGGGTGCAACAGGTCACAAGGAGGGCCAAGCAGAGAGCTTGGACGGTCGCTGCAGACCGCTTTGGCCTCGCGCAATGCAGCCAAGCCGCCTGCCGTCCTCTGCGGGCGCCTGGTTGCCACTTCGAAAGAAAGGACCGAGACGGCCTCTCAGCGCCGCAGTTCACAGACTCCCGAAGACCGATCCCATCCCTCTCCACCAAAGCATCCTTCACGGGAACATCCTTGTCCGCCACTCTTGGACTAGCTTCCCTGGCCGATCTGCACCGCTTGAGGCGGGACCGGATCCGACGATCGATCGGGCCTCAAGGCGCCGTCTCTACGGTGTGGCGCTTGGCGAAACTTGGGTTTAACCGGACGATTGTCAGATTGAGAAACGCAGCAAACGCCACCCACACAAGGTAGGGAACGAGCAACAGGCTGGCCCGCTCGGAGATCGGAGCCAGCCCGATGATCAGAGCGAGAATGGACAGCCAGAGAAAAGGGACCTCGATCAGAGCCCAATCCGGCCGCCGCAAATTGAAAAAGAGCGGGCTCCACAGCAGGTGGAAGACAATATTGATACCGAAGAGAACGCCGATGCGCACCTGCTCGCCCGGCCCATGAGCGTGCATCCAGGCATCGACCCCGGCCCATGCGGCAAGCCCCAGAATCAGCGTCCAAGCCGGCCCGAAGAGCCATTCGGGAGGATTCCAGGCCGGCTTACGCAATTCCTCTCGGTACCAGGTGTCGACGGTGGTCATTGCGCCCCCGACGCCCAGCACCACCAAGGTCACCACCACCGCGACAATGATCGGAATCGTCATCGACTTTACCTTACCTGTTCGACGAACCTCAGTGTAACTGAGAAGGGTCAGGCCCCAAGAAGTCACCCCCAACGCCGGGACACCGGGATACCGGAGCACTGGCCTTGGCCGACAGCAAGCCCGGAATACCTCGCGGGACAGGGCTCGCCGGGCCTTTGCGCCCCATTTTCGCCCAGCACTTTCGCTCACAGATCATGATCGTAGACTATGAAGCCCTGATGCTGGGCGAGCTGGTCGTAGAGCAGCCGGCCTTGGATATTGGATTCGTGCGTCTGCCAGTAGACCTCGCGGCATCCGGAGCCCGCCGCCCGCTCGTAGACGGCCTGGATCAGCGCCCTGCCGATTCCCCGGCCGCGCTCCGAGAATTCGGTATAGAGGTCCTGGAGATAGCAGACGGGCTCGACCGAGACCGTTGATCGATGATAGAGATAGTGCGCAAGCCCGATCAGTCGCGTCTCGTATTCGGCCACGATCGCAAACACGGGCTCATGAGGATCAAAGAAGCGGTGCCACGTGGTCTCGGTGATACCAGAGGGGAGTGCCGAATCCCCCTCTCTTCCATAGAAGGCGTTGTAGCCGTCCCAAAGCGGCATCCATGCCGCGAGGTCATGGGGTTCAATCGCTCGGATCACGAGATTGGGCATGATGAGGTTCCTCGACGGAAAATGTCTTGCCAAGAGCACGTCGCAGAAGAGTCCGGACCAGCGCCTTAGGGCTGGGATGACGAACGAGATGTGACTCGACGCCTCCATGACCAGGGCCCGCCCTTCGGCCCGACGCATCGACCAAGAACCCTGGACGAGACCTCGACTAACCCACGCTGACAGGCCGAACGACGTACTGCCCGGATTTTTCGTCAGGCTGCATCACGAGAACGCCGCGCTCCTGGGCATCGGCGACGAGGTCCTTGAAGGACTTGAACCCATAGTACGCTTCATTGAAGCCCGGTCGACGGCGCTTCATCGTCTGCTTGACCATCGAGCCCCAGATTTTTTCGTCCGAGCCACGCTCCCCGATCAGCGCCTCCACGGTCTCCACCAGGAAGTCGACCGCCTCCTGACGCTTGTCGTCCTCGGTTTTGGCGGCGGGCTTCTTGGAGGCGGCGCTCGTCGACGCGGTCTTCTTGGCGGCCTGCCGGCGCTGGGAATCCTGGGCGCGCACGAGATCGTCGTAGTAGATGAATTCGTCGCAGTTCGCACTGAGGAGATCGGAGGTCGAGTTCTTGACGCCGACACCGATCACGAATCGGTTGTTCTCGCGCAACTTGGAAACCAGCGGTGAAAAGTCCGAATCGCCGCTGATGATGACGAAGGTGTCGACGTGCGACTTGGTGTAGCACAGATCCAAGGCGTCAACGACCATCCGGATGTCGGCTGAATTCTTCCCCGACTGCCGCACATGGGGAATCTCGATCAACTCAAAGGCGGCTTCGTGCATCGTCGCCTTGAAGTCCTTGTACCGATCCCAGTCGCAGTAGGCCTTCTTGACGACAATGCTGCCCTTCACGAGCAGCCGCTCAAGCACCTTCTTGATATCGAACTGCGCGAACTTCGCGTCGCGTACCCCAAGGGCGACGTTTTCGAAGTCGCAAAACAACGCCATGTTCGTGATTTCGGGCTGACCGGCCATGGATTCGCCTGTGAGGAGGAAAGAGGCCCCGCCGCGGCAAGGTCGTCGTAGGATTATGGCACGGGTAGCGCCGCGCCCAGCCGGCTGGGCCGGATCATTCTGTCCGCGCGCCGATCCTCGGCGCGATAATGGTGGCCTGCCCCGACTCGTGCCCTGAACTCATGCTTACCCTGCGTATTGCACGTCCGGTATCCGATCTCGAGCGCACCAGCGCGATGTATGCGCAGGGCCTCGGCCTGACTATCTTGGGGAGCTTTCAGGGGCATGCCGGATTTGACGGTGTCTTCCTGGGCCTGGAGGGATCCCTCTATCACTTCGAGTTCACCACGTTCCCGGCCCAGCCGATCATCCCCAGACCCACTCACGAAGACCTGATCGTGTTCTATTTCCCCGAACACTGCGCATGGCAGGAAGCCTGCTCACGCATGATCCGTGCAGGCTTTCAGAAGGTCGTCGCGGGCAATCCGTACTGGGCCGCGCACGGCACGACCTTCGAGGACCTCGATGGCTACCGGACGGTCCTCGTCGACGGACCCTGGCCCGCCAAGCCGTCGACCCAAAGTCTCAAATCCGGCGGGCCCTAGGGTGGGTTTTCCCGCATCGGTGAGTGCAGATGAACTAAGCGGCGGTCTCATTTCGATAAAAACATTGCGAGCCTCGAGGATTTTTGCTCCAATCAGGACTTCGCTGCGCCTGCCCATGCCGACATGCCACACGGTTCTGCACACGAGGGGGGTGGCGTGGCGTCACGGGTGACCTGCAGAATGCGAAGACAAAGCCGCTTCGCACGACTGATGCAAGACCTGCTCTTGGGGAATTGATGCGCAGCTGGTTACCAACGGCGGGGCTCGCGCTGGGCTTGGCCCTGGCACCGGCGGCGTTCGCTGCGGTGTCGGATGCCGAGCGGGCCATCGCGCAAAGCATCGAGCTGCGCAACCAGGGTCGGCTCGAACTCGCCATCGACGTGCTCGCCACGGCAAGTCAGGCTGCCACGAGCGATGCCGAACGGGCGCGCCTGTCGGGTGAACTCGGTGCAGCGCTCTTTTTGGCGCATCGCTACGACGAGGCACAGGACCACCTGACGCGGGCGTATGACGCGCTGTCTGCCACGGAGCGTACCCCCTACGCCATCGACCTCGGCAACCTTGCGTTGGTGCGGAATCGACGGGACGAGGCGCGACGCTACTACGAGGAAGGTGCAGTCGCCCAGGATGTCTCGGTCCGGATCGGCGCAGAGCTCGATCTGGCCCGGCTCGCACCGGAGGACGCGCGCGTTGCTCTGCTGACTACATTGTCCGCGGATATCGCCAAGATGCCCGCCGTGCGCGAGCGTGCTTTCTATGGTCTGAATCTCGGGGATCAGGCTGCCCAGCTCGGCCCGTCGGGACTCGCTTTGGCCTATTCACAGATGACGGCGGCCGAACGGCTCGCTGACCAGCTTGGCGATGACCGCCTCGCAGTGGAGAGTCGCGAGAGCCTGTCCCGGCTTTACGAGGACCAACATCGCGATGCCGATGCTCTCACCCTGACAGAAGGCGCGTTAAGGCGCGCCGAGCGCGCCGCCCCCGGCAGCGTCGCTGATCTGTTGATCCTCCTGGACTGGCGCGAAGCAAGGCTCTTGAAGAAGGCCGGTCGGACCGACGAGGCGGTTGCAGCATACCGGCGGGCCGTCGACGCGATCCAGGCCGTACGTCAGGATATCCCGATCGCCTATGAGGACGGTCGATCCTCCTTCTCGTCAACCCTCGAACCGGTCTATCTGGGCCTCGCCGATCTCCTGCTGACTCAGGCGCAGAACCTGCCCGCTAAAGACCAGAGCGCCGTACTGCACTCGGTCAAGGACGTCCTGGAGCTCGAAAAGCAGGCCGAGATGCAGGACTATCTAGGCGACCGTTGCACGGTCGATGCGCTGCAGGCAGCCAGCATTACCCCACCCGCGGGAACGGCGTTTCTCTACCCGATCTTGCTTGCCGATCGCGCCGAGCTCCTCCTTGAGACCCCGGCGGGCATCATGCGGGCCAGTGTGCCCGTGGGTCAGGCGCGCATCGAGCGCGTGGCGCGTGAATTCGCCGAGAGCCTGCGCAGCGACGCTGCGGACTATAGGCCGCAGGCGCGCGCACTCTACGACTGGCTCATCGGTCCGATCGATGCGACCTTGCGATCCCAAGGGATCCAAACGCTGGTGGTGGTATCCGACGGGGTGCTGCGCCTCATCCCGATCGGCGCGCTGTACGACGGCCAGCAGTTTGTCGTGGAGCGCTTTGCGACTGCAACCGTGACGGGCCTGTCGATGACCAATGCCAGCCCTCCTCCTACCGAAAGACCGGCGGCCCTTATCGCTGGGATGTCGTCACCCGGCCCCGTGGTGGGGCGGCTGCGCTCGTTCGTGATCTCCCCGGCCGACACCGGTCCGGTGTCCCAACCTCCTTCGCGCACGGCATTGTCGACGCGCGGACTGAGTGCGTTTACGGCAAGCCGAGGTGTGCCCACTCCCACCGATGAAGCCGGCCGGGCCGCCCAACTCGATGCTGAGCGCGAGAGTCTCGCCTTGCCAGGGGTTCTCGAGGAAGTCAATACGCTGACCAAGACGCTGCATGGCGCAGAACTCCTGAACGCAGACTTCACCAACGAGCGTTTCCACGGAGAAGCGGGCTCCGGCGAATACCGGATCGTGCACATCGCCTCGCATGGCTATTTTGGCGGAAGTGCTCGGGACAGTTTCATCATGACCTACGACGAGCTGCTCACCTTGAGCGATCTCCAGACACTGCTTCAATCGCAAGATTATCGCCAGACACCGATCGAACTGTTGAGCCTGTCGGCCTGCGAGACCGCCGAAGGCAATGAGCGCTCGCCCCTGGGGATATCGGGAGCCGCCATGAAGGCGCGCGCGAAGAGCGTTCTGGGAACCTTGTGGCCGGTGGCCGATGAAGCGGCACGCTCCGTGATGGAAGGCTTTTACACCGATCTGGAGACGGGCCACTACACCAAGGCCGAAGCATTGCGCGCGGCCCAGCTCGATCTTCTGCACCACAGTGACACCGCCCACCCGTTCTACTGGGCTCCCTTCATCCTCATTGGTAACTGGCTCTGATCCCATGAACCTGTTCCACCGGCATCCCGTCCCACGCGCATGGTCCCTGCCCTGCGCCACCACGCGGTCAACACTTCGGTCTGCCGCGCTCGTCGTTCTGTGTGCCGCGACGACAAGCCCGGTGTCGGCCCAGATCCGAACGGATTCGAGCCTTGGACATCCTGCGCAAAGCCTCACGGGTCCGAATTACGCGATCCCCCAGAGTCTCGGTCTCCTCTCGGGTGCCAATCTTTTTCAAAGCTTCTCGATCTTCAATCTGGCAGGCGGCGAGTCAGCCAATTTCACGACCTCGACGGCCGGGATCGCCAACATCATAAGCCGGGTCACTGGAGGCACGGCGTCGACACTCGAAGGCGTCCTGAACGTCACGGCCGCAAGCGGAGCACCCAACTTTTTTTTCATTAATCCCGCAGGCGTGACCTTCGGTGGGGGCGCGACGGTCAACGTACCGGCGGCACTGCACATCAGCACGGCCAATTACCTGAAATTCGCCGATGGTCGTTTCTACTCCGACCTGGGCCATGTCAGCACCTTCTCTGCAATGGCGCCCGAGGCCTTTGGTTTCCTTGGTACCACTCGCGCCACGCTCACCGTGGGGAACAACACCTTTCTCGACCAGGCCAACGCCCCGATCAGCCTGGTTGGAGGTGATGTGGTGGTCGACGACTCGGCAGTCTTCACCAGCGGACCGGGCGATATCCGTATCGCCGCCGTCGGAGGAGACGCCGTAGAAGTTCCCTTCACCGGTAGCCTTCCCGCCGTTCATGGCGCCTTGACGATCAGCAACGGGGCCGAGATCGGCACGTCGGCCACGATCCAGAACGGCGGCAATATCCTCGTCAGTGCGGGCACGATCTCGATCGATTCGAAGGGCAGCATCTACGAAACCGGTTTGTTCGCCGACGCCCCAGGGGGAAGCACCGGGAACGCAGGGACGATCCAGGTGACCGCGACAGGCGGATTGAGCATGGTCAACCTCGGGATCATCGCGTCCACCACGGAATCGAGCGGTAGCTCCGGTCCGGTTTCGATCAATGTTTCCGGGCCGATGAGCGTGACGACCGGCGCGGCGATCTTCTCCCAGTCGAGCGCCACGGGCGATGCCGGTCCGATCCAGATCGCCGTCGCACAAGGTCTTGGTATCACTAGCGGTGCCGAGATCTACTCCCAATCGCTGGCCTCGGGTAATGCGGGCGCAATTCAGTTGCACGCCGGATCGCTGAGCATCGATGGCTCCAACGCGAACGGTAGTTATACGGGGATCTACACCGATACGCCCGCGGGCACCGGAAATGGCGGCGCAATCACGATCGCGCTCTCCGGTCCAATGGGGCTTGTGAACACCGGCTCGATCGCGGCGACCAGTGAGTCCGCCGGTAACGCGGGCTCGATTTCAGTCACCACGACCGGACCGATGTCGCTCGCCTCCGGTGCGCAGATCTATTCTGATGCCGCCTCGAGCGGCAATGCCGGATCCGTCAGCGTGCAAACCACGTCCCTGAGCATTGATGGCAGCGCAGCAATCCCCCCCGCCGGAATCTTCAGCACCGCCCACTCGGGCACGGGCAATGCGGGGAACGTCGATATTGCAGCCACGGGCTCGATCTCGCTGGTCAATTTTGGATTCATCAGCGGCAGCACCTACACTACGGGCGCCGGTGGCGATGTCTCGGTGAGCGCCTTGGGCAATCTGACCGTGTCCAACGGCGCTTCGATCGGCTCGGACTCGAACGGCGTGTCCGGGGTCGCCGGAAATGTGAACGTATCGGCCGCGAACATTGCGCTACTGGGAAGCGCCGGTACGTTCACCGGCATTTCAAGTGATTCACAGTCCGCCCTATCCGGGCCCGCAGGCCGCATCACCGTGACGACGCCAGGCGCGCTCAGCATCATCGGCGGCGCCGACATCAACAGCATCACCGCATCGGCAGCCGATGCCGGGGCGATACAGGTGAAGGCGGGCTCTCTGTCGATCAATGGCGAGGGCATCGCGCTTCAGACGGGCATATCGACGAATACTGAACAGGCAGAAGGTAACGCCGGAAGCATCAATGTCGCGGTCGCCGGACTGCTCTCGATCGTCGACGGAGGAGCCATCAGTTCCGACTCCCAACTCTCCTCGGGGAACGCGGGTCCGGTTCAGGTGAGTGCCGGTTCGCTCTACATCAACGGCGACGGCCACACGATCGCAGGCATTTCCAGCAGTATGTTCGCGACCAGTTCCTCCGCGCGGGGAGGGGATGTGCGGGTCACGGTCTCGGGCGATGCGACGATCCTCGATGGCGGAGAGATCTCGGCGGATACCTTCTTGCTGGGCAATGCCGGTTCGGTCGACTTCAGTGCGGCGAATATTCTCATCAACGCCAACGAACTACGCATCACGACCGGCGTGACAAGCATCTCGGACCCACAGCCCGGACTTCAGGCCGGCAACGCCGGGACGGTCAGCGTGCATGCAAACGATTCACTCCTGATCGAAAACGGCGGCTCGATCTCCACGTCGACCAATTCTCCCACCGGTCGTGCCGGGAACGTCCTGGTCACCGCACAAGACATCCTCGTGACGGGCTATCTCAGCAGCATCGATGCAGAGTCGCTCTTCTACGGGTTGGGTCAGGCCGGTAACGTCACTGTCGATGCGGGCCGTTCGATTACTCTGAGCAATCGAGGCGAACTCTCGATCACGAATGCCGGGCTGGCCCCGAATACCGTGGACTTCACGCCCACTCTGTTGTCCGTGACCGCTCCTCAAATCACCCTGTCTGGCGATGCGCAGATCACGGCGCTGGCCCTGGGCCGCACGGCAGCCAGCAACATCCGGATCCAATTCGGCAGCGAACTGCTCCTTGACCCGAGTGCGATCTCCACCGATGCCTACGATGGGAACGGGGGCTCGATCACGATTCGGGGCAACGGAGTGGTCGATCTGAGCCAATCGGAGATCACGACCTCGGTCTTCGGGCCCTCAGGAAACGGCGGCAACATTTCGATCAACGCGGGCGCCCTGGTACTGAATTCGGGTTTCATTCAGGCCAATACCGTCGCCGCCAAGGCGACGGGCGGCAATGTCTCCATTGACGTCGCCGCGCTGGTCCCCAGTGGCAGCAACCTCTTTGTCGGGGGCTCCACACCCTATGAGTTCGAGCCGGATGTCTTTGGCTTTAACGTCATCCAGGCCGCAGCTCCCACGGGTCTGAGCGGGACGGTCCAGATCACCAATCCCGCACTGAACCTCTCGGCCAGTCTCTCTGTCCTCGCCGAGAAGTTTCTGACCGACGGTAACCTCGGCCATGACCGTTGCCACGGAAGTGCTGGCAGTTCACTGGCAGAGGGAGGTCGCGGCGGATTCGCACCCTCGGCAAGGGACCTGGTACGCGCCGATCCGCTCGCGTCCGGGTCATCGGTCGCCCAACAGGGACCGAAGGCGGATCTCCTCGCCTGGAACGTGGAGTGTGCACATTGATTTGCACCCCCCGAGTGGGCTCCACAGTTCGTAGGGCAGCAGTTTTTCTACTTGGTTTCGCGCTGGCCGGCATCTGCCGGGCGGCCGATCCGAATGAGCATCTGAATGAACTCGAGGCTCCTCAGCCAAAATTGCTTCCCGACCGGCCCGATGGGTTCTTTCAGCTGCCGCCCGTCGCCCCCGAAGAGTCGAGCCCGTCTCTGCTGCACGGCGGACCGACAGTGCGGGTCGAGCGCATCGAGTTCGAGGGCAACACCGTCTTTGCGGCAGGCGAACTTGAAGCGCTCGCGACACCGTACATCGGCCGCACACTCGATGCAGCCGATCTTGAGAATCTGCGCAGAGCCGTCACCCGTCACTACACCGACGCCGGCTATATCAATTCGGGCGCCCTGCTGAAGAAAGGCTCCCTCGAAGCGGGGACCCTCGTCGTCACCATCGTCGAAGGAAGGCTCAGTGCCGTCCACCTATCCGGTCTAGAAGGTCTGAATCCGCGCTATGTGACGAGCCGGCTCGACGAACAAGACAAGGTGTTGAACATCGACACGTTGAGGGAGCGCTTCCAGCTGCTCTTGGCCGATCCTCTGATCAGCCAGATGAATGCGCGGCTCGTCCCCGGCTCGGCTCTGGGCGAAGCTGATCTGGATATCGATGTCACGCGCGCCGCACCTTACTCGCTGACCGCCTACGCCAACAACTATCGTCCCCCATCGATCGGTGCGGAGGCCTTCGGCTTGCGTGGCTCGGCCCGCAATCTGACCGGTCAGGGTGACCTACTGGAAATCACTGCCGAAGAACCGATCGAGGGAGACGGGGCATTCAGCGGTAGCGTGCATTGGCACATGCCTTTGATTCAGCCCGCCACACAATTGGTCCTCGCGTACGATCACGGCGATTCAGCGGTCACCGAGGAGCCGGTCAGTATCCTGGGGATCAAGAGCGTGCTCGTGAGCGCAGGCATCGGGATCGAGCAGACGCTCTATGACAGTCTGCAGCAGCACCTATCGGTCTCCCTCATGCGCTTTGACCGGCAAAACCGGACGAGTCTCTTGGGCCAACCTTTCTCGTTCATTCCGGGCGAGCCCAATGGCGACACCGAGGCGCCAGCTTGGCGCTTCGTGCAGGACTATACCAACCGGTCCTCGACGCAGGTCTTTGCGATCCGTTCGACCTTTAGCTTCGTATCGGACAATGAGGAGTCCCAGACGGGGCTACCCGCGACCATCGAGCCAGAGCGCGACTACTCGATCTGGCTGGGTCAGGCGCAGTACGCGCGTCAAGTCCTGGACAACGGTGCCCAATTTGTCGCGCGCGCAACGATTCAAGCCACACGCAGTCATGTGCTGCCGCTCGACGACATGGAAATCGGTGGCGATGCGACCGTGCGCGGCTATCGGGAGAATCAGCTCTTAAGCGACGCCGGAGAAATCGTCAATCTCGAATTCAATTATCCGATCCTGCGCGAGGAACGCCAGGCGCTCGAGATCTCGCTGATTCCGTTTTACGACATCGGGCACGGCCGGGACATCGGACAATCGGGTGTGACCTTGTCCTCGGTCGGTCTGGCCACACAGGTTCATTGGCACGGCCTTCAGCTGGATCTCTCGAAGGGTTACCGCCTTGTCTATCCGAGCAGCCTCGTCACGGGCCGGGGCAATCTTCAAGACCGCGGGGTTTACTTCCAGCTGCAGTACACGGTGGTCTCGAAGTAGGGTCGGGTCGTACCGCGATCGTGGCGCAGCTAACGCGCCTGCCAGGGTGCCACGCGCGGGAGAAGGAAGAGTCCGGGCAGGGCCAGAAGGGCGCAGATCAGAAAGAAGCTGAACCAGCCAGTCTGCTCGACGACCAGGCCCGCGCCGGCATTGGCAAAGGTGCGGGGCACGGAGGCGAGGCTCGTGAACAGGGCGAACTGCGTCGCGCTATAACGCCGATCGGTGCTGCGAGCGATAAAGGCCGTGAATGCGGCCGTTCCCAGGCCAACGCTGGCGAAGGCCTCAAATCCGATCGCCACGGCGAGCGCAACCGGCTCGGCACCCACCTTGGCCAACACGGCGAACCCCAGGATCGACAGGACCTGCAATGCGCCAAACAGCCACAGCCCGCGATTGATTCCGAGTGTGAGGAGCCAGGCCCCACCCAGCAGCCCGCCTACGACACTGGCCCACAGGCCGACATTCTTGGCGATCAGGCCGATCTGCGTCTTGCTGAACCCTAGATCGAGATAGAAGACCGTCGAGAGCGATGTCGCGAGAGAATCACCGAGCTTGTAGAGGAAGATGAACCCGAGAAGCCAGAGGGCCTGAGACCAACCGCCCCGCGCCAAGAACTCGCGCAGGGGAAGGATCACCGCGTCCGAGAGGCTCACCGGAGCGGTGCCGCGCAACTTCGGCTCGGCCACAACCAGCGTCATCGCGAGCCCGGGCAACATGAATGCAGCCGTGATCGGGAAGACCACGTCCCAGGGGAGATGATCGGCGAGGATCAGGGCGAGGGAACCCGGGATGAGACCTGCGAGCTTGTAGGCGTTGACGTGGATGGCCGTACCGAGACCCTGCTCGGAGTCGGCCAGAATATCGCGGCGAAAGGCGTCGATGACAATGTCCAGGCTCGCCGAAAAGAAGGCCAGTAAGGTCGCCACGACCACCACGGCCGCCAGCTGCGATCGGGGGTCAAGCTGTCCCAAAGCGGCGATCGCCCCCATCACCGCCAGTGCGGCGAGGGCCATCCAGCCACGCCGCCTACCTAAGCCGGGGATCGCAAAGCGGTCCATGACCGGTGCCCAGAGGAACTTCCAGGTATAGGGAAACTGGATCAGTGCGAACAGGCTGATCGTCTTGAGTGTCACGCCCTCGGTACGCAACCAGGCCTGCACCAGGTTCAGCAGGACAAACAAGGGTAAACCGGAGGTGAAGCCGAGAAAGCCGCAGATGAGCATGCGCCGGTTCCAGAGCGCGCGCCACTTGCCTTGCGCGGGCGCGGTGCTCAAGAGAGGTTCTGGGCCAGGGCGTGCAACGCACGTCCAATCATCTCGCTGCTGCGTTCGAGCACGGCCGCCTTCCACTGCTCCGAATCCACGTAGAACGCATCACGCATGCGCGCCTTGATCTGCCTTGCGAGTTCCGAATCGGGCTGGCCATGGAGGGTGAGCCATTGTTCAGCGCGCATGGCCTCCATCACCTCGCGCGGCGCGACAGTTCCAAACTCGAGCGCGATCGAGGTCAGTTCGATCTCGGGAAGGACCCAGCGGGCCCCATTCATGAGAGGTCCTTGGACCAGCGCAGAGATCGAGCCGCTCTCGTGGACAGAAGTGACCTCTGCGCCATACCAGGAGCGCGCGCGCGAGAGACCCTGCGCATCGACATCGCTATAGATCGGCTCTCCATAGCCGGACGGCCCAAGACCGGTGTGATAGTCGATCATGGCCACACGTCGTCGGTCCTGCGCGAACCGGCGCAGGAGGTCCTGGAACAGCCGAGTCGACCACGCTAGTTCTGAGCCCCCATAGAAGAGCCCATCGGGGTGAGTGTATTGTCCCAGGGAGATTGCAGCGTGTAGGGCCTTCTCCCCGTGCTCCTGGATGAACTGCCCCAGGGCGCGCTCGGCGATGGCGCGGGCGTCGCCCTCCCAGGTGGCGGGAAGAAGGAGGGGATGCAGGCCCGTGTAGGCGGGGTGCGAGGCAGGCGGATGAGCATGGTCGACCGAGTTGCGGTTCAGATCGATATTGTCCTCGTTGGTCCGCCTGAGCCAGGAAAATCCGTAGGGATTGATGGCATGAATGAGTAGGACCGCAGTGTTCGACCCCGCCTGCGCGAAAGCGCCCTCGCGCAGCGCCGCGATCTGGCACCCCGACCCGCAAAAACCTTCGACGCCATGCGTTCCCGAGATCAGAATCAGAAGGTTCGACGCCACGACCGGACCCAACCAAACCACGTCGGTGGACAGAACCTCGCCCAGGGCGCCTCTCGCGGCGGGGTTGACGAAGGATTCGGCCTTCGCGCCCTGTTCCTCGACCGCGGCAAGAAACTGCTCACGCGCCTGTCGGTAGTCCGTCGAGAAATGTCGAGCAGCCCCCATCATCGCACCCTTCCCAGACAAAGTCCTCAGTGTACCGAAAAGCCATCGGTCTTCACGGGGCCGGCGAATCGATGCGCTCTGGCTCGTCCGGAGCGGGGCTCCCGAGCACCCGGTGCAGCCGAAAAACAGCCAGACTGCCTCGTAGATTGGGCAGCCAGTCGATGCGCCGCCCTTCGTGAAGCGCCATGCGCTCGACGATCTCAAAGCCGCTCTGGCGTGCCAGATCGGCGAAATCCTCCAGCGTCGAGAAGCGCAGGTTCGGTGTGTCGTACCACTCGTAGGGTAGCGTCTTGGTGACGGGCATGCGTCCCCCTACCAGTGCGATCCGATTGCGCCAGTAGGCGAAGTTCGGGAAGGTCACGATGCTGGAGCGGCCGACGCGGCCGATCTCGCGCAGAATCTTCTCGGTCTGACGCACCACTTGCAGACTCTGTAACTCCAGGACCGTATCGAAGGATTTGTCCGAAAACATGGCGAGTCCTTCCTCAAGATTCTGCTGGATGATGTTGACCCCGTTCTCGATTCCCGCCAGCACGTTCGCATCATCAATTTCCACCCCGTAGCAGCGGCAGCCCTTCTCTTCCTGCAAATAGGCCAAGAGAGATCCATCGCCGCAACCCAGATCGAGCACCGACGAGCCAGGCTCGATCCAGTCGGCCACCAACATCAGGTCGGATCGCAGCGTTCGGCTCATTTCGGTCCTTGCGTCATCACTCTACGAAAGTACGCCCGGACCGCCCTGTGGTAGCGCAGATCGTCCAACAGGAACGCGTCGTGACCGTGCGGTGCATCGATTTCTGCATAGGTTACCGAACGCTTCAGATCGAGCAGGGAACGCACGATCTCGCGGCTGCGCGCCGGCGCGAAGCGCCAGTCGGTGGAAAACGAGATGATCAGAAACCGCGCTTCGACGCCTGCAAGGGCGCGAGTCAGGCAGCCGTCAAAATCACGCGCGGGATCGAAGTAGTCGAGTGCCTTGGTAATCAACAGATAGGTATTGGCGTCGAAATACTCCGAGAACTTGTCGCCCTGATAGCGCAGATAGCTCTCGATCTCAAAATCCACTCCGAAGCCATACTGCAGGCTCTCCGAGCGCAGCGCGCGTCCAAATTTTGCGGCCATGTCATCATCGGACAGGTAGGTGATGTGTCCGACCATGCGCGCCACGCGCAGCCCGCGCTTGGGGACCACGCCGCGCTCGGCATAGTGTCCTTCGTGGTAATCCGGGTCGCTCAAGATCGCTTGCCGGGCGACATCATTAAAGGCGATGTTCTGGGCGGACAGCCGCGCGGTGGAGGCGATCACGATGCAGTGCGCGACGCGCTTGGGATAGCGCACCGACCAGGCCAGCGCCTGCATGCCGCCGAGGCTGCCGCCCATGACGGCGGCGAAGCGCTCGATGCCCAGCCGATCTGCCAAGAGCGCCTGGGCGTCGACCCAGTCCTCAACGGTGACCACCGGAAAGTCCGATCCGTAGGGTCTGCCGGTCTTGGGATTGATCGAAGTCGGGCCGGTCGAACCGAAGCAAGAGCCGAGATTGTTCACACCAATGACGAAAAACCGGTCAGTGTCCACCGGCTTGCCCGGTCCGACCATGTTGTCCCACCAGCCGAGCCGATCGGGGTCGTCCTGGTAGACGCCCGCGACATGATGCGATGCATTCAGGGCGTGGCAGATCAGTACCGCGTTGTCGCGTGCGGCGTTGAGTGTGCCATAGGTCTCTACCGCCAGGCTGTAGTCGGCAAGCTGGGCGCCGCCACGCAGGGGAAGGGGCGTGGCGAAATCGAAGCGCTGTTCGGAAACGAAGAAGGGGGTTGTCATACAATAAGAAACCCGACGGGAATCGAATCAGCGCGTCGGGTCATCTCCCTTCGCTTTAGCCGCATTTATTTCGCCATCTCTCCCTGCCAAGGGGGATGGGCGAGCGCCCGCAAGCTGACTCCCGGCTGTCCCGGGACGGATCAAATCGGCGCTTGAACGACGCGAAAGGGTAGCCCAATGCCGCCGTCGCGTCAAACGCGGCGGTCAGGGGCGGACACAAGGTTGCGGGGCTTTACGACCACTCGAACACGAGGGATTGTCTTGCGCCTTTTGCCACGGTAAACCGGCGGCTTTCGAGGCGGCCGTCATGCGAGGCCTCGGCGACATATTGTCCCGGGACCAGCTTGACCAGCAGATACGGACCGTTCGTCTGCACGTTCAGCACCATCGACCCTCGCGCATCGCGGATCGCAACCGGGACGTCGGAGAGATAGTCGGCATGTCCGCCCTGACGCACGGCAAAGGTCATCGTGACCGAGTAGTTGCGCGTCAACTGCTTGATTGCCGCCTCCTCATCGTCGCCGACACCACCCGTGACGTAGCGCACTTTGCCGCTCTGTTTCTCGACGAGTCCGGCTGCAAGCCCCACCGAAAAGGGCAGCGCCAGAAGGGCGCATCCGAGGACCCGAAAGAGACTGCGGCGTGGCATGTTCATGAATTGTCTTCCGTCTCATCCGGCGCCATGGGTGTGAGTTCCACCCCGGGGCCGGAAGCACCCTACTTCGATTGTGACCCATACCGATCACCGCAGATCGGGATGGCAGGGCTTCACCTTGGGCCACCCTGCCATCGCTGACTCTCTAGCCCAGATCGATCGGCACGAACACCTTATTGCCTTGGCGCTGGATGAGCAGCGCCACGCTACTGCTCGCCTTCGTGACGATCGCACGCAGTTGCTCAAGAGAATGCACCGGCGTGCCGTTGACGGCAAGTACCACGTCTCCAGGCTGTACGCCAGCAGCCTGTGCTGGCCCGCTGACCCCTTCCACGAGGAGTCCGGACTCACCACCCAACTGCGAGCGTTCTTCCGGAGCCAGCGGTCGCACGGCCAATCCGAGGCGCCCATGATCGGCTGCAGGCTGAGCCGAGGCGGTTTCCTTCGAGTCGGTCAGTTCCCCCACCGTCACGGTCACCTCGGTCTGCTTGCCGCCGCGCCACACCTGTAGTTCCGCCTTCGAGCCGGGCTTGATCTCGGCCACCATTGCGGGAAGATCTGCCGAGCGCTCGACCACTCGCCCGTTGATCTGGGTGATCACATCGCCTGACTTCAGCCCGGAGTTCACGGCCGGCCCGTCGCTTTGCACTTCGCTGACAAGGGCGCCCATCGGGCGGGGCAGGCCGAAGGAATTGGCGAGCTGCTGGTTCACTTCCTGGATCGAGACGCCAAGCCTTCCGCGAACCACCTTGCCGTGGGCGATCAGGTCGTCTTTGACCTTGACGGCGATATTGATCGGAATGGCAAACGACAATCCTTGATAGCCGCCCGTCTCGGAGAAGATCTGCGAATTGATGCCGATCACATCACCATTCATATTGAAGAGGGGCCCACCGGAGTTGCCCGGGTTGACCGGGACATCGGTCTGGATGAAGGGTGTGTAGTTGTCGTCGGGCAGACTGCGCGCTTTGGCGCTCACGATTCCGGAGGTGACCGAATTCTCAAAACCGAAGGGAGACCCGATCGCGAGCACCCACTCGCCGACCTGCACGCCATCGGCGTTGCCGAGCGTGACGACCGGCAGGTTCTTGGCCTCGATCTTGATGACGGCGATGTCACTTTTCTTGTCCACTCCGATGACCTTGGCGCGGAACTCGCGTCGGTCCGTCAGCTTGACCGTGACCTCATTGGCCCCGGCGACGACGTGGGCGTTGGTCATGATGTAGCCGTCCGGGCTGACAATGAATCCTGATCCGACGCCATGGACGACGCGCGCACCGCCTTGCGGCAACTGAAATCCGGGCATCCCCCGGAAGAATTGGAAAAATGGGTCATCTTGCGGCAGACCAGAGTTCAGATTGGCCCGCTGCTGTTTGGCCGTCACCGAGATGTTGACAACCGCGGCACCGTAGCGCTGGACGAGCGAGGTGAAATTGGGCAGCGTGACGGCGGCGCTGTTGCTCGTGACCGCCGCCGGGGGTACGCCGGTACTTTGCAGGGTTGGAGAGGGCGCAGCCTGCGCGTTGGCCCGATCGAAAGGCTCGAAGCGCGCAAGCCCGAATCCGGCCGCGGCAATGAGCCCGGCCGCGACCAGCTGCTTTACAAGAGGCTTCGTTTGCATGGTAGGTCTCCAAGATGGTGGTTTGACAACACCTCGCCATCCTAGGCGCGTGACCTTAAGCCAAACTTAAAGCTCGGGACCGCCAGCGCCTACTGCGGCTGTCCCGCCACGGCCGCAAGGCTCGTCCGTGCGCGCAGGGAGGGTGCCGGCGCTCGCCTGAAACGGACCACGACGAGGAGACCGGAGTGCCCATCGGGGCGATCGGAGAGCGTGATCCGTGAGCCGTGCCGGATGGCGATGTTGCGCACGATGGCCAGTCCCAAACCGCTCCCTGGACCCCTCGCCTCCGTGCTCCGATAGAACCGGTCAAAGACCCGATCGCGCTCGGTCAAGGGAATGCCAGGCCCCGCATCGCAGACCTGCAATACGCACTCCGTGCCCTCCTCGGCGACACTGACATCGATCCGCGTGTCCTGCGGCCCATAGTGGAGGGCATTGTCGATCAGATTGCGTAGCATTACGCGCAGCGCCTCGAGATCCCCCTCGATCTGGGCCGACCCCGAATGAACCAGCCCAAGGTCGATGCGATGCGCGAGAGCGATCGGCGTCCGCTCGGCGATCACGTCCCGCGCCAGTTCGGCCAGATCGACAATCTCCGTCACCGCGGGACTGGCCTCGGGCTCTGCGCGTGCGAGTGCCAGCAGCTGCTCGACCAGATGTGCCGTACGCGCAAGACCCGAGCGTAGTGCCTCCAGGGCGGCCTGGCGCTCTTCATCGGTGCGCGCCCTTTCGGCAAGCTGGACCTGCAGCTGCAGCGCCGTCAACGGAGAGCGTAACTCGTGCGCCGCATCGGCGATGAAGTCGCGCTGCGAGGCCAGGGCGCGTGCCAGGCGCGCCAGCAAGCCGTTCAAGGCGAAGACGAGGGGCCGCACCTCCTCGGGCAAACCTTCTTCGCGCAAGGCGTCGAGGGCCTGCGGGCTTCGCTGACCGACCTCGCGGGCCACGCGCCGGACCGGGCGCATGCCGTGGCCGACGGTGAACCAGATCAGAATACCCAGTACCGGCAGCATCACCAGAAGGGGCATGACCGTGCGCAGTGCCACGGCCGCGGCCAGTTCACGTCGCACGCGCATCGGCTGTGCCACCTGGATGACGACATCCTGGAACAGCGCGCTGTAGATGCGCCACTCGCCCTGCGGACTCTTGACATCGGCGAAGCCCAGTTCAGCCTGTTCGGGTAGCTGCGACTCGGGATGGGAGAGATACAGCCGCTCGCCACGCAGGTTCCAGATCTGGACGACGACTCCATCCTCGACGCCGGGTAGGCCGGCACGCGGTGCGATCAGCGCTCGAAACGCTTCGGATGGCAGGGACTGGGCGACCTGCCTCAGTTGATAATCGAAAAGGACATTGGCCTCCTCGCGAGCCTCCCTGTACACGATGAGACCGGTTGCCAGCGCACCGGCTAAGAGAACGGCGAGAAGCGAGATCAAGAGCCTACGCTGGATCGACATGGCCTTGGGGCGTGCTACTGTCTTGGGACGGTATAGCCCACCCCGCGCACATTGTGGATCAGGCTCGCGCCCAGCTTCTTGCGCAAGGCGTGAATATAGACCTCGATGGTGTTGCTGCCGACCTCCTCCCCCCAACCGTAGAGCTTCTCTTCGAGTTGAGCGCGCGACAGAACCGCGCCGGGGCGCTCGGCCAAGGCGAGCAGGAGCGCGAACTCGCGTGCCGAGAGGGATACGGGCGCCTCGTCGCGCAGGACCACGCGCGTGGCCGGATTGAGCGTCACGCTGCCCAGCCGGATGAGAGGCTCGGGCCGGCCCGCCTGACGACGCAACAGGGCGCGGATCCGGGCGGCGAGCTCATCCAGATCGAAGGGCTTGACGAGATAGTCGTCAGCACCCGCGTCAAGCCCGGCCACGCGGTCAGCCACCGCGTCGCGAGCGGTCGCGATGAGCACCGGCACCCCCGTACCCCGGGCCCGCAGTCCCTTCAAGACCTCAAGACCGGACTTGCGCGGCAGGCCCAGGTCCAAGATGACCAGATCGTAGGTTTCACAGGCCAGGGCCGTCTCAGCGGCTGCGCCGTCGCGCACCCAGTCGACGGCGAACCCATCCTGACGCAAACCCTCGCGCACGCTCACGCCGATCATCGAGTCATCTTCAACCAGAAGTACACGCATGCCGCATTCCTACTGGGTCCGGGGTCCTTGCCACAGGCGCGCGGTGCGCACGAGTTCGGCGGAGTTCATCGGCATCCCGATGAAAAATCCCTGGATCACATCGCATTTTACTTGGGTTAAGAAGGCAATCTGATCAGCCCGTTCGACCCCTTCGGCAACCACGCGGATCCCCAGATTGTGGGCGATCTCGACCAAGCCGCTGACGATGGTGGCGTCGTAGGCATCGATCGCGCAGCCCTTGATGAAGCTTCGATCGATCTTGATCTCCTGTACCGGCAGATTTTTCAGCCAGGACAGGCCCCCAAAACCGGTCCCGAAGTCATCAATCGACAGCTGCACCCCCAGATGGGCCATATCGGCCAGCGCCTCGGAAGTGATCTGCATGTCGTCGACGAAGGCGGTCTCGGCGATCTCGAGGGTCAGGCGTTGGGCCGGGAAGGCAAATTCGGCCAGCGCATCGCGCACCTCCAGCATGAACTGGTTGTCGCGCAGCTGGGCCACCGACACATTGACGGAAAGGTCGATCACGGGTCTTCCGAAGCGGGGCAGCTGGGCCATCTGCTGAATCGATTCGCGCAGGATCCAGCGACCCAGGGGCTTGATGAGTCCGGTGCGCTCGGCCAGCGGGATGAAGCGTTCCGGAATGAGCGTCTGTCCATCCGGCGTGTTCCAGCGCACGAGGGCCTCGACCCCGGCGATGGTCCCGTCCTGGACATTGATCTTCGGCTGGTACAGACAGGTCATCTGGGCTTCATCAAGGGCCCGACGCAGACTCTGTTCGGTATTGAACATGGAGCTCGCCTGGGCGCTGATCTCGGGGTCATAGAATTGATAGGAGTTGCGCCCGGTCTGCTTGGCCCGCATCATGGCCACGTCGGCGTTGCGGATCAGGGTTTCGGGATCGCGCGCATCGGTCGGATAGATTGCGATGCCCACGCTTGGCGTCAGGTAGAGGGAGTCGCCATGCAGACGCATGCGATTTCCGAGCTCCGTGATCAGAGCCTGCACGAAAGCCTCGACATGAGAATGAACGTCGCTGGCCGTGCCGCAGCCGATGGCCAGCGCGAATTCGTCGCCCCCGATGCGCGCGCGCAGCGACTCGGTCCCGGCGCGGCGCGTGAGGCGATTGGCGACGACTTTGAGCAGGGTGTCGCCGATCGCATGGCCGAATGTATCGTTGACCTGTTTGAACCGGTCAAGATCGATCACCAGAAGCGCGATCGGGGTGTCGGGAAAACGCGTGAATTGATCCTCGAGCCTCTCGCGCAAGGCGTTGCGGTTCAAAAGTCCGGTCAGCTCATCGTGCATGGCCACGTGCTGAACGCGATCGCGCAGGCGGTTCCGTTCGGCGACATCGCGGATCACGACGCCCACCTCATCGGCGCCGATCGGCGTAAAGCGTGCCTCAAACTCGCGCTGGCCCGCCAAGACGCTCAGTTCGTAGGCGCAGATCTGGGTACGGCCGCTCTCCAGTGCCCGTTCCAGGCAATGCAGCCATTCACCGCGCAGCTCCTCGGAGAGCTCGGCCCGCGCGGCAAAGCGTGTGCCGATCAGCTCGGCCGGGGGGGCCACCATTTGTTGGGTCGGCCCGGTGATGTCGAGGATCGTCGAATCGCGGGTACAACGCATGAGCACGTCCGGCATGGCGAGCAGGACCTTGCGCTGCAATCGCTCCAGATCGCGCAGCTTGTTCGAGGTCGACTCGAGTTCGCGGTTCCGTACGAGAAGTTCCGCCTCGACGGCCTCGAGCCGCTCGCGCGTCCGTTGATCGGCATCCTTGCGCGCCGAGACGTCGCGAAAACTTGCGAGCACGCCGTTCACATAGGGGTCGTTCAGCAGGTTACGCAAAGTCCCGTGGATCCAGAACCAACCCCCGTCGCGTGCGGCGATACGCCATTCAACTTCGGCGCGGCCATTGGGGTCGGCGACGAGCCGTGCAAACAGCTTCAGGGCCTCCTCCTGCTGGGCAGGGTCCAATCCGTCAAGGAGCGGCCTGCCCAGGACCTCGGTCGCAGGCAAGCCCACGAGACTCAGGTAGGAACGGCTCGCATCCCGGATCGTCGCCAGGCGATCGAGCACGAGGGTCATCTCGTTGCCCGGGTCCAAGAGGAGCTCGTTCCTTGTGCGCGCGCTGGCGAGCGCGAGCTCCTGGCGCCAGTGGTGGCTGAAATCGCTCGTGATGCGGATGACACCGAGCGCACCCAGAGTCACCGCGCGGTCGTGGAGCCAACGCACGCTACCGTCGGGCAAGAGCAGCCTGAAGACCTGATTGTAGACACCCGTGGCGATCCCGGACTCATACGCCTGGGTCACGGTCGCCTGATCGTCCGGATAGATCCAGGCCTTCCAGCGATGCGACACGCGGGCGTCCGGCGGCAGGGTCCGTCCGAACAGCTCCGCAAAGGCCCCAGCCACCGTCACAGGCGTGGTCAAAGGCGGTTGGTAGAGCCAGACGACATCGCCGGCTGCCTCTGCGAGAAAGCCCGGCAGTGCCGAGGACAGGGGATCCGGCAAGTTCATCGTCTGCGGACTTCCTCTTGAGCGTCCTGCCACACCGCGCACGGCAGGGGTTTGCGGCGTCGTCCGACCTCCGCACAAGGATCTGGCGTGAACCTGCAACTACCGGGTCGGGCCATCGCGTTCGCTCCAGTCCAGGCAAGTCAGGACAAGTTCTGCCTGGATCGACTCATTGCGGTGGCGCGCTCGCTTCCAGGAGCGCGCGGATCTTGACGGGCTCACCTGTGGCCAGCACCTTTTTTGTGATGGTACGGCAACGCGAGAGATCAGCCCGTAGGATTTCCTGTTTCACCGAGAGAATCTGCGCGGGGTGCATCGAGAACTCGCGCAAACCCATCCCCAGCAGCAGCCGTGCCAAGGCCGGATCACCGGCCATCTCACCACACACCGATACCGGAATGCCGGCCCGCTCGCCGGCTCGTATGGTCTGTGCGACGAGCTGCAGCACAGCCGGATGCAAGGGATCATAGAGATGCGCGACGGTATTGTCGGTCCGATCGATCGCCAGGGTGTACTGGATCAGGTCATTGGTGCCGATCGAGAGGAAGTCAAGGCGTTTGACGAAGCTGGCAAGACTGAGCGCGGCTGCGGGTATCTCGATCATGCCTCCGATCAGCAGCTCTCGATCGTAGGCCAGTCCGCGCGCATCGAGTTGGGTCCGGGCCTGGGCGATCAGGCCAAGGGTCTGGTCGATCTCGTGCAAGTGGGCGATCATCGGGATGAGCAGTCGCGTAGGCCCGAACGCCGAAGCGCGCAGAATGGCGCGCAACTGGGTCAGGAACATCTGCGGTTCGGCCAGACAGTAGCGAATGGCGCGCAAACCCAGCGCCGGATTGGCGGCATTCGAGGGCACCTCGGCATCGAAAGGTTTGTCGGCTCCGATATCGAGGGTGCGGATCGTCACCGGACGTCCCGTCATGGCGTCCACCACCGCCCGATAGGCCTCGAACTGCTCCTGCTCGTCGGGCAGATCGCCGTGCCGGTTCATGAACAGGAATTCAGTGCGGTACAGGCCGATGCCCATCGCTCCGACGTCGTTGGCCATCGCGCAATCGGCGGGCAGCTCGATGTTGGCCAGAAGCTCGATCGGGACTTCATCGAGCGTGCGCGTGGGCATGTTCGCCAGGCGCCGCAGCTTCTCGCGCTGCAGTTCCGCGTCGCGGCGCTTCAGCCGGTACTCCTCGAGCACGATCGGGCTCGGATCGACGATCAGTACACCGGCATCGCCGTCGATGATGACCCACTCATCCTGTCGGATGAGCCGCGAGGCGCTACTGAGACCCACAATCGCGGGGATGTCCAGACTGCGTGCGACGATGGCCGTATGCGAGGTCGCGCTGCCCAGGTCCGTGGCGAAACCTCCGAAGGGGCGCTTCTTGAACTGCAGCATGTCGGCGGGGGCGATGTCGTGCGCGATGATCAGCATGTCGTCATTACCCAGGGAAGGCTCGGGAAAGGCCGTTGCACTGCCGGTCAGAAGCTTCAAGACGCGCTCGACGACCTGCTCGACATCGGCCTGGCGAGCCGCCAGGTAGGAGTCCTCAATCTCCTCGAACTGCGCAACGGCCGCCTGCAGCTGGGTCGTCAAGGCCCATTCGGCGTTGTAGCGACGTTCGGCGATGAGGCGCTTGGGCTCTTCGGACAACAGCGGATCCTGCAGGATCAGGCGATGCAGTTCCAACAGCGCCGAGAATTCCGGCGGGGAGTCCGGCGGCAGATCCGAGGCCAGTGAATAGAGCTCGTTGACCACCTGGGCCACGGCATCGTCCAGGCGCAGGATCTCGGCGGCCACCTGCTCCACAGCCACACGATAATGCACGACCTCCAGTGCCGCCGAAGCGAGCACGTGAGCACGTCCGATGGCGATACCGCGGGAGACCGGAATGCCTTGCAGCGTGAATGCCATAAGTCTCTTCTGTAGCCGCTAAGGGCCCGGCACAAGGCCGCCGGGCCGAGGGACTCGGTCGCCCGTCTGCGCTCCCACAGACCCTATTGACCTTCGTCGAACTTGTTATCGATGAGCGCAACCAGAGCGTTCATCGCCTCGTCTTCGTCCGGACCGGCGGTCTCCAGCGTGACCGTCGAGCCCTTGCCGGCGGCGAGCATCATGACACCCATGATGCTCTTGGCATTGACCCTCCGACCATTGCGGGTCATCCAGACCTCGCTCTGAAAGCGGGTCGCCAATTGGGTGAGTTTGGCCGATGCCCGCGCGTGCAGGCCTAGTTTATTGCTGATCACGCAGTCGCGCGAGGGCATTCGCTGCTCCATCTGGGCTAGAGTTCGCGTCGGCGCCGGATCCGGCCTGGTTCGGCACGACCTGGTTTTGCGGAGCGGTCGAGCCGAGCTTCATCACTCCCGCAGTCGCACCTGTACTGGCCTTATCGACCAAGGCTTCCAGGGTCGAGCTATTGCGGTACGTCAAGGCACGCAGGAGCATCGGCATGTTCACGCCCGTGAGAATCTCGACACGACCGACCTTGCCGAGATGGGACGCGATATTGCACGGAGTCGCCCCGAACAGGTCGGTCAGGACGAGCACACCCCGGCCTTGATCGAGCTGGGCGATCTGCTCCCGGGCCTTTTCGACGACCGCCTGAGGATCGCAGTTCGGCGTCACGTCGAGGACAGCGACCGCATCCGGTTCACTGCCGTAGACGTGACGGGCACATTCCATCAGCGCGGACGCGAAGGGGGTATGTCCGATCAGCAGAATGCCGATCGGCGCAGCGGATTCAGGGCTCACAAGAAATGCAAGCGCGACAGGGCAGTGAAGGCGGCGCCTAAGAGGACGAAGCACAGAGTCGCCCCGAGCGCCCAGCGCCAGACGCGGGCCTCGACCTTGAGCCGCACCTGCTCGGCAGCAGCGACCTCCTGGACCCGCTGCTCGACGGCATGGTTCACCAGACGCGCCGTGGCGGCTGCCACGGCGGCATGATTCTCGGGGGTGATCCCGCCTGGTCCGGACAGATTGATTGGGGATTGCATCGTCGCCTTCCTTCTGGCCCTCGCAAGGCATCAGCCCAGCGCAGCCTCAAGAGCATCCATGAACGTTGCGGCCACCGGAAACCCTGCCTGCTCGGTGATCTCCTGGAAGCAGGTCGGGCTCGTGACGTTGATCTCGGTCAGATAATCGCCGATCACATCGATTCCGACAAGCAAGAGGCCACGCTCGTTGAGTACCGGGGCGAGGGTGCTGGCGATCTCGAGGTCGCGCGCTGACAACGGTTGTGCGCGCCCGACTCCTCCCTGGGCCAGGTTGCCCCGGATCTCCTTACCTTGCGGAATGCGTGCCAGGGAGAAGGGCACGACGGTCCCGCCGATGAGCAGAATGCGCTTGTCGCCTTCTTGGATTTCGGGGATGTATCGCTGGGCCATGACCGAGCGCGTGCCGAGGACCGAGACACTCTCGATGATCGCTCCCAGGTTCAATTCGTCCTCGCGAACCCGGAACACGCCCATGCCCCCCATGCCGTCAAGAGGCTTGAGAATGATATCGCCGTGCTCGGCGTGAAAGGCGCGCAGGCGCGGGACGCTGCGTGTCACGAGCGTTGGTGCGATGAATCGGGGGAACTCGGCGATGGCGAGTTTTTCGTTGTGGTCGCGAATCGCCCTGGGACGGTTGAATACCCGCGCCCCCTGGTTCTCGGCCAGTTCGAGCAGATACGTGGAATACACGTACTCCATGTCGAACGGAGGATCCTTGCGCATGACCACGGCGTCGAAATCCTTGAGTGCCTGCCAGGTGGAGGGCTCGAGCCGGTACCAGGCAAGCGGGTCGCCCGTCAGATGCAGCCTCGCCGAATGAGCGCCGACGACTCCCGACGGTTCGCGTACGAATTGGTTCTGCTCAATGAACCAGATTTGATGCTCGCGCAGGTCAGCCTCGACCATCATGGCGAAGGTGGAGTCCTTGTAGATCTTAAAGGACGGCAGCGGATCGGCTATGAAGGCGATGCGCATCAGGACGGCTAGTAAATTTCCGGATTCGGATCGGTGCGCTCTAGTTCCACCGATGCGGCAAGCAAGGCAAGACGGGCCACGACCCCGTAGGCATAGAAGCGGTTCGGCGCTGCGCTCGGTCTTTGACCCGGGTCGGGAAGGATGCAGGACGAGGCGAACGGCAGCGGCACGAACTGCATGCCAGGCGCGTTCAGGTTTTCGTCCTTGCCGCGCTCGGCGTGCACGCGGTAGAACCCGCCCACGACGTAGCGGTCGACCATGTAGACCACCGGCTCGGCCACGCCCTCGTTGACGGTTTCAAAGGTGTAGACGCCTTCCTGGATCATGACTTCGGATACGGCAAGGCCTTCCTTCACGACCGACATCTTGTTACGCGCCTTGCGGTTCAGATTCTTCACATCAGCCGCTTCCTTGACCGTCATGATTCCCATGCCATAGGTTCCCGCATCGGCCTTGACAATGACGAAGGGCGCCTCCTTGATGCCATACTCCTTGTACTTCTTCCGGATCTTCCCAAGGAGCATGTCGACATTATCGGCCAGACATTCCTCGCCGGTGCGTTCGTGGAAATTGATCTCGCCGCAGACGCCGAAGTAAGGATTGATCATCCAGGGATCGATATCCATCATCTTGCTAAAGCGCTTGGCGACCTCGTCGTAGGCCGCGAAGTGCTTTGACTTGCGCCGCGTCGCCCAGCCGGCGTGCAAAGGCGGCAGGATGAACTGCTCGCGCAAGTCGCGCAGCGCCTCGGGGACGCCGGCGGACAAATCGTTATTGAGCAAGATTGCGCAGGGATCGAAATGCTTCAGGCCGAGTCGCCGACCGACCCTCTCGAGCGGCTCCAGGGTCAACACCTGTCCATCGGGCAATTCGATCGGAGTCGCCTCGGTGATCTCCGGGTTCAGGCTCCCGAGCCGCACGTTCAGACCGGTCTGCCGCAATATGGCCGAGAGTCTCGCGACATTCTGGAGATAAAACGTGTTGCGCGTGTGGTTTTCGGGGATCAACAGCAAATTCCGGGCATCCGGACAAATCTTGTCAATCGCGGCCATGGCGGCCTGGACAGCAAGCGGCAACACCTCCGGAGACAGGTTATTGAACCCGCCCGGAAACAGGTTCGTGTCCACCGGCGCGAGCTTGAAGCCGGCGTTGCGCAGATCGACGGAACAGTAAAACGGCGGAGTATGCTCCTGCCACTCGAGGCGGAACCAGCGCTCGATGGAAGGAGTTGCGTCCAAAATGCGCTTCTCCAGATCCAAGAGGGGTCCGGATAGTGCAGTCATCAGGTGAGGAACCATGGCGCCTTTCGTTTTGACTGGATTGTACGGGAAACGCCTATACCCATCCGCCCGCACCCCAAAGGCCTCGACGTAAAGCCTTCGTCCGGATGCGCAATTTCCAGAAGATGGGGCCGACAGAAGCCGATTTAAAGGGATTGCGGGGAGCACGCCGCGCCAAGATAGGCTCGCTAAGCCGCCAATAGGGGCCTTTTCAGGCGCAAAAAAAAGCCAGAAGGGGCAACCTTCTGGCCTTAAACCTCCGAGGAGGCTCGAAACTTCTGGAGAGGAGAAACGAACTACACCATCTACTGCCGTACAACAAAATCGATCATGGGTGGTACGCCGACTCGCCATGAGACGAGATATCCAAACCTTCCCGCTCCTGCTCTTCAGTGACCCTAAGCCCGATCAGCATGTCGACCAACTTGAAGGCTACGAAGGCAACCACAGCTGTCCAGACAATGGTAATACCGACGGCCTTGGCTTGGATGAACAATTGCGCGAGGATGCCCGGGTAGATCTGCTTACCCGTAACCCAGTCGGAAGATCCCGGGCCGCCAAGGCTCGGGGCGTTGAAGACACCAGTCAGCAAGGCACCCAATATTCCGCCTACTGCGTGCACGCCAAACACATCCAGCGAATCGTCGACCCGGATCATTTTCTTCAGGCCCGTCACGCCCCAAAGGCACACCAGACCCGCGGCAATGCCGATCACGAACGCGCCGCTGATGCCGACATTACCGGCCGCCGGCGTGATGGCGACCAGGCCCGCGACGGCCCCTGATGCGGCGCCAAGCATCGAGGGCTTGCCCTTGATCATCCACTCGGCAAAAGTCCAGGACAGCACCGCACAGGCGGTCGCAAGATAGGTGTTGATGAACGCGAGGGCTGCGAAGCCGTTCGCCTCGAGCGCCGATCCGGCGTTAAAGCCGAACCAACCGAACCACAGCAAGGACGCGCCAATCATGGTCATGGTGAGGCTGTGCGGAGCCATCGATTCGCGCCCTAGTCCAACTCGTTTACCGATGATGAACGCCCCTACCACACCGGCGATACCGGCGTTGATATGCACCACGGTGCCCCCGGCATAGTCGAGCGCACCGGATTGCCAGATGAAGCCCGCCCTCGCCGTCACGGCATCGGCGACCGCAGCACTCTTGAACTCGTCAGGGCCGGGCCAGAACCACACCATGTGGGCAACAGGGAGGTAGCTGAAGGTGAACCAGAGCACCATGAACAGGAGGACCGCTGAGAACTTGATGCGTTCGACGAGCGCCCCAAGGATCAGGCAGCATGTGATTGCCGCAAACGTTGCCTGGAAGGCCGCATAGACTAATTCGTAGAGCGGCGTGGCCTTGCTGAAGGTGGCCGCCATCGAAAAATTGCCGGTCTCGGGATCAAACATGCCCTTCAGGAAGAGTCGGTCGAAGCCGCCTATGAAGGCGTTCCCTTCTGTGAAGGCAAGCGAGTATCCATAGACGCACCACAGCACCGTGATCAAGGAGAAGGTCACGAACACCTGCATGAGAACCGAGAGCATGTTCTTGCTGCGCACGAGTCCGCCGTAGAACAGCGCGAGGGCCGGCACCGACATGGCCAGGACGAGCGCGGTCGAGGTCAGCATCCATGCGGTATCGCCTTTGTTCGGGGTCGGAGCCGGAGTGGCCGCCGCCGCGTCCGCCGGGGCAGCGGCCGCTGCTGCCGCCGGAGCGGCCGGCGTGGCCGCATCGCTTTGCGCCAGAGCCTGCGTTGCGCTCCCTCCCAGTAGAACCAATGCAGCAGCCAGTGCGAACCTGCCGATACAATTTCTCATGCTGACCATCCCCTTGCGATTTACAAAGCATCCTTGCCGGTCTCGCCGGTACGAATCCGGACGACCTGTTCGACGTCATAAACAAAAATCTTTCCGTCCCCGATCTTGCCGGTGCGCGCCGAGGTCTCAATGGCCTCGATCGTGCGTTCCACAATCTCGTCGGGTACGGCCGCCTCGATTTTCACCTTCGGCAGAAAATCCACGACATATTCAGCCCCCCGATAGAGTTCAGTGTGACCTTTCTGGCGACCAAATCCCTTCACTTCGGTAACGGTTATGCCCTGCACCCCGATCGCCGAGAGCGCCTCGCGAACCTCGTCGAGCTTGAAGGGCTTGATGATTGCCGTGATCAATTTCATAAGATCCCCCGGTCGCCAGGCCGACTGCGCCCCACTCGAAGCCGAGCGCAGTCTTTCTTTTGGATTGGCTCTCAAAAGCAATGTCTATGCCATTGGATTCTGAAGCTCGTCGCCTCAAAGTGGTGCATCAATGAGCGTGGCCGCGCCGCGCTTGCCATCGCCCCTCCCCTGTACGGCGCTTTTCTAAACGCCGCCTAAAGAACAGATGCACCATCATCGTGCTTATGCACCGAATTGCACGGCTCTGTTTTGCACTACTGAGGGGCATATTTTGACCGAGTCGCCCGCGATCCCGGGCACGTGCTAGACTCTTGGCTATGGATTTCAACGCCTTTTTCGAAGATCTACAGGCGCGCATAGGAGAACTCGCGCGACGCAGTCCCGCGCGCGATCTCGAGCAGAATGTGCGCGCGTTGTTGCAGCAAGGCTTCGCCAAATTCGACCTCGCGACTCGCGAGGAACTCGCGGTGCAAACCGAACTACTCGCGCGTGCGCGCGCAAGGCTTTCTGAGCTCGAAGCCCGGGTCTCAGAACTCGAAAAGCGTCAAGGCGCGCCGGCGCCTCAGCATCTTCCTGATCGCCGCCCCGGCCTTGCTGCTGGCCGCAGGGCTGAGCCTTTATGCACTGAAAGGCCAGGCGATCTATTTCTACACGCCGGCGCAATTGATCAACGCCGATGTGCCGGCCGGCCAGACCGTAAGGCTGGGCGGCCTGGTGAAGCCGGGCACCGTCGTCAAATCGACCGACGGCAGCACAGCCTTCATCGTCCAGGACAAGCTGAAAGAGGTCGCCGTCGTTTACAAGGGCGACCTGCCCGACCTGTTCCGCGAAGGCCAGGGCGTGGTCTGCGAAGGTGTGCTGGCGGCGGGCGACCGGTTGACGGCGACGCAGGTCCTGGCCAAGCACGATGAGAAATACATGCCGAAAAACGTCTCCGACGCCTTGAAGAAGCAGGGTGAATGGCGGCCCGAATCGGGAATGACGGCGTCCTCCGCCGCGCCCGACAAACCGTTTGGTGGCGCATGATCGCGGAACTCGGCAATTTCTGTCTGATCCTGGCCTTTGCGCTGTCGCTGGCCCAGTTCGGCTTTGTCGTCGCCGGCCATCCCAAGCTGTTGCCGGGCCTGGCGCGCTATTGCGAAGGGATGTCGCTGGCCGCCGCCTTCGCTATCCTGTTGTCGTTCCTAGA
>CAJCID010000105.1 GCA_903970305.1 Rhodospirillales bacterium | reverse complement strand
CTCAGGGTCCATGGCTTCCCCCAAGGCGGTCGAGCCAACGACGTCGGCAAAGAGGATCGTGACAATGCGGCGCTCATCGCTCATAAGGCTTGCGAAGTCTCGTCGCCGGGGAAGCGGGATGCGGGTTCGGGTCTCACAAAGTCCAGTATTTCGGATTGGAGGGGCCGGGTCAACTGGCCGCTCGAAACCGTCCAGATAGGCCCGGGTAAGGCACCTTGTGTATCCCCGACTTGAGAATTTGACCTGTTTGGAGCTAAGTTCAGGTCTACGTCCCTGCAGCGGCCAACCAGGTACCTCGACTCGATGAAAATCCCTTACTGTCCAATCCTCGCATTTGCGGCCATGGTTCTTTTCGGGGTCAGCGTAAACTCGGCATACGGAGCCGACCTCAGAGAAGAGACCGTCTTCATTCCCAAGTCGATGGGCCTATTCGACATCCTTCTCGAGACGCAGCTCTATGCGCCCAAGGCGGAGGGCCGCTATCCTTTGGTGGTCATCAACCACGGCAAGGCCTACGGCAATCCCACCTTCCAGAAAAGCGGTGCGTTCTATGGACAGGCTCTGGAATTCGTCAAGCGCGGCTACGTGGTCATTGCTCCCAATCGCGCCGGTTTTTCGAAGTCCGGCGGCAGTTATCTCGAGGGCAGTTGCCAATTTACCTCTGCGGGCAGACTGTGGGCCGACGATGTGGAGGTCGCAATCCACTATGCGCAAAAGCTCCCCTACGTGGATCCCACCCGCATCGTTGTCATCGGGCAGTCGCAAGGCGGTCTCGTCACGGTGGCGCTGGGCGCGCGCAACATCCCCGGCGTAGTGGGCATCGTGAACATTGCGGGCGGCATGCGGCAGGACAGCTGTAACGGCTGGGAGACCAACCTCGTGAGCGCGTTCGGCAACTTCGGAAGGACGAGCAAAGTGCCAGCGCTTTTCCTGTATGGAGACAACGACAGCTACTTTGCCCAGCCTCTGCCAGAGCAGCTTTTCGAGGCCTACAACGCGGCGGGCGGTCATGCAACCATGCTTGATTTCGGGCCGTTCCTGGACGATTCGCACAAGATGTTTCATCTGCAGGAAGGGCTGGGCATCTGGTTGCCCGCGCTAGAGCGATTCTTCAGATCTCTTGGACTCGCCTTCGATGTGAAGACCGATCTGCGCCACCCGGGCGGCGGGGTCGACGTCGAAGACCTCGAGGTCCTTAAGACATACGACAACGGCAACGCGAATGTACAGTCGAACTATCAACGTTTTCTCTGGCTCAGTCCTCCACGCGCCTTTGCTTTTTCAGTCGACGGTCACTATGGAATAGGCCTGGGCAGCGATGCGGAAAAAAGTGCGCTCGCCAACTGCCAGCCGCACACGCAACTCAGGTGTCTGCTCTATGCGATCGATCAACGCGTTGTCTACCCGGTCGCGGATACGGGACAATAGCCGGGGTCTTTCTTGGGTCGCTCAGGGATTCTGTGCAGTTGAGCGGCCGTGACTGTTCCTTTGAACTTGTGCCAGTTGCGCGCCAAATCCTTCGGCCAACCAAACAGAACCATTGGCGCAACCCCGAACATCGAGCCAATCTTAGGGGCGCGTCACCGCAATGCGGCGCACCGCACAGGCCGATTCGGCAAATCGCCGGATGCTCATGAGCGGAGGACAGGCACGACAAGCGGCGTCATTCTTGTAGACGAGCCCCATAGTTCGGGCAGGCTCGAAATAGCTTGCGGGAGCCGGTTCGAAATCCAGGGGCACGAGCCGGGTCTCGATCACTTGAGGGTATCGAGGGCAAGATAGCTTCCGGCCGCCCTCTTGGCCTGCGCCTTCAACGCCGCTGTCCGGACAGAGACCTCTGAGATGGACTGATAGTGACCTCTCTGGATCTCCAATGCCCCGATTGAAAGTCCCACAAGCGGAAAGAAGAGTTCAGATGTTCCGCGCCCCCTTGCGAAGTAACCTCCTGCGGCCAGATGCTCCGGCTCGAAGAAATCCCTTCGCCGTTCATCAAACTGTCCAATTGCACTGCGACACACATGCTCCCATTCCGGGTTCTGGAATACGATGATGAAGTCGTCACCGCCGATATGTCCGAGAAAGTCCCGACCTGGGATACAGGCCTTGGTCAGTACCTCGGCACAGAACCGAATGACTTCATCTCCTCGCCGATAACCGTAGACGTCGTTGTAGGCCTTGAAGTTGTCCAGGTCGCAGTAGGCCACTGCGAAGGGGGCGCCCGCATCGAGGAGGCGCTGCATGTGCTCATCGAGGGGCACACTACCAGGGAGCAAGGTCAGCGGATTCGAGTAGATGGCGGTGCGGATCTGAAGGCGGGCGATCTCTTGCATCAAGTGGAGTCCGTCTCCAATACCCAGGTACCGACCCGCCCGCGTGATCAAAAAGCCATCGACGAAGTGTCGCCGTTTACCGGCCGCGACAAGGGTGCTCAGGGATTGGATGTCCATGCTGGCCTCGACGACGAAGGGTGAAGAATCCATCAGGCTCTTGCAGGACCGCCTTGCCAGCAACTCCCTACGGTACTGGCGAGAGAATTCCTCGAGCACGCGATGTCGGTTGAGCAATCCGATCGGTTTATGCTCATCCACCACCGGCAGCACGAGTAAGTCTTGGTCATCCACGAATCGCTGATATACGGTCGCAAGCGTCGTCTTGGAACTGACGGGAGCGATGGGTACCGCCAGGGCGCTCGCTGAGACGGACTCCAGGGGGTGAATGGATTGGATGGGGAATACACTGAGCATCGACGTCTGGATAACTTCGTGGATCCGGGATGGCAGCTTGCCGGTCGGAACCGCCTCTGGCCGGCCGAGGAGATATCCCTGGGCCAGCTTGATGCCGACATCGCGAACGACCTCTAGCTCTTCGGTGAGCTCGATACCTTCTGCAATGACCGTACAGCGCATTTCATGGGCGATCTCAGTCAAAGATCGCACAAAGTGCAACTTCAATGCATCCTGATGGATGTTTTGAATGAAGTGCCGATCGATCTTGATGAACTCGGGGCGAAGCTCCGACCACAGACGCAGGCTTGAATAGCCTGCTCCGAGATCGTCGATCGCTATTCGGGCGCCGAGGGCCCGCAGAATCGCCAGGCACTTCTGGAGGCGCTCCAGATCCCGATAAGCGTGAGTCTCGGTCAACTCGACGACGAGACGGGCGCCCTCTAGTCCAGCAAGGGTCAGCTTTTCCCGAAGCTTTGAGCCGTCGATAATAATGGCCTCCAGGACATCGGGACTGATGTTCAGGGACAGGATCCCCGAGCGCTTGAGTTGACCGAACCTCTGCATCACCACATCGGTCGCCAATTGCTCGGCCTGCTCGCGAACCCCTTGCGCGGCTGCGGCCTCAAAGAGCCTCAAGGGAGACTCGAGCCTGGTCCGAGGGGGACCTCGTGTCAGTCCCTCATAGCCGTAGATTCGCCCCGACCGGATATCGAACACGGGCTGAAATACCGCCGTCAGGCACCGACCGGCGAGAATCGAATTGATGGTCACCTCGGACGGATCGACCTGGTCCACCGGTCTTGGGCGAGCCAATGAGTGTCCGGCAGCGGCTGGCATAAGCTCTAGTATTCCTGGTGGTACCGGGCAAAGAACCCCAAACGGTCCAAAGTGGAGACAGCAGCAGGTTCTGGCTCAGGTATTGACATGAGACTCTGGTAGATCGATCGCGGCGCGGCAGTTGATCACCTTCGTCATCCCACAATATCGGCTTCACTTTGAGAAAGTTAAGGCCGAAGGGCGGTTAAGCTGCCCAATCTGACCGGCCCTCCAATCGCGCCCTCCCCGAGATGGGCAAGACTTTCAGGGCGCGTCCCGCGCCGATGTCGCCTCCTAGCCACCGCGCAGGTCTGAATTTGCCCTCGAATGCCCAGCGGTCCGGTATATCACCCGCTTTGGGAATTGTGATCGAGTCGACCCATGCCCGCTTCCCTTCAGTACATTTCGGCCAATGCAGCTTCGGAAGCGACATCTTCACATCTTCCGGAGTCATGCATTTTGGAGTTGCATTGCGCATATCGACACGCGTATGAGCAACTGGCGAGACCGACAGGCTCGAGAAAGCCGTATGAGTAGGAACACACCCATCGCTTCGCATCGACGACCCGAAGTCGCTGGGACTCACTCAGTCGCGGTTCGCGCGGCGGCAGATTTGCCAAAGGCACTGCAAAGGCGTAGAGGTAGTGGTAGCCGTACTCAATGGCCTATGCACCTACTCGTTCTAGCTTCTCGTGTGCTCACGCTTCAGTAACCTAACAAGGGGTCGATAGGTCATAGGTGTGGACAGGTGCGAGCACCCTTCGCTACCCAAACCCCACATCAATCGCTCGTTCTTGCGAATGGAATACTTCAATGTCAGGTAGGCGCACGAGCAAGAGTCAGGTCGGTTCTGGCCATTCGGCTATCGGCAACAATAAGCTCGGGGAGGTCGCCGCGAAGGAATTACTCAGAGCAGAAACCAATTCCTATATCGCCCGTGTCCTGGACGAAGTCCATGAGGAAATAGTCGATTTTGACGACAACCTTGTGATCCGGTTCTGCAACGATGCGTATCTCGCAAGCATAGGCCGGAGTCGTGATGAAGTCATTGGCAGGTCTATTCTTGACTACTATCCAGACTTTCGAGAGTCAGTATTCTTCAAGACCCATGGACTCTGCCTCGAGGGGGGTAGCGCTGCGCTCATTGGATACTCCGTGCTCGCCAATAGTTGGAAGTTCGTACGCGCATTTCGACACGCTGGAGGTACATACGTTCTGGCTAACAAAGCAGACGAATCGACCATCGAACAGTACCAGCTATCGAGGGAGGCCGTCCGCGACCCGCTCACGCGATTGCCCAACAAGCTCGCACTAACGTTAGAAGTTACACAGCGCCTGGCACGAGACGAACACTTTTCCCTCAGGTTGATAGGACTGAACCGGTTCAAGAGCATCAATGACAATGAGGGGCTTGAGGCGGGGGACCGGGTTTTGTTGGAAATGGCATCCCGGCTTCAGGTTGTGGTGAAGGCGACCGAGGCGCTCTATCGGCTCAATAGCGATATCTTCGTGTTGCTCCTGAGCGGACCAAGCCGCGTCGCTGAGGAAGAGATGTTCCGGTCGGCAATGGCACAGACCCTGCGCCCCATTCAAGTCGGCCATCGCAATCTCGTTCTAGGCGCCGCGGCGGGTATTGTTGATGCACCGAGCGGCGGTCGGGACGCGGAAACGCTCCTTCGTCATGGGACCATCGCGTTGGGTCAGGCAAAGCGTCTCAAGCAAGACGCCATAGTCCGTTACCGGCCCGGGCTGGATTCGCAAGCGGCGCTTTTCGACGGTGCCAGCGAGGCCTGGTGTGAGGTCGACGCGGATTGGCGAGTCTTGGACTGCAATCAAGCCTACCTGGACGGCGTGAGCCGGTCGCGCACCGAAGTAGTAGGCTTCTCGCCCTATGACTACATCCCGAAGTTCTCAAGCACCGTGTTATTTCCGGCGATGGAGGCGTGCCTCATTTCCAGAAAACCCACCTCGGGACTGGGCCTTTCGATGGAGCTGGGACGTTGGATGATCAGTCGCCATTTTCCTTTGGAGCATGGAGGGATGATGTGCCGCTCTGCGGATGCCTCGGACGAGGACCTCAAGCGCTTCGATCCCTTCAACCTGAGCGATATAGACGACTTAACCGGACTCCCGAGCGAACGCGCGCTGGTTCAAGACATTGAAGAGCGGCTCAGGGACGGCAAGCATTTCTATCTGCTGTTGCTTGATCTCAGTCGGTTTAGGATCGTCAATGAAATCGGTGGCATCTCCGAGGGCAACCGAGTGCTGTGCGAAATGGCGTCACGACTGCAGGTAGCCTTGGACGCCGGGGACCGGGTATTCCGGCTAAATAGTGACCTTTTTCCCGTCCTGATGCAGGAGGACGCGCGAACCTTCGCCCAACGGGTCTTGGCACTGGAGGACTGCGTAGCCCGACCTGTAATGGTCAGCAGTCGTCAAATGACTCTGGGCGCGCGAGGTGGCTTGGTGGTCGCCCTTGACGATAGCCGGACCGCTGATGTTCTGATAAGACACGCAGCGCTCGCACTGAAAGAAGCCAAGAAAGGCGGCACTGCCCGGATTATGGCATTCGAGCCTTCAATGGAGAGGGAGTCGGACCTGCGCAGCATACTGGAGTCTGAGCTCCGCACGGCGCTGGTGAGCGAGCAGTTGACCCTGTACTTTCAGCCAAAGGGGAGCCTGACAAATGGAGAGATGAGAGGCGCTGAGGGGCTGATTCGCTGGAACCACCCGAAGTGGGGGCTGATTCCGCCCATCAGGTTTCTCCCCCTGGCGCACGATTGTGGACTGATGCCCGAACTCGACAGATGGGTACTCGCGCATGTTCTCGAGCGCATGAAGGAATTCAAACAGGCTGGCATCAA
>CAJCID010000104.1 GCA_903970305.1 Rhodospirillales bacterium | reverse complement strand
AGCTTCTGGTTCAGACGCACCCTGCAGATGTCGCTGAGAGCCCGCAAGAGCCGCTGACAGGCTTCGGACTCGGCCCGCGACCAGGCGCGCGCGGTGCCGGCGACCCTCTCATTCCAGAGGGCGAAAGAGCGCCGCGGCTCGAGGCGGACGTCGCCGTTCTGGTCGGCTACAGCGGCTTTGGTCGGTGCGCCCGCCCAGTGCACCTCGATGGACACCTCGGCCCGGGTGAATGCACAGATCTCCCGGACGGCCCCGGGTTGCTGAGCGGCGAGAAGACCCGCAGCAGCAGGTAGAAAGGTGAGAGGCGAACCTCCCGATGCAAGCAGCTCGGTCCACTCGGCGATGCTGGGCGCGATCGGATGAGCGTCAAACCTTCGCGACAGCTCGTCTAGGATCTGGGCGGGCGAAGCGCCTGGCGCGGTCTGGCCGAAGGTGTAGTCAAGGCCGTCCACGCGCAGGCAAAACGCGCTGGCATCGAAGGCTGCAAGGAATTCGGGGAGCTTTTGGTCGAGCACCACACCCAGATCCGACTCGTGCAACAACGCGTCATGAAGCTGGCTCAAGAGTCTTTCGTGGTGCACCAATTCGCGGGCCAGCTCGATTTGATTGAGCGCCTCCACGCGCATCGTCGAGATGTCGGCCACCAGCTCGCAGAGGTGGCGCAGCGTCGAGCGCACGTGATAGGGAGGAACCCGCGGAGCGTAGTGATGGCAGGCGATCAGTCCCCAGAGCTTGCCATCGCATAGAATCGATAGGGTCATGGTCGCGCAGACCCCCATGTTCCTGAGGTAGCGCAGGTGCACTTCGGAAAAGCCCCGCAGGAGGCTATGGCTTTGATCCAACACGCCGCCGCCCGGGAGCTCGTGCGGTACAAAGGTATCGGGCCTGGCGCGCACGTCGGCGAGTACGCGAATCGTATTGGCCGTGTAGAGCCTGCGAGCCTGACTGGGGATGTCAGAGGCCGGGAAGCGCAGGCCAAGAAAGCGCGTCTCCAGAGTCCGAGCCCCTGACACATGCTCGGCGATCACTTCTCCACTCCAGTCGGGCAAGAACCGGTAAATCATGACGCGATCAAACCCGGACAAGCGGGACACCTCGCGCACGCAGTCCGAGTAGAACACACCGAGCTCGGTGGATCCGCTGAGGCGCGCGATGGCACTGCGCATCACGGTGATGAGGGCGCCGGAATCGGAGTCGCCTGCGATCGGATCGCCGCGCGATTGCCACTCGAGGACGGGGAAGCCCCCGCTTTGATGACCGATGCATTCGAGTTCCCCATCCTCGTGCAGCACCGTGTCACTCGGTCGCTCGGACTCGGCGATCCGCGGCTGCAGGGAGAGCGCGATCGGCACCGAAGTGGGCAAGGAACGCAGAAGACGAGACGGATCCGGTCCGAATCCGCTCACCCAGTCCAGAAGCGGCGCATCGATCAGGCGCGCTGCGTCGAAGAGTCCCGGCCAATGTCCGACGATGCCGCTCGAGACCTGAACGATGCGCGCGCTCGCTACATCGGCGACGATCAGAAAGCCATGCGGTTGGATCGTGCCGATCGTGTGAATCGCCTCGCGCGCGCAGGCCTCATCGAGCTCCTGGGTGATGGTTTCCTCGCCGCCTGTGTCTGACATGGCCTTCGAACTCCGAATACAACGACGGCCAAGTTGCCGCACCCCAACGCGACCACCTTCTCAAGGCAATGCGCAGCGCCTCGCGCAGCGTTGATCGGGGCTGGCTATCATGGGATCGCGATGTGCCTTGGGTCTGTGCGCTGTCCCACGTCCTCTCGTGCCGCAGCAAGGGCGCCGCCGGGCAGCTGTGATCGTCAAGTGCGAGGCCTGTTAGCGCCGCGCCCCGGCCTTGATCTGAGACACCGCCACAGGACTAGAATCAACATCTTCATGAAAGCGAGAAATCAAGGCCACGGTTTCGGTCATTCAAGCGCACCCGTTGGCGGCGGTTGCAGGACCGGTGCGCCCAGGAGATCTCGCCCGACACCGCGCCATTCGGGCAGGATGGGCCGGGTTGGAAGACATCTCTTGCTCTGGTTTCTGGGCTCTCTTCTCGGCAGCAGCTGCATTGCCGGCGCAGGCTCAGAGGAGGCGCAGACGTCCACACCGGCCGCACCGGGCGTACCCCATCTGCCCCAACCCGTCCCAGACACCCTCGAGCAGCGCCTTAAGTCCTGCACGGCCTGTCATGGACCCGAGGGAAGGGCGGGTCCGGACGGCTACTATCCGCGTATCGCCGGAAAGCCCAGCGGCTATCTCTACAACCAGCTGGTCGCGTTTCGCGATGGCACCCGCCACTATCTGCCGATGGGCTACCTGCTCTCGGGGATGCCCGCCGCCTATCTCCATGAGATCGCCGACTTCTTCTCCAATGCCCATCCGGCCTATGCCGCGCCAGCTGCCACGAGCGCGAACGCCGCGACTCTCGAACGAGGCCGTCTGATCGTCGAGGAGGGTGACGCGAGCCTTCAGCTTCCCGCCTGCAGTGCCTGTCATGGCCGCCAGCTGCAGGGCATAGCGCCCGCTGTTCCGGGCTTGATCGGTCTGCCGCGCGACTACCTCAATGCCCAGCTGGGCGCATGGAAGTCGGGCCGGCGCACCGCACGGGCACCCGACTGTATGGCTACTTTGGCGATGCGCTTGTCCGACGCCGACGTGAATGCCCTAACCGCCTGGCTCGCCAGCCAGCCGGTCTCCCAGAACGCACGACCGGCCCTCCAATTTGAGGCTCCCGCACCACTCGAGTGCGGCAGCCTCTCGAGGGTCGCGTTGCCATGAGGCGCATCGTCCTCGTGAGCGTTGCAGGCCTTCTCGTCTTCCTGGTCCTGGCCTTGGCGTTCATCTGGCAGCGCGGCACGCGCGAGGAGTTCATCGCCTCCCCATCGAGCCCGGGTGGGGCAGACGAGCTCGCGCGGGGCCAGTACCTGGCCGCGGCCGGTGACTGCATGGCCTGCCATACCCTGCGGGGCGGCACGCCCTATGCTGGAGGGCGCGCGATCGCCACGCCCTTCGGTACGATCTACACGCCCAACATCACCCAGGATGTGGCCACGGGCATCGGATCCTATAGCGCCGATGATCTCTGGCGCGCTCTGCATAACGGCATCGGCAAAGATGGCCGCTTTCTCTACCCGGCTTTTCCGTTTACCAACTATACGAAGGTCACGCGATCGGACTCGGACGCGCTTTATGCTTACCTACGCACCCTCGCCCCCCAAAGGGCTCCAGCGCGGGCGCCCGAACTGCGCTTTCCTTACGATCAGCGGCTGCTCCTCGTTGTCTGGCGCGCTCTGTATTTCACCCCGGGACAATGGCAGCCGGATCCGGCGCGCTCACCGGCCTGGAACCGGGGCGCCTACCTCGCACAGGCTCTGGGTCATTGCGATGCCTGTCATGCCGATCGCAACCTGCTTGGCGCAACCGATTCCGCGCTGGGACTCTCCGGAGGGCAGATCCCGATCATGAACTGGTATGCACCCTCGCTTCTGGGCGCCTCGGAGGCGGGCCTTAAGGACTGGCCCGAGGACGATCTCGTCTCGCTGTTGCGCACCGGCGTCTCGGCGCGGGCGACGATTTTCGGTCCCATGGCCGAAGTGGTCGAAGACAGTCTGCAATATCTTGACACGCATGACCTCGAAGCGCTCGCCACCTACCTGAAGGACGCTCCCTTGCCCAGCCATGAGCCCGTTCAGACGAACGACTCGGAGGCGGTCCTGGCCGAGGCGCCCGCACGCGCGCGCGGCGCGGCAATCTATCGCGAGCATTGCAGCGACTGTCATGGCGAAGACGGGCAGGGTGTCGCGCGTATCTATCCGCCGCTGGCAGGCAACCGCGCGATCCTGATGAGTTCGCCCACCAATCCGATCCGGATCGTGCTCATGGGAGGCTTCGGCCCGGTCACGGCGGGGAATCCGCGTCCGTACGGCATGCCGCCCTTTGCGCAGGAACTCCATAACCAGGAGATCGCTGAGGTGGTCTCGTACATCCGCAGCTCCTGGGGTAATCACGCGAGTCCAGTCACCTCGGTCGAAGTCGATCGCTATCAGGGCGCGCCCTTCGACTAAGGCTTTCAGAAGAGCCCTCCCAGAGAAGTCAGGGGTGCGGTGCCCACGCGGTGCTACACTGCAGCGCGCGTTCAGGTCTTAATGCTATTGGGATCTTGCCGCCGCGATTGAAATGCGACCTCGAGCCGACTAGCATGCAAAGGGTTGCACCGGGATCATCCTGCCGGAGTCATCCTGGCGGGATCTTCCAGCGTTAAGCCTGGGTGGATCGGACCTGTAGAAAGAGTATCGGACTTTGCCTTCGCGACGTACTTTCATCAAGCGCTCCCTGCAATTG
>CAJCID010000103.1 GCA_903970305.1 Rhodospirillales bacterium | reverse complement strand
TCGCTCTCGCTTGGGACAGGTCGAACCACCGTGCTACAGGGAGTCATTCATCTGGTGATCTTCGTGGTCTACCTGTTCATGACCTTGGTGCCCTAACCGGAGCCAAACGGTGTCTGCGGGACTCGCTGAGGGCTCGTTGTGAACTAAGGCAAAACGGCCTTTGGTTACGATTGCGCCCAGGCCCAGCCCGTGATCAACCAGCCTGTGTTGCCCTTTTTAAGGGCGACAGTAAACCGCGAACCGATCTCCTTCACGGGTTTGCCCTTTTGCTTGTAGGTATAGTTCGCAGGCACTACGACATAGGCCCGATCGGAAGTGATGATGACATGCCGTGGTTTGCCCAATGTGACGATACCGTCGGTAATGCCATTTTTCGTCGCGTCCGCATCGAAGTCGCTCGCCCATCGGGCGCAGGATCCCGGGCCATGCCACTCGTGTGGCGGAAAATCATCGATGATCGAGACCTCGTCTGCACAGGCAGCCAGCGCAGATTTGGTGTCCCCGGTATTAAAGCCGTCTATGAACTGGTGCACCGTCGCCATCACCTCATGCTCATCCGAGGAGGCGGCTGGTGCCGCAGTGATCCAGAACAAAGCGCAAAGGGCGATCAGGATTCTGTGCATCGGGCCGGTCGTGATCTCGCTGGGAGTGTCGGAAATGGGGAGGTGTTGTTCGGTTCCCGACCGGATTCTCGCATGTTCTACCACGGACCGGAAAGCCCGATTGGGAAGGGACGGGGCGCGCCTCTCCCTAGGCAATGAGCGGCGATACTGGAGACTCGGGGAGTTTGGCGTTCCGAGTGCTATTCTAGTCGGCACTTTTCGCATTTCGGTGGAATGCGCCTTCAACCCGACCGGTCTTCATGGACGACATCGTCACCCTACGTCACGTCTTGCGCGAGTCCCGTACTCTTGCCATCGTCGGACTATCCGCCGATTGGTACCGACCCTCCTATTTCGCAGCGAAGTACATGCAGGAAAAAGGCTACCGAATCATCCCGGTGAACCCGAAGTACCCTGAGATCTTGGGTGAGAAATGCTATCCCGACCTCCAGTCCATCCCCGTGCGAGTGGATTTGGTGGATGTCTTTCGCAAACCCGCCGATTGCGTCCCGATTGCAGAGGCCGCAGTCGCAATCGGCGCGAAGTTTCTCTGGCTGCAGATCGGGGTTGTCAACGAGGCGGCCAAAGAGATCGCGGAACGTGCCGGTCTGACGGTGATCATGGATCGCTGCGTGAAGATCGAGTTTGCCCGGCTCTTTGGCGGCCTGAACTGGATGGGCGTCAATACTGGTGTCATCTCCTCCCACCGGCCCCAATGACGGGGACTAAGCATGACTGACCGAAAATTCGGATTCGATACGCTCAGCCTGCACGCGGGGCAGATCCCCGACAGCGAAACAGGTAGCCGGGCCGTGCCTATCTACCAGACCACATCGTACGTGTTCGATAACCCCGAGCACGCCGCGAGTCTGTTTAATTTGCAGACCTTCGGCAACGTCTATTCGAGATTGTCCAATCCGACTGTCGCGGTTCTGGAGGAGCGCATCGCCTCTCTCGAGGGCGGTCGGGCCGCCGTGGCGACCGCGACCGGGATGGCCGCCCAGATGGTTGCCTTGCTGAACGTGCTCGAAGCGGGTGACGAAATCGTCGCGGCACGGACGCTCTACGGCGGGACCTACACGCAGTTCGATGTCAACTTTCGAAAGCTTGGCATCAATACAGTGTTCGTCGATGCGGACGAACCCGAGAATTTCGCGGCTGCCATCACGCCAAGAACCCGGGTGCTGTATGCAGAGACGCTGGGCAATCCATCGCTTAACGTGCTCGACATCGAAGCCGTTGCAGCGATCGCCAACGCGGCGGGTCTGCCGCTTTTCGTCGACAACACCTTCGGCTCACCCTATCTGTGCAGGCCCTTCGAATGGGGTGCAGCGATCGTCGTTCACTCCGCCACAAAGTTTCTCGGGGGCCACGGCACGACCATGGGTGGACTCATCATCGAATCCGGAAAATTTCCGTGGGACAACGGCAAGTTCCCCACGATGACGGAACCCTCACCTGGCTATCACGGTGTGCGCTTCTACGAGACTTTCGGAGACTTCGGATTCACCGCGAAGTGCCGCATGGAGGGATTGCGTACCTTTGGACCGGCGCTCTCGCCGTTCAACGCATTCCTGCTCTTGCAGGGTGTCGAGACCCTGTCGCTGCGCATGGAGCGGCATTGCTCGAACGCGCTGGCGGTAGCCAATTTCCTGGCCACTCATCCATCTGTCGAATGGGTCAATTACCCGGCCCTTGCCACAAACCGATACCATGCGCTGGCACAAAAGTACCTGCCGCGTGGAGCCGGCGCGGTACTGACCTTCGGGATCAAGGGCGGCGCGCGAGCGGGTCAGCGATTCATCGAGAGCGTTCAGTTTCTCTCGCACCTGGCCAACATCGGTGACGCGAAGACACTGGTCATTCATCCCGCCTCGACTACCCACCGGCAGATGAGCGAGGCCCAGCAGATCGCCTCCGGTGTGCCGCCGGATCTGATTCGGGTCTCGGTCGGGCTGGAAACCCTTGACGACATTCTCTGGGATATCGATCAGGCGATTAGGAAGTCCCAGGTCTAGCCTGGGAGGTTTCATTCCCCTGGAGGGCGAGGGCTCTTTGCGAGCGCGTGAGAAAGGATCATGACCAGCGCCGAAGCTAGGTTTGGGCATAGGGAGGCCTGCGTGCACGCGCATTTTTGCGGGATACTGCGTGTCGGGCGGCGGGCCGCTCTGCGCGGGCAAGGGGTGCAAAGGGTGCAAAGGGTGCAAAGGGCACAACGCTGCCGTCGGAAGGGCAAAGCGGCGTTTCGCAGATCGGGTGACGTGGTACACAATCTGGCTTGGCTGGGCAGGCGAGGGTACACCGCGCCGCATTGCAAGGCCGTTCGTCTGTTTGCACTGGGAGACTTTGATGATCGAACACCACATTGATATCAAGACGGCCGATGGCCTGATGAACACTTTCATCACCCATCCAGAGGAGTCAGGTCCTCATCCGGTGGTGCTGTTCTACATGGACGCCCCGGGCAAGCGCGAGGAACTGCACGACATGGCCCGACGCATCGGGACCGTGGGTTACTACGTCGTGCTCCCCAATCTCTACTACCGGCAAGACCGTGACTTCCAGATGGTCTGGGACGAGGAGGGCAGAAAGCGCATGTTCGATCACATGTACCAGCTCACCTTGCCTAAGATCATGCGTGATACGAAGGCCATGCTCGATTATGTCAGAGAGCAGGGCGCAGCCGACGCCGACCATGTGGGCGCGGTAGGGTACTGCATGAGTGGTCCGTTCGTCATCGCCGCGGCGTCAGAGTTTCCTTCCGATCTGAAGTGCGCCGCGAGCATCTACGGCGCAGGTCTTGTCACCGATCGCGACGATTCGCCCCATCTCCATCTTGGGACCGCGAAGGGCGAACTCTACTTCGCCTGCGCGGAGACTGACCAGTATGCACCGCGTGAGGCGATCGCGACGCTGGAATCTGCGTTGGCCACGTCGGGTACGAACTACCGGCTCGAGTGGTATCCAGGTACCCACCACGGTTTTGCCTTTCCGCAGAGAAAAGGGATGTACGACAAGGCCGCCGCCGAGCGTCACTGGGAGCGCCTGTTCGCACTGTTTCGCCGCAATCTGGGCGATGCAGCTTAGACCTTGAGAGTGGTGGCGGGGCTTCGCCTCAGTCGAGAGGCCTGGCGTGAGTTCTCGTCAGATCCCTAGGTTGAGCTCTCGGCACTAAAATAAATCAACAGGGGTTAGACATTCGCTGGCCAAGCAAACCGCTGTATCGGGCTGGTCTGGAGGCCCTCGTAACCGTTCGAGAACGATCTGCAGGGGCGACCGTTCAAAATCGATTTTGCCCGCCAATCCAAAATCTGGCAATCTCCACTCTCATTGCCCAGAAAGGCTCAGCATCCTTTGTAGGAAGCTCTAGTTCGACATTGATTCCAGGCGCGGAGACTCATCTTGAAGATCTATAACGTCATTGGCTATCTGATTCTCCTATCGTATCTGTTGGCCTGTGTGGCTTTCGCGCCAGCTCATCTGGGACCCTGGACCGCCCTGTCAATCGGCGTCGCCTATTTCGTCTTCTTCTGGTTTCTCGCGGGCGTGTATTTGGCGGATGTTCTTCATCTGGGCATTGCGCATCGTTCGCTCAACTTCAAGAAGTGGTTCATCGAATGCGTGGTTGTCGTGAA
>CAJCID010000102.1 GCA_903970305.1 Rhodospirillales bacterium | reverse complement strand
CCGCCTTGCCTTACTCGCCCAGGTAGGCGGCTCTCACCTTGGGATCGTCCAACATCTCCCGCGCAGGTCCTGACATCGTCACGAGGCCCGACTCCATCACATAGCCGCGATGAGCGGCCTGCAAGGCGAGCCTAGCGTTCTGCTCGACAAGCAGGATCGTGACTCCCTGCGCCGAGATATCGCGCACGACCTCGAAGATCTTGTCGACCATGATGGGCGACAATCCCATCGATGGTTCGTCGAGCAAAAGGAGCTTGGGCTGGCCCATCAGCGCGCGCGCCATCGCGAGCATCTGTTGCTCACCACCCGACATGGTGCCAGCGAGTTGATTCGCACGCTCCTTAAGTCGCGGGAAAATCCCGAACATCTTCTCGATGTCAGCAGAGATCCCTGCGTCATCGGTGCGCACATAGGCGCCCATCTGCAGGTTCTCGATGATCGTCATGCGCGAGAACACCCCACGCCCCTCGGGGACCATGGCCAGACCGTCGTGCAGGAGCTTGAAGGGCTGACGTCCTTTGATGCTCGCTCCCATGTAGCTGATGTCGCCACCAGCCCAAGGCAGAAGCCCCGTGATGGCTTTGAGCGTGGTGGTCTTGCCCGCCCCGTTGGCACCAATCAGCGTAACGAGCTCTCCTTGGCGGATTTCGAAATCGATCCCCTTGACCGCTTCGATACCCCCATAAGAAACCATGAGGCCGTTGATCTTCAGGACAACTTCTTGTGGAGTTGCAGACATCAATGGCCTCCGCCGAGATAGGCTTCGATAACGGCAGGATTCTTCTGGACATCGGCGGGCTCGCCTTCGGCTATCGGCTTGCCGTAGTCGAGCACGGTGACGCGATTGCACAATCCCATCACCAGTTTGACGTCATGTTCGATCAAAAGAATCGTGCGTCCGTCCCGGCTGATGCTCTCGAGTAGTCCGCGCAAAGATTGTTTTTCGGTGGCATTCATGCCCGCAGCCGGTTCATCCAGGGCGAGCAGATGCGGATCGGTCGCGAGGGCTCGTGCGATTTCGAGGCGCCGCTGATCCCCGTAGGACAGGGTGCGGGCGCGAAAATCTGCATACTTGGCCACACCCACGTACTCCAGGAGTTCCATTGCGCGCTGGCGGATTCCCGCCTCCTCGGCACGCGCCGAGGGAGTGCGCAACACCGCGCCGATCACACCGGCATGCGTGCGCACATGGCGCCCGACCATGACGTTCTCCAGAGCGGTCATCTCACCGAACAGGCGGATATTCTGGAAGGTTCGTGCAATCCCGGCGCGCGCGACTTCATGCGGGGCCGAAGGGGAGTAGGGCTTGCCGCTCAATTCGAACGTTCCGGTATCGGCCTGGTACAAACCGGTGATGACGTTAAAGAACGTGGTCTTGCCTGCACCGTTTGGCCCGATGAGGCCATAGATCTGGCCGCGCCGGATCGTGATGCCAACGTCAGAGAGCGCCTGCAATCCCCCGAAGCGTTTGCTGACCCCCTTGACCGAGAGCAGAACGTCCTGTTGCGCGACCATTACGCGCCCTCCGCTGCCGAACGCTTGGCCTTGATTCCGTGCAAGCCGCGCCCGTGTTCCGGGGCAGGCCAGAGACCAGAAGGTCGGCGCAGCATGACCAGAACCATCGCCAGGCCAAAGATCAGCTGCCTCAACACCTCGGGCTCGAGCAAGTTGCCAGCGAAATTCACAATCAGATCGTGCAGGAAGGTGGGGCCGACCGAGGTGACCTTATCGATCACCTCGAGGGCGGGAAGCCGAATCGCCGGAACCGCATGACGCAGCACCTCGGGTAACGCGGAGAGCAGAATCGCTCCCAGGATCACACCGGGGATATGACCCATTCCGCCCAACACGACCATCGAGAGAATCAGGATCGACTCCGGCAGGACGAAGGACTCGGGGCTCACGAATCCCTGGAAGGCGCCGAACATCGTGCCCGAGACCCCCCCGAAGCTCGCCCCCATCGCAAACGCGAGCAGCTTGATGTTGCGCGTATTGATGCCCATCGCCTTGGCGGCGATCTCGTCCTCGCGGATGGCGACCCAGGCGCGCCCGATCCGCGAATCCTGCAGCCGGATGGTCACGAAGACGATCAGGATCACGAGCACGAGGAATAGATAGTAATAGAGCTGCACCGGAGGAATGGTCATCCCGAAAAGCGCGTAGCTCTTGTTGAAGTGCAACGAGCCCAGGCTGACCGGATCAATCAGGTTCACCCCCTGCGGCCCATTGGTCAGATTCACCGGGGCGTTCAGGTTGTTCAAGAGAATCCGGATCATTTCCCCGAACCCGAGCGTGACGATTGCCAGATAGTCCCCGCGCAGTTTCAGTGTCGGCGCACCGAGTACGACCCCGAAAGTCGCAGCGACCGCCGCCCCGATCGGCACGATGAACCAGACCGATAGATGGATGCCGTTCTTGGTGATCTCCGGGCCAAAGAGATTGACCAGGAAATTGCCGATGCTCGGGTACTCATCGACGAAGGATTGGATCACGATGGCGAACTGCGGCGAGGCCAATAGTCCGGCAAGGTAGGCGCCCACAGCGTAGAAGGCGATGTAACCCAGATCGAGCAAGCCCGCGAACCCGACCACGATGTTCAGCCCCAGCGCGAGCATCGAGTACAGCAGCGCGAAGTCGAGGATGCGAATCCAGGAGTTGCCTCCGAGGCCCGCCACGAAGGGCAGAGCAAACAAAGCAAGGGCCGCCAGCGCCATGCCCGCATAGGCCTTGTTGCGCGAGCTTGGAGGGGCCACAGACGTGATAGCAGTATCGGTCATCGGTTCTTTCCCCAGTTTTTACCATCCAGTTCGCAAGCTGGCGCAGCCGGCCTACGGCCACCCACAGCGGGGGTCACGCCCGATCGGCGACGCGCTCGCCCATGATGCCCGAGGGGCGCAGCGTGAGCACCACGATCAGGACCACGAAGGCGAAGATATCCTGATAGTTGCTACCGAAAAAGCCCCCGGTTAGTTGGCCGATGTAGCCCGCGCCGAGGCTCTCGATGATGCCAAGAAGCAGGCCGCCAACCATGGCACCGTACAGATTGCCAATACCCCCCAATACCGCCGCCGTGAAGGCTTTCAGGCCGGGGATGAAACCCATGTAGAAGTGCGCAATCGAGTAGTTCGCCGCGACGAGCACGCCGGCCACCGCCGCCAGTGCTGCGCCGATGGCGAAGGTCGCGACAATCACCGAGTTCGCGTCCACTCCCATGAGGCTTGCGATCCGCGGATTCTCAGCGGTCGCGCGCATCGCGCGCCCGAGCTTTGTCCTCTCGACGAGCAGAACAAGCCCCACCATCATGGCGGCCGCCAAGACGAGAATCAGGATCTGGGTGGGCGTGATCGAGGCACCGCCGATGGCAACAGGAGCCGATGGCATCAGCGAAGGAAACACCTTGTAGTTGCGCCCGAAGATGATCATCGCCCCCGTCTGCAAGAGGAGCGAGACGCCGATGGCCGTGATGAGAGGGGCGAGGCGTGGCGCATTGCGCAACGGCCGGTAGGCCAACCGCTCGATGAGCACATTGACGATGACGCATACCGGGATGGCGACCAGGATGCCGATGAACAAGAGCAGGGGCCCCGGTATCCCGGGCGCCACGGCCTGCAGGCCGATGACCGTGGCATACGCGGTGAGCGCGCCGACCATGAGCACGTCGCCATGCGCGAAATTGATGAGGCTCAGGATCCCGTACACCATCGTGTAGCCCAGGGCAACCAATGCGTAGATGCTGCCCAGGACCAAACCGTTGATGATCTGCTGAAAGAAAATGTCCATGCCTCTCCCGAATCGTTATACCCGGACCGTCTCGCGAACCTCCTCGGGAGGTTCGTCGATGGTGCGCTCTCTGGCGATCGGATCGGCTCGCGATACCTTAAACCGTCGAGCGCCCGGAGCAGGATGCAGCCTTGCAATTTTCAAGCCAGTTCTTGGTAATGGGTCCGATAAGGGTCGGTCCCTCCCCTGCAGGTCCGCGGATTCTACCTGCTTACTCTACACCTCCCAAAGTGGGCTGATACTGGGGTATCTCCGGATTTGCCGCTGCGCTGCGATCTCGCTCGGGGTCTAGTGGGCCGAACTCTGTCGGCCCGCCGCGAGCCGACGCCGCAGCGGCCTGAGCGCTAGTCGCTTAAGGTCATCAACGAAGCGTTGCCCCCTGCCGCAGCGGTGTTGGTGCTCACGGTGCGCTCATGAAAAAGTCTGGGCACCGCCCCGTCGATGGCACCGCTTTCTGGCCACCCGATCACGGGGATGAGAGGCCCATCGGAGTCGGCGATGCGGGCGCTCCATTGTCTGCACGGTTCACCCGTCGGAGCCACCAAGAGCGCATCAAGCCTTTGTCCATCGGACCACGGGATCACGAACCGGCGTAGCGATTCGGGCAGCATGGCCGGGTCCGCGTGAGGCTCAGAGCCACAGGCGAGCACGGTGCCGATCTGGCTGATGAGATCTTCTTCGCGCAGAGCCACGCAGCCCACCGCTCCACGCGGGCTAAACCAGAGCAGATTGGTCTCGCCAGTCGGACCGGGCAAGGTGCAGCGGATCCCGAGAAGGCTGATGCGAACGGCATGCAGGAGATCCTGCAGGAGTCGTTCGCGGCAGTCCAAGACATAACGTGTCTCCGACTCGAGCGCGAGGCGCCAGGCTGTGACTTGGGTTGCCGCGCGACTGCCGGTTCCCGCATCGCGTCGCGTCGCATCGAGTTCGTGTCCCAAGGGTCCGCCCAGGCGGGCCAGGTAGAGCGGGCCTCCCGCCTTGGGCCCGGTCCCCGAGAGGCCTTCCCCACCGAAGGGCTGGACCCCGACGACGGCGCCAACCATGTTCCGGTTGACGTAGAGATTGCCAACGCGGGCCCGCTCGGCGACCAGGCCAATGTGCTCATCGATGCGGCTATGCATGCCCATTGTCAGGCCATAGCCGGTCGCATTGATGGCATTCACGAGTGGCGCGATCTCGCCGAAACGGTAGCGCAACACGTGCAGCACGGGGCCGAACACCTCCCCGGAAAGAGCGCTGATCGAGTCGATCTCGATGATTGTCGGTGGCACAAAGGTTCCAGCGCCGCAGGCGGCGGGTGCGGCCATTTGCGTCACGCGATGGCCGCGTGCGCGCATGCGCTCAATATAGGTCACGAGCCGCTCCTGGGCCTCCCGATCGATGACTGGGCCGACGTCGCTCGACAGGTGCCTCGGATCCCCGATGCGAAGCTCGGACATCGCCCCTTGGATCATGGCAAGCGTGGCTTGCGCCACCTCCTCTTGAAGGCACACCAGGCGCAGAGCCGAGCAGCGCTGGCCCGCGCTATCGAAGGCGGACGTGACGATATCCTGCACGACCTGCTCGGCCAGGGCGCTTGAATCGACGATCATGGCGTTCTGTCCACCCGTCTCAGCGACGAGCACGCGCTCAGCCTCACTGGTCGCCAGCCCGCGCGCAATGCTGCGCGCCACCTCGGTCGAGCCAGTGAACAACACCCCTGCGATCTCGGGCGAGGCGGCCAGGACGGCACCGACTGCGGCGCCATCGCCGGGCAAGAACTGCAAGACCTCGCGCGGGATGCCCGCGTCATGGAAAAGCCTTACGGCCAAGGCGGCGATGAGGGGTGTCTGCTCAGCGGGTTTGGCGAGCACCACGCGCCCTGCAGCGAGGGCGGCAACGAGCTGTCCGGTGAAGATCGCGAGCGGGAAATTCCACGGGGAGATGCATACGATCGGTCCGTCCGGAGCGAGGTGGGATGCGCTATGTGCACTGAGCTGGCTTGCATAGTAGCGACAGAAATCGACGGCTTCGCGGACCTCGCCCATGGCATTGACGATCGACTTGCCCGCTTCGCGCACCGCCAGCGCGACCAGTTCGACCCGATGGTCCTCGAGGGCCTGTGCACAGCCCAGCAGCAGCCGGCTGCGCTCTTGTGGTGCAACCTTTGACCAGTGTGCCTGGGCCTGACAGGCCGCACGCAAGGCCGTTTCGATCTCGGCGGCCGTGGCGCTTTGCACTGCGCCCACAATATCGCTCTGGTCCGAGGGGTTGCGGATCTGCGCGGTCGTGGCAATGCTCTCCTCGGCCAAGGTCACGCCGGGTGTCGCCGCCGTGACTGCGATCATCGGGCGGGCTTCCCAGGTCTTCTGCGCGAAGGGCATCAGTTCATTGGACAGAGCCACGAGCGCAGCTTCGCTGGACCAGTCGAACCCGCGGGAATTTTCTCGGCCGTCGGGGAAAATCCGCGTCGGTAGCGGAATCGCCGGATGCGCAGCGCCCTGATCCAGGAGCGCAGCGGCGACCGGGTCGGCCACGAGTTCAGGGATGCTGACGCTCTCATCGACGATGCGGTTTACAAACGAGCTGTTCGCGCCATTCTCCAGGAGCCTGCGCACAAGATAGGCCAAGAGCGTCTCATGCGTGCCCACGGGAGCATAGATACGACAGCTCAACTGACTCCGATCGCTCTTGCCGAGCACCTGATCGTAGAGCGTCTCGCCCATGCCGTGCAGGCACTGGAACTCAAACGCGTTCTCAGCGACGTTGGCTTGCCGCGCCGCCTCGCGCACCCAGGCGAGCGTGTAGGCGTTGTGCGTGGCGAACTGGGGATAGAGGACATCGGTCGCGCTGAGAAGCTTCTTGGCACAGGCCTGGTACGCCACGTCCGTGTGCACTTTGCGTGTGTAGACCGGATAGTCGATCTGGCCTTCGACCTGGGCACGTTTGATCTCGGAGTCCCAGTAGGCGCCTTTCACGAGGCGGACCATCAAGCGACGCGGAGGCCGTGTCTGCGTGCGGCGCGCAAGGTCGATCAGGACATCGATGACGAACGGCGCCCGTTTCTGATAGGCCTGGACCACGAAGCCCAAGCCACTCCAATCCACGAGGTCGGCATCGACGACGAGGCTCTCCAAGAGATCGAGCGAGAGTTCGAGTCGTTCGGATTCCTCAGCGTCGATGTTCAACCCGATGTTGTAGCGCCGTGCAAGCAGGGCGAGCGACTTCAGGCGCGCCAGCAGCTCGTGCATCACCCGATGCCGTTGCGAACGGGCATAGCGCGGGTGCAGAGCCGAAAGCTTCACCGAGATGCCCGGCCCGAGACGCACGGCCTCTTCGCGCGGCAGATCCTGCTCCCTGGCATGGGCTCCGATCGCGTGGATGGCCTTTTCATAGGCGAGGAAATAGCGTTCGGCATCGGCCTGGGTCAACGCGGCTTCGCCGAGCATGTCGTAGGAGTAGCGATAACCGCGACTGCGATACTCTGCGCCGTTGGCGATCGCCTCCTCGATGGTCTCGCCCGTCACGAACTGACGACCGAGCATGCGCATCGCCAGGTCGACCCCTTTGCGGATCAGGGGTTCGCCGCCCCGGCCCACGAGGCGTGCCAGTGCACTGGAGAGTCCGACGCTGCTGTGCGTGGCGACCAGCTTGCCGGTGATGAGCAGACCCCATGACGCGGCATTGACGAACAAGGACGGACTACGGCCGAGGTGGGCCTGCCAGTCGGCACCACCGATCTTGTCGCGGATCAAGGCGTCGCGTGTGGCTGCATCGGGGATGCGCAACAGCGCCTCGGCCAGACACATCAGGGCAACCCCCTCGTCGCTCGAGAGTGAGAATTCGCGCATCAGCGCATCCACGCCACCCGAGCGCGCACGTTTGGCGCGCACGGCCGCGACCAGCCGGCTCGCCTCGGTAGTTACCCTAAGGAGGAAGGCGTCGTCCTCCTTCGCGAATGCGGCCACGCGCAGCACGCAGGCCGATTCAGGTTCGCGATAGTGGTCATCGACGGCAGCGCGCAGCGGGGCGCGTTCAGCCAGTGCAAGATCGAAGGTCATGGAATCGCCCGACGGGCAAGAAGCGGGATCAGGCGAGCATGGTAGCGCGTCGTCGGTCCATCCGAGAAGAGCGCTGTGAAAGCTTCGCGTTCAGGGCGGCGCTAGGCAGATACAGCGGTTTCGTGTAACTTATACCGGTTCGCCAGTGAGTAGCGCAGCATCTCGATTACCGAGACTGATCTTGGGTTACCTGGGGCGATCGGTCAAACTCTTAATACATCCATCCTAAGCGGAGAAGATTGCGATGAAACTTCAAAAGACACTGATGTGCGTGGCACTGGCTGCCGGCTTTGCCGCCGCGACGCCCGCGCTCGCCGACGACGAGGTCGTCAAGATCGGTCACGTGGCCCCGATCACCGGCAATATCGCCCACCTGGGCAAGGACAACGAAAACGGTGCGCGCTTGGCGATCGACGATCTGAATGCCAAAGGGTTCACAATCGGTGGCAAGAAGGTCAAGTTCGAACTGCTTCCCGAAGACGACGCCGCCGATCCGAAGCAAGGTACGGCCGCCGCGCAAAAGCTGGTTGACGAGAAGGTCAACGGCGTGATCGGTCACCTGAATTCGGGCACCACGATTCCGGCATCGAAAATCTACTCGGACGCCGGAATTCCGCAGATCTCGCCGTCTGCGACGAATCCGAAGTACACCCAGCAGGGTTTTAAGACCGCGTTTCGCGTCGTCGCCAACGACGGTCAGCTGGGCGGCACTCTCGGACGCTACGCCGTGAACACCCTGCATGCGAAGAACATCGCCGTCGTCTCCGACAAGACCGCCTACGGTGACGGTGTGGCCAATGAGTTCAAGAAGTCTGCGGAAAAGGCCGGTGCGACCATTGTCGATACGGAATACACGACGAACAGCGCGACCGATTTCCAGGCGATTTTGACCACGATCAAGGGCCACAAGCCCGATCTGATTTTCTACGGCGGCATGGATGCCCAAGCCGGACCGCTGATCCGCCAGATGAAGCAACTGGGGATCTCCGCCAAGGTTGCAGGCGGCGATGGCATCTGTACCACCGAACTGGCCAAACTGGCCGGCGACGGGCTCTCCGATGATCAGGTCTATTGCGCTGAGGCTGGCGGAGTGGACAAGGATCAGGAGAAGGCGATGGACGACTTCAAGGCGCGCTTTAAAGCCAAGTTCGGCACCGAAGTCGAGATCTATGCTCCCTACACCTACGATGCCGTGATGGTCATGGCCGATGCGATGAAAAAGGCGGGCTCGTCTGATCCTGCCAAGTATCTGCCCTTCCTCGCCAAGGAGGATTACAACGGCGTGACCGGCCACATCTCGTTTGACGAGTTCGGCGACATCAAGAACGGCTCGCTCACCTTGTATACCTACAAAGGCGGCACCCGGGACAAGCTGGCCGTCGTGAAGTAGGTCTTCATCAGTCGGATTAGGGTGCTGGAGCCGCCTTCGTTGCGGCTCCTGCCCTTTTTGGGCGGTCGAATCGCTGCTTTCGGGTCAGGATCCAAGGGGAAGCCTACCTGCGGCGCGCTCGCAACGCCTGACGAGTCCGCGCTAGGGGCCAATCCCGATCCGCTGTATATTAGGGGGTCGTGCCTCGGAGGAACATAATGGTTTTTATCGTGCTCGGGACGCTACTGCTTCTCATGAAGTGGTTTGAGTTCGGTCCCGTTGCTCACTGGTCCTGGTGGATCGTTCTACTGCCTTTCGCGGGCGGTCTCATCTGGTTTGAGATCGTCGAACCGATGCTCGGTTTGGACAAGAAGAAAGCCCATTCCGAGTTGGAGAAGGTCAAGAAGGAACGCATCAAGAAGCAGCTCGAGAGGATCAATCCGCCACGCCGTTAAGGCGTGGACGGGATGGCTTATGGTGCTTTGACGGGGTCCGTCACCGCTCCGAGGCTTGCGGTTGAGGCGAGCGCCGCGAATTTTGCCAGCACTCCGCGCGTATAGCGAGGCGGGGGCTGGATCCAGCGTTGCCGCCGGGCCGCGAGGACGGAGGGGTCGATCTCCAGTTCCAAGAGCAGGCGGTGCGCGTCGATCGTGATGGTGTCCCCCTCCTCAATCAGGGCGATATTGCCACCCACGAACGCTTCCGGGGCCACATGTCCGACGACCATGCCCCAGGTTCCTCCGGAGAAGCGCCCGTCAGTGATGAGCCCTACAGACTCCCCTAAACCCTGGCCGATCAATGCCGAGGTGGGGGCGAGCATTTCAGGCATTCCGGGGCCTCCTTTGGGACCGACGTAGCGGATCACGACGACATCACCGGCATGGATCTGTCGGGCCATGATGGCGTCCATCGCTGCGTACTCAGAATCGAAGACGCGGGCAGGCCCTGTGATCGAAGGATTTTTCAGTCCCGTGATCTTCGCCACACAACCCTCTGGGGCAAGATTGCCCTTGAGGATCGCCAGATGTCCGTGGGTGTAGAGGGGCGCCTCGATCGGCATGATGACCTTCTGGCCTGCACCCTGTGGAGCGGGCACGTCGGCGAGTTCCTCCCCAAGTGTGCGGCCGGTGATGGTCAGGCAGTCGCCGTGCAGGAGGTCGGCTGCGAGCAGGAGTTTCATGACGGCTGGTATGCCGCCCGCGGCATGCAGGTCGGTTGCGACATATTGTCCGGAGGGTTTGAGGTCGCAAAGGACCGGGACGCGCCGACGAATGCGCTCAAAATCGTCGATCGTCCAGGGTACTTCAGCAGCATGCGCGATCGCCAGATAATGCAGAACTGCATTGGTCGATCCCCCGATGGCCATGATCACGGCCACGGCGTTTTCGATGGATCGGCGGGTGATGATGTCCCGCGGCTTGATATTGCGTTTGACCGCTTCGATCAGTACGCGCCCCGACTGGGCCGCCGAGACGGTCTTTTCGTCATCTGGATTGGCCATGGTCGATGAGTACAGCAGGCTCATCCCGAGAGCTTCGAACGAGGAACTCATGGTGTTGGCGGTGTACATGCCCCCGCACGACCCAGAAGTCGGGCAGGCTCGCTGCTCGATGGCGAGGAAGTCCTCTTCGCTCATGCGCCCGGCACTGAATTCGCCCACCGCCTCGAAGGCCGATACGATGGTCAGGTCACGCCCCTGGTAATGCCCCGGCTTGATCGTCCCGCCGTAGACATAGATACCCGGCACATTCGAGCGGGCCAGAGCCATCATCCCGCCAGGCATATTCTTGTCGCAGCCACCGATGACCACACAGCCGTCGAGCCACTGGCCCATCACCGCCGTCTCGATGCAGTCGGCGATCACCTCGCGGGAGATCAGCGAGTACTTCATCCCCTCCGTTCCCATCGACATGCCGTCCGAAATCGTCGGAGTGCCGAAGACCTGGGGATTTGCGCCAGCCTCGCGCACCGCCGTGATGGCGGCGTCAGCGAGCTTTTGCAGGCCCGAGTTGCAAGGGGTGATCGTCGAGTGACCGTTGGCGATGCCGATCATCGGCTTGTCGAAATCCTCCTGCCGATAGCCCATCGCATAGTACATGGAGCGATTCGGCGAGCGCGCGATACCTTGGGTGATGTGCTTGGATCGTTCATTGTGGGGCATGGAAGGGTTCCCGAAGAAGGGCGCTCAGCTCAGCGCCGCGAGGCTCCGTTTGGGGCATCGGATGACATGATGGACAAAGCTGATGTGAGTGTCCAATATATCGAGATCATCATATTGATTCAATTTGTATATCAATGGAACTCCGCCATCGACGTTGGGCTTTGCTCTCGTACCGAGTTCGATGCGCCACCTAAAGCGTCCCGGTGTGACCTATCGCAACCTGAAGGGTGTCGCGATCGAGGTCGAGGCAGGCCTGGCCTGGCGGCGCGATAACGAGTCGGCTGTGCTCTCGGCGTGGCTCGACTCTCTGGATCGTCCAACTCGGATCTCTTCGGCCCGAGGGGCTTGAGTGGGGGCTTGAGTCGGGGCTTGATTGGCGGCTTGAGCCGTCGCCCTGGTTGGATTGTGCTAGCATCGCTTCGCCTGCCGCCTTGCAGGGATCATCCCTTTGGCGCAGCCTTCATCGGGCCTTGCGCCCCACGTGCTGCTCACCATGTTTGTCCATCCCCAATTCAATCCCATCGCACTGCAGATCGGTCCCGTCGCCATCCGCTGGTACGGCTTGATGTACCTGATCGCTTTCGTGATGGTGATGGTTTTGGGCCGGGTGAGGATTCGACAGGGACTCACGCCCCTATCGGTGCGGGACCTGGACGACCTGGTCTTTTTCGGGATGCTTGGCACGATACTTGGCGGGCGCCTGGGCTATGTGCTTTTCTATCAGTTCGACCACTACCTGCATGCCCCACTCGATGCGTTCAAGGTCTGGCAGGGGGGGATGTCCTTCCACGGCGGCCTTCTCGGGGTCATTCTTGCGATGGCCTGGTTTGCCCGCTCGCGCCGGTTCACTTTCTTCCAAGTCTCAGACCTGGTTGCGCCGCTTGTCCCACTCGGACTCGCCGCGGGTCGCTTTGGCAACTTCATCAATGGCGAGTTGTGGGGGCGGACCACAACCGTCCCCTGGGGGATGGTGTTTCCAGAGTCGGGCTCCAACGAGCCCCGCCACCCCTCTGAGCTCTACGAGATGGGTTTGGAGGGGCTGCTACTCTTTGCCGTGATGTGGTGGTTCTCCAGTAAGAAGCGTCCCACCGGCGCCATCTCGGGTCTGTTTCTGATCGGCTACGGCTTGGCGCGCTTTGCGGTCGAGTTCACGCGCGAGCCCGATAGCTTCCTCGGGCTCTTGGCCCTTGGACTGTCGATGGGTCAGTGGCTGTCTTTACCGATGATCCTGGCAGGTGCAATCATCCTGGGCCTGGCGTTGCGGCGTGGCCCGATCTCAGGCCCCTCGGGGGCAGAGGCGACATCGGGCAAATCCTCGGGTGCCTGAATGCGCCCCCAGGGGCGATCTATGCTGCTCGCAGCATCGCAACCGATGCCAAGAGATCCGTGAACCGCTCGCCTTGAACCAGGAGGTGTTCGCGCAAATGCTGGGCAGCGAGTTCGCCATCGCCGGCGCGAATGGCCGCTACGACCGCTTCATGTTCCCGAAATGAGCTTGCCAGCCGATCGCGCACGCGCAGCTGCAAGCGCCGATAGGCGCGCAACCTGCGATGTAGTTGATCTGCCTGTTCGGACAGATAGGCATTGTGGCTGGCCGCGTAAATGGCCGCGTGAAAGCGCTCGTTCGCATAATAGTAGGCGTCCAGATCCGAGCCATCCGAAAAGGCCGCGCAATCCTCGTGGGCCTGCTGCAGGTTCGCTAACTCGGCCGGGCTGATGCGGCGTGCAGCGAGTCGCCCGCACATCGCCTCGAGTTCGGCCATCACTTCGAACATCTCGAGCAGTCTTTGGGCGGAGGGCTCAGTGACGATGGCCCCACGACGCGCCCGTAACTCGATGAGCCCAGACGATGCGAGCTGGATCAGGGCCTCTCGCAGTGGCGTGCGCGACACACCGAATCGTTCGGCCAATTGCACCTCATCCAGGCGCATCCCCGGCTCGAACTCACCGATGACGATCTTCTCCTCGATCGCCGCGCGCAATTCGTCTGAACGCTTCCTTTTCAAGTTTCTACCCTGGGTTTGGTGCGCTGCACACAATTCGAGTACTATTGTATACAAATAAGCTTATCCAGTATACTTCCGCATCGGCCAAGGCCCCCCGCCTCCCGCATCAAAGAGACTTCTCCATGCCCGAACCCATTGAATTGCAAGATGAATCGGCGGTAGATCGGGAGCCCACTCAGAATTGGGGTCAGCGCCTAAATCGTTGGATGGGCCGCAAGCCCGCCGCGCAGCCCTTGGCGCGTCCGATTTCGGCGCTGGCGCTGCGGCGCCTCCATCGCGAGTTGCGCCACTGTTTCCTGGCGCGACTGACCGACCAGGAGGCAGGCAATCACGCGCGTGCCCTGATGCAGCGCTACCTACAGTCCACAGAGGAGGAGCGTGTGGTGCTGCTGCGCGCGATGGCCCTTGAGGCAGCTCGGTTTGAGCCGTCCGCGGCCGACCTCTCCGAACTCATGGACGGCGCGCGTATCCGTTTTTTCAAGCGCTTTAACGCGTTGCCCGAAGGGCTCGGATTTCTCGTCCAGCTGCGCGCGGATATGTTGCGCGAGAAGAAGTCGATCGCCAGTCTCGAGCCCCTGGCGGCGGACCTCGGCAGTCTTTTTGCGGCCTGGTTCGACGTGGGGTTCTTGGATCTGCGTCCCATCACCTGGGATTCGCCCGCCTCACTGCTTGAAAAGCTGATGCGTTACGAGGCCGTACACCAGATCACTTCCTGGAATGACCTACGCAATCGCCTGGACTCCGACCGGCAGTGCTACGCGTTCTTTCATCCGCGCCTGCCCAACGAGCCGCTGGTCTTTGTCGAGATCGCGCTGCTTGAGGAACTGGCCAGCGACATCGGCGCGCTTCTGGACGAGGCGGCGCCACTGGAGAACCTCGAACGCGTGAAATGGGCCGTGTTTTACTCGATCTCCAACACTCAGGCGGGGTTGCGCGGCGTGAACTTCGGCCACTTTCTGCTCAAGCGTGTGATCGATGCCGTCCAGGAGCGTTTCCCGAAGCTCGAACGATTCGCGACGCTGTCGCCGATACCCGGTTTCGCCCAGTGGGTCAAAACGCGTCGGGAGGAAGAGATCATCGCGATCGCTGGCAATCGGCTGGTGCGCCACCTGGCAGAGATCCAGGGAGGGCCGCTCTCGCTTGCCGGAGGCGATGTCGCGGCCTGGCTCGGGCCTGACGACGAACGCGCCGAGCTCAAGGCCCTGCGGCGCGACTTAGGCGAGAGGCTCGCCGCCCATTATCTCGCGCGCGGATTTCAGAACGAGCAGCCCCTAGATGGCGTGGCGCGTTTCCATCTGGGCAATGGCGCCTGCATCGAACGGATCAATTGGCGCGCCGACCGTTCCGAAAAGGGCCTGCGTGAATCGTTCGGTACGATGGTCAACTACCGCTACGTGATCGAGAATCTCGATGAGAATCTGGTGCGCCTAAAGTCCGGTGAGCCGCGGATCGGTCGCGCCGTCGGCCGACTTCTCTAGGTTCATGGGCGAGATCCTCGTCGAGCGCCATGGTTCGGTCGCAACGATCGTCCTGTCAAATCCTGCGCGGCGCAACGCCATCTCGGTCTCGATGTGGCAGGCGCTCCAATTCGCGTTCGAAGGGGCATCGGCCGACCTGTCGCTGCGCTGCGTGGTGCTGCGCGGCGCCGCCGGTCACTTTGCGGCGGGCGCAGACATCGAGGAATTCCCCACCGTGCGCGCCGATCTCGCCCGGTTACGCCATTACCACGAGGGCATCATCGCGCCGGCCCTGGCCGCGATTGGGACCTGTGTGCACCCGACTGTGGCCCTCATCGAGGGCGTCTGCGTCGGAGGGGGCCTTGAAATTGCAGCCCATTGCGACCTGCGCCTGTGTTGCGCGTCCGCGCGTCTGGGTGTTCCGATCAACCGACTTGGTTTTCCGATGGCCCCAGACGAACTTCTGGGCCTCTTGGCCATCGCAGGCCGCGCGGTAACTCTTGAACTGCTCCTCGAGGGTCGAATTTGGGAGGCCCGTGAAGCGCTGGAGAAGGGCCTCGTCAACCGGGTTGTGGAGCAGGAAGCGTTCGAGGCCGAAGCAGTCTCACTCATCGAGCGCATCGCCTCGATGGCGCCCTTGGCTGCGCGCCTGAACAAGGCACTCATCCAGCGATTTGCGACGTCGCGCACGCCGCTTAGCGAAGCCGAGCGTCAATGGGCCTTCTCCTACGCGGACTCGCGAGATCATCGGGAGGGTGTAGCAGCCTTCCTCGAGAATCGCGCGCCGCGCTTCACCGGAACATGAATCGCCGCATTCCATGAATTCGAATCTCTACGCCCAGATGTCGTCGTGCTTTCCTGCCGATCCGGGCGCTTGTGCAATCGAGACCGACCAGGGCAGCACGTACAGCTTTGCCGATCTCGAACGAGCCAGCGCGATGCTCGCGAACCTCCTGGTCCAATCGGGACTTAAGCCCGGTGACCGTGTCGCCGTCCAGGTCGAGAAATCTCCCGAGGCACTGCTGCTTTATCTCGCGACAATCCGCGCGGGTTGCGTATTCCTCCCGCTCAATACGGCCTATCGGGAGACCGAACTCGGCTACTTCTTGAAGGATGCAGAACCGGGTGTCGTGGTCTGTGATCCCCGCGATTTTTCCTGGTTATCGCGCAGCGCCTTTCTGGCCGGGGCGCGGCATGTCTATACACTGGGCGAGCATCAAAACGGCAGCCTTCTCGAACGCGCCGGTCTGTGCAGTGATCGGTTCGAGACGGTTTCCTCCAGCCCGAACGACCTGGCTGCAATCCTCTACACTTCCGGCACGACCGGCAAGAGCAAGGGAGCGATGCTCTCGCATCAGAACCTGCTCTCGAACGCCCTCACGCTAAAGGCATTTTGGGGCTGGCAGCCCGGCGACGTGCTACTGCATGCATTGCCTCTGTTTCACGTCCATGGCCTCTTCGTGGCGAGTCACGGGGCGCTCTTTAATGGCAGCAAGATGATCTTTCTGGCGAAGTTCGACGCCGCGCGCGTGCTGCGCGAGCTCTCGCGGGCGACGGTCTTCATGGGTGTTCCGACCTACTATGTGCGTCTTTTGGCCGAGCCGGTCCTGGATCGGAAGGCGTGCCGTACGATGCGCCTGTTCGTCTCAGGTTCGGCGCCGCTCCTTGCGGAGACCTTCGTTGAGTTTCAACGGCGCTCGGGACACACGATCCTCGAGCGTTATGGGATGTCCGAGACCGTCATGCTGCTTTCGAATCCTTATGATGGCCCGCGCCTGGCGGGCACGGTTGGCAAGCCCCTGCCAGGTGTCGAGGTGCGACTCGTCGACGAGGCATCGACGCTCTGCCCACCCGGGCAGGTGGGCCATATCCAGGTCCGCGGACCGAACGTTTTCGCCGGATATTGGCGCATGCCCGAGAAGACGCGCGAGGAGTTCACGACAGACGGTTTCTTCAAGACGGGCGATATGGGCCGCATGGGCGCCCCTGGCGCGATCGACGAAGGCTATCTCAGCATTGTCGGACGATCCAAGGATCTGATCATCACGGGGGGCTATAACGTGTATCCCAAGGAAATCGAGGACTACATCGACGCCTTGCCCGGGGTCGGCGAGTCGGCGGTCATTGGCCTACCCCATGCGGATTTTGGGGAGGCGGTTTCGGCGGTGGTGGTCTTAAGGCCTGGAGCTCAGGCCGACGAGAAGGCGATCATCGGCGCGCTCAAGAGTTCGATCGCCAACTTCAAGGTACCCAAGCGGGTGTTCTTCGTCGACGAACTGCCGCGCAACACGATGGGTAAGGTGCAGAAGAGCATCCTGCGCGAGCGCTTTGCGCCGACCTGATAGTCTCGTTCGAAGTTTTCGCCTGCACCCACGACCTGGCATCATCGCTTCTCGCGGAACAGCAGGTCGAACGGCAAGGAGACTTAGTCCAGGACCACGCTCGGGGTGCTATAGCCGCAAGGCCAGAGTCCGTGAACGTTCTGGAAGACGGTCTCAAAACCCCCGCCATGGCAGGCATGGGGAGATTCAGTCAAAAGAAAGTGGTTCATGATTGGTCAGCTACTAAAAGAACTGATGCGGGCGCTCGCGCGCTACGTCGGGTACCAGATGTCCCGTCCATTTCGAAGGGCGTCACCTGCACCGCGCATGCACCAGCAACAGGGGACAGACCAGATGGTCTCGAGCGCACTCCCGGTTCCCGATCCGGGACTTGAAGCACGCTACGAGGAGCTCGTGGCCTGGCCATGCTATCGGGACAACCAGCCTTCTGCCGAGCTGACTGCAGACGAGCTGTACCAACTCTGGCTTGCCACGCGCGGGGGACACAAGTGGACGCACTATTTCACGATCTATCGAGCGGTCTTCGAGGCAAGGCGTCGCGATCGGCTGCGCATCCTCGAGATCGGAGTGCTCAACGGGTCCTCTCTGAAGCTCTGGAAGCGCTACTTCAGCCATCCCGAAACGCTGATCGTCGGAGTCGACATCCTTGAGGCGTGCAGAGTGCACGACGCCCCCGCTGAGGGCATCCGGGTGCGCATCGGCAGTCAGGCGGATCCCGCCTTTCTGGCCGAAGTGGTTCGCGAGTTCGGCCCTTTTGATCTCATCATCGACGACGGCAGTCACCACAGCTCTCACATGATTGCGAGCTTCAACCATCTCTTCCTCGATGGATTGCGCGATGACGGCATTTACTTCGTCGAAGACCTGCACGCCAATTACTGGCTCCCCTGGCGCGATTCGCAGAAGAGTTTTCTTGATCTATGCAAGGAACTGGTCGAACTCATGCATGCGCATTACCGGGTGGCGGGTCCGGTAGAACTGTTCATCGAAAAAGCCTCGGACCAGCTGGAATCGTTGTCGGTGCCGCGCATCACCGCGATGATCCGAGAGATCCGGTTCTTCGATTCGATGGTAGCGATCTACAAGATGCCACGCACCCATGTCCCTTACTACTTGAGGCACAGCAGCCACACGGAAGTTGCCGAGCCTCTTGCCGGCTCTTAGAGCAGCTTGCGGGCTGTCAGCCGCTCCAACACGGCAAGCGGGGACTCGTTGGGAAACGCCAGCGCGGCTTGGGGCAGATGTACCGTCTGCTCGAGCATGAACTGGCCCGACATCGCCGCGTGCATCACCTGGTCGGAAAAACAGATCCAGGCCGAGGCGGGCGGGAAGGCGAACGTCACCTGCTCCGAATCACGCTGATATGCGAGGTCGGCCTTGGCCAGGTCGTGCAGATAGAGCATGTAGTGGTCGTAGGCCGAGCGCGTGCGTTTGGTAATCCCGAAGGTGTGCAAGAGCTTCGCCAGAAGGGGCCTGGGTTCTGGGATCTTCGCGAGAAAATGCTGGGCCATGCGCTCGAAGGGCTCGCCGACCCGCCAGATCCTGGGTTCGGTGCCGATGTTGGAGAACACTCGTAGAATGCGTAGCCCCTGGGTGGGATTCGAGGGGAAGGCATCCACGTGCAGACGGGTGTCATCCTTGCGCCAGGACAACGCAGCATCACCCGTGCCGGTCGGGCGAGGCCGGTAGCTCGTACCGACCGCTCGCATCTGCTCCACATAGCCCGGGAAGAGGGCGCCAAGCAAAGCCATGCTCGAGGCTTCAAAACGCTTCAGAAGACCAAGCAGTTCTCTTTGCTCCGCCTCGGATGCATCGCATCCGAACAGACCAGCCCTGTCCGCGCGAATATAGATGCTCTTGCGTCGCGCGTCGGAATAGGAGGCGTCAAGATAGCGCAGCTCATTGTTCTCCAAACGAAACTGCAGCGCAGGACAGTAGAGGACGCGCCCATTTTCGAGCGCGGCCTGGGCGTCCATTGCAGCAGCAGGCGGGGGCCGCCAGCTCTCGACGGGCAGGGGGACGATTGCTTGGTCTTTGACGCTTTCCATGCGGTGTAGTGACTGTGCCATGGCTAAACACTTGCAGGTGTCGTGGCGCGGGCTTCTGGTTCGGCGACCCGTTCAGAGCAGCCATTGGGCGGCCCGGGCTGGTCTGGATTTCTCAGGTGACGCGCCAAGTACATTGCGTCACGATTGAGCGAAATGGCATCCATCGTTCCGTGGGACCAGGCGAAGTATAGACCGTGCCGACCCCTGCTCGCGTTATTCCTTCTCGCTGGCTCGGAAGCGACGCAGCCTAGCCGAGAAACTGCTTCTTGATGAAATTGAATTCGGCCCGAGTCACAGGCGTGATCGAGAGGCGATTGCCCCGCGCGAGAAGCCTCATGCCCGACAGCGGCGCATGGCGTCGGAGTTCGCCCAGCGGAACGAGCGGAATCTTCCGCAGCGCCTTGACATCCACCAAGATCCAGCGCGGTTCGGCCGGATCCGATTTGGGATCGAAGTAGGGGCTCTTCGGATCAAACTGGGTCGGGTCGGGGTAGGGTGCCCCAGCCACTTCAGCGAGACCTGCAATTCCTGGTTCCGGACAACTCGAGTGATAGAAAAGGACGGGATCGCCCGGTCGCATCTGATCGCGCATGAAATTGCGCGCTTGGTAGTTGCGCACGCCGAACCAGGGCACCGTCTGGTTGGAGGCGGCGAGCGCATCGTCGATGCTGACCTCGGCGGGTTCAGACTTCATCAGCCAGATTGTCGACATGTGTGCCGCCTGGTTGCGGTTCACCAAAAAAAACGACCGGGACACAAGGTCACCGGTCGTTCGGATAAGGCCCCCGCCGATGCCGCCAGGTCATCATCCTGAACCGGTAGGTCCAGGGGGTCGCAGTCACCGGTACATCAGGTTCATCCAACAAGGGATGATCGCAACAGTTCCGGAATCATTCCACAACCGGTTAACGCATATTGGTTCAAGGAATGTCTGACCTAAAGCAAACACGGCAGGGTAAGCTCAACAGACTTCGAATCCGGCAAGTCGCGAATCCGACGGCTCTTAAGCCGCGCCCCGAGATCAGAAGAGCTTTTCCTGGGGCGAGAGCGCGGCATCAATCGCCGCGTTCATGGATTGAATTCTACGCTTAAATTCCCCGAAGGCAAGGTCAGAGAGCGCACCGTCCGGTCCGCGAGCAGCCAGGAGTTCGTTGGCGATATTCAAGGCGGCAAACACTGCAATGCGATCGTTGCCGGTGATCTTACCCAGATCGCGAATGGCGAGCATCTTGTCGTCGACGTAGGCGACCGCGGCAAGTAAGGCGTCCTTCTCCTCTGGAGCGCAGGAGAGGCGATACTCTCGCCCGAGGATTTTCACGGTGAGCAGTTCCATTGGAGTCTCGCTCTTTGCGCTATTCGGTCGCAGGAAGTTTCTCGATCAGCGCTTCGATACGCTGTCGGGCCGCGTCCAGACGGGAACGTAACGAGCGCAACTCGACCTGTGCATCGATCAGATCCTGACGCAGCGTCTGATTTTCGGTACGCAGCCGGCCCGTCAACTCGGTGAGTTGCGCGATGCGTTCGGCCAGTTGTTCGAGTTCTAGAAGCATGCGGCAATGGTAGGTGCCCGCGAAACCCGCGTCAAGCATACTTATCGAGTAGAAACAATCGTTTGGCGCTGATTGGTGAGAAATTACTCACGCTGCGATCCTCCTCTACCCTGGGATGCTGCCGTTTGACGCGTCCTGACGGTCCCGCGTAGACTCGCCCCGTTTGGTGCTCGCGCGTACATTCAGTGCGCGCAGTTCAACGGGAAACAGGAGGGGTTCGCGCGTAACGGCGCTCACTCTAACCTGTGCTGCCCCCGCAACGGTAAGCAGGCGCATCGTCTTGGCGATGCTGTCGCGTCAATGCCACTGTGCTTTCGCATGGGAAGGCGGCGCGATGATCCTGCCAGCCCGGATACCGGCCAAGCGACGTGAGGGACGCCACGGGTGTGTGGTGCTCCGGCTCGCTCTGGCGTGGCTGCGATGATGGCGCGTTGATCGCGCTCGAACTCGGACCGAACCTGCGCGCCGCAGCATGCTCGCACTCTGGCGTTCTCTCTTTCGAACAATGACCCGCGGGGATGCGGGGTTCAGGGAGAGCGAGATGGACGAGAATCGGTACAACTGCAACGCGCGCGGCGCGATCACGACAGCGGCGGGACGAGCGGGCCCGGCCCCTTTGAGTCGCGCTCCCGTCGGCTGGCTCCTCGGTCTCATGGGTCTGTTGTTTTTTGGAGGCGCCCTGGGTCAAGAGGCCGCTTCCTTGCCGCCCTCGGGGGGCGCCCTCGAGCCGATGGTGGTGAGCGCCTCGCGCCTGCTCCAGGCAGCCTCCGATACCCTGCCGAATTCGAGTGTGATCACGCGCGAGGACATCGAGAACAGCCAGGCGACGGACGTGTTGAGCCTGCTTGCGCGAGAAGTGGGTGTCGAGGTCGCTCAATCCGGCGGTCTGGGTGCCCAAGCATCGATCTTCATGCGCGGCTTCAATTCGAACCAGACGCTCGTCCTGATCGACGGCATTCCAATCAACAATGTCGAAAGCGGTGGGGCCTCGCTGCAGCATGTCATGCTCGATGAGGTCGATCACATCGAGATCGTGCGTGGCAATGTCTCGGCGCTGTACGGATCCCAAGCCGTGGGTGGCGTGATTCAGATCTTTACGCGCAGCGGATCGGGCCCGACTGGCCTGACCATCGATGCGAAGGCCGGGAGCGAACGCAACCGCGATCTGGCCGCGAGCGTACAAGGAAGCTGGGGTGAAACGGGCTCAAGGACGCGAGCTTCGTTGAACGTGTCCACCAATAGTGCGGATGGCTTCTCGTCGATCAATGCTTCGATCGCGCCTGCTGCGAATCCCAACGATAATCCCTATCAGAGCACGTCGCTCTCGGCGCTCTTGTCCCAGGAGATCGGGACCTCTGAGATCGGTCTGAGACTCTATGGGACGCACGGTCGTCTGTCGTACGATGATCCAACCGATTACAGCTTTATCGTGCCAAACTACAACGGTCGCATCCAGACCAATGAGGAGCATTCTGACCTTGCCACGGCGGTGCTCTACGCGCACGCGCAGCCTACGGATTGGTGGTCGACGACGCTTCAGTCCGGCACGACCGTCGATCGCAGCGCGAACACTTCGTCGTTTCCGGAATCCTTCGACATCGGTACAACCCTTAGCCGAAGCAACGACCTGAGCTGGAACAACACGTTCGCGCTCAACCCGCAAAACCGGCTCACTGCGGGGCTCGAGCATCTTGAGGAGGACGGTGTCTCCTCGGCCTATCTGTCCCATTTCGCGCGCCAGGTCGACAGTGTGATGACCGGCTATCTGGGCGAAATCGGCGCGAATCAGATTCAGGCGAATCTGCGCTATGACCATTACTCAGATTTCGGCAGCGCCAGCAGTGCTCTGTTGGGGTGGGGTTACCGCTTCACGGATCTGCTCAAGGGCATCGCGGAACTCTCGAGCGCATTTGATGCGCCGACGTTCGACGATCTCTATTATCCCGGCGCGGGCAATCCTCTATTGCAACCCGAGAAATCGCGCAGTGCTGAACTCGGCTTGGCCTATCAGAATGGCGCGGAGGGCCTGCGTGCGACGGTCTTTCGGAGCCAAGTCCATGACCTGATCGAGTTCGATCCGGTCTCCAACATCCCCGAGAACATCGACCAGGCGCGCCTCAGCGGATTGGAAGTGTCCGGGCATGCCACCTGGCTGGGTTGGCAACTCCACGCCAATCTGACTGTGCAGCGCCCCATTGATGTCGCGACCGACCAGGTCCTTTTGCGCCGTGCCACGCATAACGCGAATTTTGGCGTGGCGAGAAGCATGGGTGCGTGGCGCTATTCGATCGACGTCCACGGCGCAGGTGCGCGCTACGATTCCGACATCAACACCTTCGCGCGCATCACTGTGCCGGGCTACAGCGTGACTGATCTCGTGGCCCGCTATCGGATCAGCCCCTCCACCACGCTGAGCGCGTCGCTCATGAACGCCTTCGATCGACACTACGAACTGGTCGATGGCTATAACACGCCGGGTCGGGTGATTCTCTTGGGCGTGACCTGGCACATCTAGGGCGGAACTTGGCACGCGTGCTCTCGATTTGGACCGTGCTCGCGCTGGCTGCGCTTGCTGCGCTCGTCATCGGCCTGTCGGTCGGTAGCGCCGGTCTTGGCTGGGGCGAGTCCTGGCACGCTCTTCTCGAATCGACCCATCCGGACCACGCGGTCCTGATCGCGCTGCGTGGGCCCCGTGTGGCCAACGGTTTTGTTGTCGGTGCGCTCCTCGCGGTCGCCGGTGCCTTGTTGCAGCTTCTGTTGCGCAATCCCTTGGCTGAGCCCTATGTGCTGGGCTTGTCAGGGGGAGCGGCACTTGGGGCCTTGTGCGCGCTCACGCTCGCTGCATCGAGCCTCGTGGTCAGCGCGGCGGCCGCGCTGGGTGCGCTCATCTCCTTGGTGTTGCTCCTCCTCGTAGCCTACCGTGAGTTCCGCGTGGTCGCGCACGAGGCGGCGGGGGAGCGTCTCATTCTGAGCGGGGTGATGCTCGCGGCCCTCTGGGGGGCCTTGATCACGCTCTTGTTGAGTGTCGCTGAGTCCGGTCACGTCCAGGCACTGATCTTCTGGCTGATGGGCGAATTGGGCGGGGGCGCGTGGAGCCCCTCGGCCTGGATGGTCCTCGCGCTCGTGCTGGGCTGCGCGGTCTGGGACGCGCCGCGGCTGAATATCCTGGTGCGCGGTGACGACGTCGCTGCGGCGCTTGGCATTGGCGTTGGGTCATTGAAGCGCCGGATCGTGATCCTCGCTGCGCTCGCCGCCGGTGCCGCCGTCGCACTCGCCGGCACGGTCGGTTTCGTCGGCCTCGTCGTGCCCCATATCGTTCGAGTCTTGTGGGGCAACGATCAACGTATGCTGCTGCCGGCCTCGGCGCTCCTGGGTGGCACAGCCGTCGTGCTCGCCGATGCGGCTGCACGCACAGTCCTTGCACCCGAGCAGCTTCCGGTGGGAGCGATCACGGCCGGCCTCGGCGCGCCGATCTTTTTGTATCTGCTCTGGAGAGAGCGTCGATGAATCTGGTCGTGAGGGATCTTGGCTTGTCGATCGCCCAAAAGAGGCTCTGCCGCGGGCTCTCCTTTCAGGTCAAGCCTGGCGATCTGTGGTGTGTGCTCGGCCGCAACGGCGCCGGTAAGACGACCCTTTTGCGCACCTTGGCGGGCCTGCGCGATCCCGACGAAGGCGCGATTGAGCTGAATGGAGTCGCGCTTGCCGGCTGGGGACGGCCCGAGCTCGCGCGCACGCGCGGCTTCATGCCGCAGGCGCAGACCGACTCTTTTTCGTGCAGCGTGCTTGAGACCATCCTCACAGGTCGCTATCCCCACCAAGCGCGACTGGCCGAGCAGTGGCGTTTCGCCGCCACCGACGACCGCGAAGCCTCGCAAAGCGTTCTTGCGCTTTTGGGTATGGCCGAGCTGATTGATCGCGACGTGCTCACCCTTTCGGGGGGGGAGCGTCAGCGTGTCGCACTGGCCGCGCTACTGGTTCAGGATGCACCCCTCATGCTCCTCGATGAGCCCACGTCTCATCTGGACTTCGACAAACAACTCAGGGTTATGGAGGTCCTCCAGGCGCGTCTGGCCGGGCCCAAAGCGGCCTGTGCGGTGCTGATGAGCGTGCACGACATCAATCTCGCCGCACGTTTTGCGACACACATCTTGTTGTTTTCGGACGACGCAAGCGTTCTTGCGGGACCGGCCGCCGAGGTGCTCACGGCAGCGAATCTGACCTTGGCCTACCACCATGGGGTGAGTGAAATTGCGGCGCAAGGGTATCGCTGGTTCTTGCCTCATTAGGTTTCCGAGGGAAATGCAGCAATTTTCAGCTTGAAGTCTTATCAAGATTGACGTATAAAGGCGAGGCAAGATTTTCAAGCAGAGAATGTGTTGGTCGTTGGTCCTCGGTTTTGCTGTCGGTACTTCGTTCGCCATCTTCCCCTTGATCTTCCTGCATTTCGGGTCTTGCATTGAGCAATAACCCATTTTTCAATTTCTTAAGGAAATCAGTATGGCAACCGGTACCGTCAAGTGGTTCAACGACGCAAAAGGCTTCGGCTTTATCTCCCCTGACGAAGGCGGCGACGATCTGTTCGCTCACTTCTCGGCGATTCAAGGCAACGGCTTTAAGTCCCTCCAGGAAAACCAGAAGGTCTCGTTCGACGTGACCAAGGGTCCTAAGGGTCTGCAAGCTTCGAATATCAAGCCGCTCTAAGCGGCAGGCTGGATCGTGCGCGCCTTCGGGCGCGCTCTTTGAAGAGGCGCGCTCTGTGAAGAGGGCGCCTTTTTTTCGCCCGATGACTCCTGGACTCCATCCCGAAAGACCCTCGCCGGGCGGCAGACCTTTGCTGTCCAACTCGATCCACCTAGGATAGACTCGACGCAGTCCAATAGGGGGGCCTGGTCTTGCGAACAAGAAGCGCGTGAGCTCCCTTGCATTCGGGAGGAATCATGCCGGTGATCCTGGTTGCCAACCCCAAGGGCGGGGTTGGCAAGAGCACGCTTGCAACCAACCTGGCCGGCTACTACGCGAGTCAGGGCTATTCCGTGATGCTGGGCGACACGGACAAGCAGCAGTCGTCCCGATCTTGGCTGGGTTTGCGTGCGCCACAGCTACCCAAGATCCAAAGCTGGGATTGGGACGGCTCAAGTCTGCTGCGCACACCCAAGGGGGTCTCCCATGTCGTGCTCGACACTCCTGCCGGGCTCGCCGGCGAGCGGCTGAAGGACTTGTTGAAGGTCGCCGACAAGGTCGTCGTGCCCTTGCAACCCTCGATCTTCGACATTCTTGCCACGCGCGAATTTCTGGATGTGCTCGCCGAGCGTAAAGCGATCCGCTCGGGCGAGACTGCAGTGGGAATTGTGGGCATGCGCGTGGACGCGCGCACCCGCGCTGCGGACCAGTTGCAGCGTTTCGTCGAGGGAGTGGGGCTCCCCGTGTTGGGTTATCTGCGAGATACACAGAACTATGTCCAGCTGGCAGCCCATGGCTTGACGGTGTGGGATGTGGCACCCTCGCGGGTCGAGAAGGATCTGGCCCAGTGGCAGCCACTGCTCGACTGGCTCGGTCAGCGCTGAGCGGGCATCCAGGGAGCGCTATTTCTATTGATCGTGGCGCGCGCGCTCGAGGTCCTCGCAGAGCAGGCTTGCTCCATCGGCGATGCGGGGTGTCGGACGTGTGATCAATGCCGGGTCTAGGATCACGAAGTGATGCCTGGCCACAGCAGCGAGCCTGGGCCACTCCTGCCAGAGGGCGAGCTCCTCGGAGCCACGACCCAGATCGGACGCCACCGCGATCACCTCGGGATCACGCGTGATGACAGCCTCGGCATCGACTGTCGGTGCGAGCGCATCCAAGTCGCCGAAGATGTTCTGACCGCCGCACAACTCAATGACATGGGAGATCAGATGAGTGCGCCCGACGGTCATGAGTGGTTTGTTCCAGACTTGATAGAACACCTTCACGCGCGCTCTGCCCTGATAGCGCCGGCGTAGGGCCGCGATCCGGGCCCGGAAGTTTGCAGCGGCCTGCGCTCCCGTGGGCGCGTGACCTGTTAACACCCCCAACTCCTCCAGATTTTCGGCGACGGCCTCCAGGCTGTGTGGATCGCTGCGAAATACCGGTATGCCGAGACGCTCGATCGCTTCGAGCTCCTGCGGGCTGTTGCCGCTCGTCCAGGCAATGACGAGATCCGGACGCAGTCGGGCGATGCGCTCCAGATCGATGCCTTGCGCTCCGCCGACCTGGGGCAGTGACTGGGCCCCGGCAGGATAGTCGCTGAAGGCGCTGACCGCGACGAGTTCGGCTCCTGCACCGACTGCGAAGACGAGCTCGGTCGCATGGGGCGCGAGACTGACGATGCGCTGCGCGGGGAGTGCCAGATGGACCGAGCGACCTGAATCGTCGCGGACTTCGAGAGGAGCGGCATCGGCAGGTGCCAACTTGATCAGGAGCACGAGAAACAGGAGACCCCAAAGCCCGCGCAGCACTGCATGCGGGTCTCTCGCGCGTCCCAGGGGGCTTGGGCGCCAACTCACTGCAGGCGTCCCCAAGCAGGGCGAGCGCGCCTCACGAGGGCTTGCGCATCAGATCGCGCATGAAGTCCATATGCCAGGGTCGTGCGGCAAGGAGCAGACTAAGCCGCTGCCGCTCGGGCAAAGGCGCCGCGGAATCCTCATTGTGCTGGTCAGAGATGTCGCGCGCCACGCGCATGAGGCGATCGAGAAAATTGGCGATGTGGGCAGGCGTGAGTCGCACGTTCACGAAGATCAAGAGCTCATTGGGAGCACTGAAGTCGGATTGAAAAAAGCTCGGCGCATTGGCCTTGAAGAAATTCTGCATGGGCCCGTTGGGAATCCAGCCGAAGGTTCTGGCCAGCAAGAGCCGGTAGCGATTATTCGGCATGAGCCTGATGAATCCGATCCGGTCAAGATGGGTCATGTGACCGACGAGTTCGGCAGCGCTTAGGGTATAGGCCGACAGAATCTCGTCGAACGAGACGAGATTCATGAGGCACACGGCCACGAGAAAGAGCTTGGGATTGCCCACCAGTTCAGCTTCCTGCCTTTGCGTCAATACAGTCAGCAGATTCAGGTCGTTCGTGCGCCCGCGGACCAGAACGCTGAAATCGATCTCGGCGATCGCGCAGATCGCCTCCAGCCTTTCCAAGGTCAGATTCCGGTTCGAGAACATGCGTTTCACACTCGATTCGGCCATCCCGAGCGCGCGTGCCACCTGCAGATAGGTGATCCGTCGGGCGCGCAACTCGCGCTTCAAGGCGTCCACCAGTTCGGCGCTTTGTCCCACTCTAACCCTCCAAAGTTGCGCTATACGATACTAATCGTATCTCGTGGAAAGACATTGTATTGTTAGATTGCACTAGATTCGATGCGGCCGCAATACTGACAGCACAGTCAAACCTCCAGGAGAATCCCATGTGCATGCAAAAGAAGATGTCCCTCTTCGTCTTGGCCCAGTTTGTCGTTCTGTCGGCTGCCTATGCGGATGGCTCGACCGCTCTAAGCGATGCCTCGGTTGGCGGTTCGGCCGCACTCGGGGAATCAGGTGCCGTTGTTGCCGGCTCCGCCCTCGTTGCGGGGAGCGCCGTCGTCGTCTCGGTCGCGACGGCGGGTACGGCGAGCGTGGTGGTACTCAAGGAGGCGACGCAGGCGGGAACGACCTCTGTTCGGGTCACGGGGGATCTCGCGCGCAAGTTGGGTCTCGCGGCGGGTTCGGTCGTACAGGTCGTCGCGACGAGCACCGGGCAAGTGCTGATCGCCTCGGGCGAAGTGCTCGCCTTCATTCCGAATCAAGTCGGTCGCGCCCTCGTGCACACCTCACAGGTGGCCTCGCACTGATCCTCACTGCAAACCGAAGGAGAACTGATGAAGACGGTCCGCATCCTCTCTGCGATTTTGATTGTCCTCGGGCTGACAGGCCGCGTTTGGGCAGGACAGACATGCATTGAGCGAGCGCCCACTCCGGTTGATGCGTATCGGGCTCTGGAACTGGCAGAAAGGACCTTCGAGGCTCTGGATGCGTCCGGCGCGGAGGTGGCGATCGTGGCGCGATCCGGTCAGGACCTGAGCCGCTACGGCCTTAACTATTCGCATCTGGGTCTGGTTTGGCGCGATCATCCAGAAGGGCGCTGGACGGTTGTCCATCTGCTCAACGAATGTGGTACCAATCGTTCGGCGTTGTTCAATCAGGGACTTGGCGACTTCTTTCTGGATGGCATGGCCAAGTACAAGACCTTATTGATGATTCCGGACCCCATCGTCGGTGGGCGCCTCGCCCTCGCTTTGGCCGACCATCACGCCGCGGACCTGTTCATCCCGCAATACAACATGCTGGCCTACCCGTTTGCGACACAATACGAGAATTCCAACCAATGGGCGCTTGAGTTCATCGCGCCCCGACTGGCAAACAACCAGGGCTTGACCACGCGAGAGACCGTCCAGGCCTGGCTGCGCGTGGCCCGTTATCGACCGACGACGATTCATCTATCGGCCCTAGAGCGGCTTGGCGCCGAAGTCAGTCGCACCAATGTGCGGTTCGACGACCACCCCTTTGAGCGCCGGATGGCCGGGGAGATCGATACGGTGACGGTGGAGTCAGTCGAGA
>CAJCID010000101.1 GCA_903970305.1 Rhodospirillales bacterium | reverse complement strand
GGACATACGCTCCTTGCCCTAAAGCATAGTGAGAAGGCGGCGCGTTGGCACGTCGAGACGCACCACACCAACCGGAAGGGCTAGATGTTTCGAACCGCGCCATCGGGTCGGTCCACTCGTTCGCAGATCAGCCCCCAACGGGCCCGATCGATGCGCAAGCAGGATCATCGAAACTGTTCGAACCACATTCTTGCCGCCATGCCCAAGAAGGCGGGGCAGAGTGTCCTGGACGGGGTGGACGAGGTCGAGGTCACCTATGGGCAGATCCTCTACGAGCCCGAGGGACCGATCCGCAAGGTGTATTTTCCAATCGACTGCCTCGTCTCCCTTCTGACGGCGGTCGACTCCCGACGGAGCCTCGAAGTCGGCATGGTGGGCAACGAAGGGATGGTCGGCATGCCGATGGCGCTGGGCATTCCGGTCTCGGCCGTGTGCGCTCTGGTGCAGGGCAGTGGCAGGGCGCTGACGATGAGTGCCGCGCGCTTTCGCACCGAATTTCGAGTCAATCTGGCCTTGCAGCACGCTCTGTTTCGCTACAACCATCTGCTCATGGCGCAGATCTCTCAGACCGCCGCGTGTAACCGATTCCATGAGGCCGGCCCGCGGCTCGCGCGTTGGCTGCTCATGACGGCAGACCGCATGGGTAGTGACGAATTTCGGCTGACGCACGAATTTCTCGCGCACATGCTTGGCATCCGCAGGGTCGGGGTGACGCGGGCGGCCGGAGTGCTCGAGAAGAAGAAGTTGATCGCCTATAGCCGGGGGCATATCCAGATCCTGAAGCGCAAGGGTCTTGAGGCTGCGGCCTGCAGCTGCTACCGGATCGTCAAGGACCTGCAAGACCATACCCACGACCGCTAGGGCGCGAGCGGCGCCGAGTCCGCAAAGCCAGAGTGCGCGAGACGGGCGTCAACCTCCCCGCACTGATCCATAACCTCAGTCGATAAACCTCCAGCTCGATGCGCCATCGAGGCGACGCAGACGCGCCCCCATGAGGCGCGCCGGATCGAAGTTGCGAACGTTCACACCCATCCGGTAGTCAGCCTGGGTCCTGCCCAGGGGCTTCCAGCACACCACACAGCCGCACTGTGCGCAGCGCACGAACTCGATCGATTTTTCGCCCCACGAGTAGCTGGCAAGGTCCGCCGTCTGGGCCTTCAGTCCTACCGAGGAGGATTTGTAATAGGCCCAGAGCACGCCATAGCGGCGGCAGATCGAGCAATTGCAGTTGGTGATGGTCCGTGGCGTCCTTTGGAGCGTGATCTGGACTGCTCCGCAGTGACAGGCTCCCTTGAGCATGAATGCACCTCCCTCTCCTAAAGACGAGATGGCGCTGCCGCCACGCGGCATAGTCGATGTCCGGCGACCTCTTGGATGGCGCTCTCGCGGCGCCATTGTCGGGCGATTTCCTCGCGAAGGCGAGCGCGCAAGAGCGGCCGAGAGCGCATCTGCTCTGCTGGGACGCGGTTCACCTCACTGCATCGCTGTTCTGCAGAATCCTGGCTAAACCATTATTGTGCAGGTACGCCCAACCAACCGGCTTGGCCGCCATCGGCCGGCCCGCCCCTCATTTGAAAGCTGCCCATGACGATCGAACGCGAACCCGCAGCAGTGGAAGATCCCGAGGCCGTGCTCCTGCGCTGGAAGGCGGCCGAGGCCGCCGTACGCGAGCGTCTGGCAGGCCCTGGCCTCGGGTCGAAGGCCGATCTTCGTGGCAAGAGCGGCCTCGAATTCTTTCAGGCGATGAGCCAGGGTGCCCTGCCTTCCCCGGGCATCGGCGCTCTGCTTGGCTTCGTTCCGGTGGAATTCGAAGAGGGCCGCTTCGTCTTCCAGGGGACTCCGGCGCTTGAGCACTACAACCCGATTGGCACCGTCCATGGAGGCTACGCGGCGACACTGCTTGACTCCAGTGTGGGCTGTGCGATCCACACGATGCTGCCAGGCGATCGCGCCTACACGACGCTCGAGCTGAAGGTGAACTACATCCGCCCGATGACCGTCGACACCGGGCCCGTGCGTGCCGAGGGCAAGGTCGTGAGTCTGACCAGGCAAGTGGGCATAGCCGAGGGACGCATCACCGACTGGCGCGGCAAGCTCTATGCCTTTGCCACCACGACCTGTCTCATCTTCTCCGTTCCATAGCTCCCGGCCACGGGCCGACTCGAACGGATCCAGATCGACTGGGACTGAACCGAGGCGCCGGGAGCCGCTAGAATGCCGGATCTTGGCGGCGTCTTCCGGCTCTGCCGCCTTTCTGCCTGCCTTGGCCATCCATGTCGACCCATCCTCTGCCTGCCGCCTGTCCAAACTGCACCGAGCCGGTCTTGGGTCCCTACTGCGTGGCGTGCGGCCAGGAGACGATCATCGAGACCCCGACCGTCATGGAATTCGTCCATGAGACCCTGCATCACTATGTGGCCGCCGAAGGCAAGATCTGGAGGACCCTCTGGCTCTTGGTCGGTGTGCCTGGCGCCTTGACGCGCGACTACCTCGAGGGACGCCGAAAACGCTACATCCGGCCGGTCCAGCTTTATCTGACGCTCTCGTTCGTGTTTTTTCTGCTGGCCGGGCTCTCAGGCGCTCTCACGGCGATACCTGGTTCGGTGAAGGTCGAACATAACGTCGATGAGGCCGGCCAGGCGATCAGCCTCGATCCCGAGGTCAAGGCCCAGATCAGCCAGATTCAGAGCGACCCGGAGGCGCAGGCCTCGGTGGAACAGGTGAGAAAGGGGCTCGCAACGCTCGCGGATCTCTGGCAGGAGCGCGTCAAGGCCGCCGGTGGCGACGCATCCAAAGCCCTGGGTAAGGTCTTTGAGAATGCGCTGCATCGGGTGCCCATCGCCCTGTTCATCCTGATGCCACTGCTCGCGGTGATTCTGAACCTGCTCTACATCGGCCGCAAGCTGCCCTATGGGGCGCACCTCCTCTTTGCGATTCATCTGCACGCCTTCTTTTTTGCGCTTCTCATCGTCAGCCTGATCCCGTTTCCCGACGCGGTCGAGGCATCACTATGGACCTTGGCCCCATCGCTTTATCTGCTCCTCGCACTGCACCGGGTCTATGGGGGCCGGTGGTGGCCGCAGATCTTGCGCACGGCGGTCGTGGGCTGCCTCTACGGGTCCATCGTGGGGCTGGGCCTGCTGATACTGGTCGGCGCCTCGTTCTTCTTCTAAGCGTCGCGCGCGCTCGCATCATTGCAGCGCAGCATCGATTCTCGTCCTTCGGCCCTTGTCAGGATGCGCTGCGCGACGTAAAGTCCAATTACTTATGCTTCATAACTAAATACTCCACTGATCCAATTACCAGTCCCTTTCCCAGTCTCCTTTCCCAGTCTCCTTTCCCAATCGCTTTCCCAATCGCTTTCCCCATCCCATTGAAGCACTCCGTCTCTGCCCCGACTGGCGATGCCGAACTCCTGACTCTTCGCATCGAGGGTGCGATCGCCCATCTGTGTCTGAACCGGCCGGCCAAGCGTAACGCGCTCTCGGACGCGCTCATTGCAGGCCTGCATCGGGCCTTCATTGATTTGCCCAAGGCCGTGCGTGCCGTGGTTCTCGCAGGATCTGGCACGCACTTTTCGGCCGGGCTCGATCTTTCCGAGATGAGTGAACACAGCGCCGCAGAAGGCATCTTGCATTCGCGCAGCTGGCACCAGGCATTCGATGCGATCCAGTTCGGACGGGTCCCGGTGGTGGTCGCATTGCAAGGGGCCGTCGTCGGCGGGGGGCTCGAGCTGGCCGCTGCTGCGCACATCCGGGTCGCCGACAGTAGCGCTTTTTTCGGTCTGCCGGAGGGGCAGCGCGGTCTGTTCGTGGGTGGTGGTGGCTCGGCCCGGATTCCCCGTCTGATTGGCGTGGCGCGCATGACCGACATGATGCTCACCGGCCGCGTCTTCGATGCCGCCGGCGCACAGGCGATCGGACTCGTACACTACCTCGTCCCAGAGGGTCAGGCCTTGGCGCAAGCCACGGAGCTTGCCGAGCGGATCGCAGCCAACGCGCCTTTGTCGAATTTCGCGGTGATGCACGCGCTGCCGCGCATCGCCGAGCAATCCCAGGACGACGGCCTCTTCACCGAATCCCTGATGGCCGCGATTGCGCAAAGCGATGGCGAGGCCAAGGCGCGCATGCAGGCCTTTCTCGCGGGCAAGGCCGCGAAGGTCAGGAAGTCGTGACCGTGAAGGGTCTGGCCACGAGCGCCACGGGCGCCGCGCCGGGCTACCGGGCCATTGCGCTGGGTGGCAAGGAGGGCGCAAGCGTCACGACGCGCCCCCAGGGCATCCTGGAGGTGCGTAGCAATGAGCCGCTTGGCGACTATCCGGCGCGGCTGACCGATCGGCTGGCCTACTGGGCTGCGCACGCACCCGAACGCACGCTTGTGGCCGCGCGCAATCCGCACGGCACCTGGCGAGAAGTCAGCTACAGGACGATGCTCGAGCGCGTGCGCTCGATTGCCGGAGCCCTGGCGGGCAGGCGCCTGTCGGCCGAGCATCCGATCATGATCCTCTCGGGTAACGACATTGACCATCTGACGCTCACCCTTGCGGCGATGTGGGCGGGCATCCCGGCGGCACCGGTCTCGCCGGCCTATTCGCTCGTCTCACAGGACCACTCCAAGCTGCGCCATCTGGTCGAATTGATGACGCCCGGAATGGTCTTTGCAGCAGGCCCGGAATATCATCGGGCGATTGAAGCGGCCGTTCCGCCCGGCGTCGAGATTGTCCTCTCGCAGGGCGCGCTTGCCGATCGGCTCAACACACGCTTTGAGAACCTGTGCGCCGGATCGCCGCAAGCGGGCGATGCTGCACACGCGGGCGTCACCGCCGATACGATCGCGAAATTTCTCTTCACCTCGGGCTCGACCAAGTCGCCCAAGGCGGTTCCCAACACCCATCGCATGCTCTGCAGCAACCAGCAGATGATCCTGCAGACGATGCCCTTTCTGGGCAAGGAGCCGCCGGTGTTGGTCGATTGGTTGCCCTGGAATCACACCTTCGGCGGCAATCACAACGTGGGCCTCGTCATCTACAACGGGGGCACGCTCTACATCGATGAGGGCAAACCGGTGCCTGCGCAGTTTGGCCGCACCATCGCAAACCTGAGGGAGATCGCGCCCACGGTCTACTTCAACGTACCCAAGGGCTGGGAGGATCTGGCGCTCGCCATGCAAGGCGATCCGGTCTTGCGGTCCAACCTCTTTAGCCGCGTGAGGCTCTTCTTCTATGCCGGAGCGGGTCTGTCGCAGCCGGTCTGGGATCGCCTGGATGCGCTGGCCAAGCAGACCATCGGCCAGAAGGTGCGCATGATCACGGGCCTGGGCATGACCGAGACGGCACCATCGGCCATGTTCACAACCGGCGAGAGGGCGCGCGCCGGCCACGTCGGGCTACCCTGCCCGGGCTGCGAGACCAAGCTGGTTCCGATCGAAGGCAAGCTCGAGGTGCGCTTCCGGGGGCCGCACGTGATGCCCGGATATTGGCGTGCCCTGGGCCAGAATGCCGAGGCCTTCGATGAGGAGGGCTACTATCGCACGGGCGATGCGCTCTTGCCGATCGATGCGGCCCATCCGGAGAACGGCTTCCTCTTCGATGGGCGTATCGCCGAGGACTTCAAACTCTCCACCGGCACGTTCGTCTCGGTCGGGCCGCTACGCGCAAAGATCATCGCCGCGGGCGCGCCCTACGTCCAGGATGTGGTGCTGGCGGGACTGAACCGCGACACGGTGGCAGCCTTGCTGTTTCCGCAGCCTGAGGCGTTACGCCGCCTGGCCGGCGGGTCTGCGCAGACGAGTCTCGCCGATGCCGCCGGCACGCCTGCCGTGCGGCGCTTCTTTCAGGAACTCATCAACGGGCTCTACCAGGACGCCACGGGAAGCGCGGCGCGCATCAGCCACGCCTTGATCGCCACCGAGCCCGCGTCCCTGGACCGCGGTGAAGTCACGGACAAGGGCTCATTGAACCAGCGTGTCGTATTGCGTGAACGCGCGGCGCTTTTCGACGCACTCTACGATGGACAACTGGCCGAGGCAATCCTGCCCGGCATCCGGCGCTAAGGAGGACCCTGCGATGGAGCACAAAGGATTTTTCGGGAGTTTCGAGAAGGTCTGGATCTTGGATGGCGTGCGCACGCCCATGGTCGATCTGAACGGCGCGTTTGCCGGGCTCTCACCGATCGACATGGGGATCAAGGTGGCGCGCGAGATTCTGGCGCGGACCCAGATCCCTGCACGCGAGGTGGGGTCAGTCATTGCCGGCTCGATGGCCCAGGCGAGCTTCGATGCGTACATGCTGCCCCGTCACATCGGGCTCTATGCGGGTGTCCCGATCGAAGTACCCGCCCTGCAGGCGGCACGCATCTGCGGCACGGGCTTCGAGCTGTTCCGTCAAGCGGGGGACCAGATCGAGCGCGGTTACACCGATCTGGCCTTGTGCGTGGGTACCGAGTCGATGTCGCGCAATCCGATCGCAGCCTACACCCATCGCTCCGGATTTCGGCTGGGCGCCCCGGTCGAATTCAAGGACTTCCTGTGGGAGGCACTCGACGATCCTGCGCCAGACATCTCGATGATCCAGACCGCCGAGAACCTGGCCAAGCAATACGGCATCTCGCGCGCGGCCGTCGATGAGTTTGCGGCTGCAAGCTTCGAGCGTGCGCTCGCGGCCCAGGCGGCAGGCTATTTCACCGGCGAGACCGTCACCGTCACGAACGAGCGCTTTGCGTTGCCAGGCTACGAGGACCGCGGGATCGAATTGCCCCGAAAGACTGGTGAGGTCTTCCTGGACACCCATCCCAGGCCTTCACCCTTTGAAGCCCTCCAGAAGTTAAAGCCCGTCTATGGGGGGGGCGTACAGACGGCGGGCAATAGCTCGGCCGTCGTCGATGCAGCGGCGGCCGGATTGGTCGCTGACTCGGCGCGCCTGGCCAGCTGGGGCAGGCCGGCGCTTGCGCAACTGCGTGCCGCGGTCGCCGTGGGCGTGGCTCCCGAGATCATGGGTATTGGCCCCGCTCCGGCGATTCGGCTGTTGCTGAACCGGTGCGGCCTGAGACTGGACGATATCGGGCTTTTCGAGATCAACGAGGCGCAGGGTGCGCAGACGCTCGCAGTCGCGCGCGAGCTCGAACTGGATCTCGCCCGGCTGAACGTTCATGGCGGCGCGATCGCCCTGGGCCATCCCCTGGCCGCAACCGGTGTGCGCCTGACCATCACACTCGGGCGCAGCCTGAAGGCGCGCAACCTGCGCTACGGCATCGCCGCAGCGTGCGTCGGGGGCGGGCAGGGGATGGCGCTGCTTCTGGAGAACCCCGAGTGGCGGGGTCGTTAGGCCAGCGCGGTGCGTGCGGGCGGCTTGCGCGAAGCCTGAATCAACGAGAGGAGCACGACAATGGAGATCAAGGGACAGGCGGCGCTGGTGACGGGCGGCGCATCCGGACTCGGTGCACAGACTGCGCGTGAACTGGCGCGCCAGGGTGCGCGCGTGGCTGTGCTCGACGTCAATCTCGAGAAGGCCGCCGAAGTTGCACGTGAGATCGATGGACTTGCCTTCGGCTGCGATGTCACGTCCACAGAGAGTGTCTTGGCGGCGCTTGCCGGAGCGGCAGCAGGGCACGGTGCGGCGCGAATTCTCGTGAACTGCGCCGGAATCGGCGGCGCCAAGCGGCTCGTGGGCAAGGACGGCCCGATGCCGCTGGAGGCTTTTGCGCGCATCGTCACCGTGAATCTGGTGGGCACCTTCAACGTGATGCGGCTTGCCGCACCCGCGATGCTGGCCGAGGAGCCGCTTGCCGACGGTGAGCGCGGCGTGATGATCAATACCACCTCGGTCGCGGCCTTTGACGGGCAGGTCGGCCAAGCTGCCTATTCGGCCTCCAAGGGGGGAATCGCCTCAATGACGCTGCCCCTGGCGCGCGATCTGGCCCAGTTCGGTGTGCGGGTGGTGGCGATCGCACCGGGCCTGTTCATGACCCCCCTGCTCGGACAACTGCCCACTGAAGTCCAGGAATCGCTGGCAGCATCGATTCCGTTTCCCAAGCGCCTCGGTCATCCCGATGAATTCGCAAGGCTCGCCGCGCACATCGTGACCAACCTGTCCTTAAATGGCGAGGTGATCCGTCTCGACGGTGCCTTGCGACTGCCACCGCGCTAGGAGCGAGCATGGCGCGCACCGTCGTCTACCCGGTAGAGATCCAGTTCGGAGACTGCGATCCGGCCGGGATCGTCTTTTTTCCCAATTTTTCACGCTGGATGGATGCGGCATCGCTGCACTTTTTTGTCAGCTGCGGGGTCTTGCCCTGGCGCGAACTGGTCAAGACGACCGGCATCATCGGCACGCCTCTCCTGGAGATCCATACGCGCTTTCTGCGCCATGCAACCTACGGAGAGACGATCGAAATCCATACCTCGGTCGAAGAATGGCGCGCCAAGGCCTTCATCCAGCGCCATGTCGTCAAGCGCGGGGAGGATCTGATCTGCGAAGGGACCGAGACCCGGATCTTTACGAAGCGCGATGCAAACGATCCGGAAAGGATCTACGGCATCCCGATTCCGCCCGACATCCGGGCACTGTGCGAGTAGGCGGCTCGGGTCTGTGAGTCGCGTCCTTGTATCCGGTCCCTGCGGCACTGGCGCTTTGTCGAGGGCGGCAAACCTTGGCTGCTGCGCATCGGAGCTGAGGAGTCGGGCACGACCCGGGGCAAAGAAGTCCCGGGCGAATCATCAACGAGGAGATATCCAATGAAATTGCGAAGCGTCCCAAAGACCGTCCTATCTGCACTCCTGGGGTTGGCGGTGCACGCCGCCCAGGCAGAAGTCACGATCGGTGTCACCCTGCCTCTGACGGGTCCCGCGGCCGGTCTTGGGATTCCGGTCAAAAACGAGATCCTGCTCTGGCCCACAACGATTGGCGGCGAGAAGATCAAACTCATCATTCTCGACGATGCGACCGACCCGACCCAGGGTGTGAAGAACGCGCGGCGCTTCATCTCCGAAGACAAGGTCGACGCGATCGTAGGCTCGGCCGCAACCCCCGTGGCGGTCGCGGTCTCCGATGTGGCCGCCGAGGGCCAGACCGTGCAGCTCGCGCTCTCGCCGATCGAACTGCCCGAAGGCAAAGGGGCCTGGTCGTTCCGCCTTGCTCATTCGGTCGCGCTGATGGGTACGGGGATCGTTCAGAGCATGCACGCAAGGGGCATCAAGACCGTGGGCTTCATCGGCTATACCGATGCCTACGGCGAGAGCTGGCTCAGGGAATTGAACCGGTTGGCCACCGAGGCAGGGATCAAGGTGGTCGACGTTGAACGCTTCGCCCGCGCGGACACGAGCGTGACAGCCCAGGCCTTGAAGCTGAATGCCGCCGCACCGGATGCGATTCTCGTGGTCGCCTCCGGCAGCGGGGCAGCCATGCCGGAGATGGCCCTCTATGAGCGGGGCTACAAGGGACAGATCTATCAGACCCATTCGGCCGCCTCGCGCGATCTGATGCGCATTGGCGGCAAGGAGGTCGAGGGCGCCTTCGTGGTCTCGGGACCGGCGGTCGTGGCCGAGCAGTTGTCTGAGGCCAACCCCTCGAAGAAGCTGGGACTGAACTTCGTCGATGCCTATGAGAAGGCCTACGGCCCCAATTCGCGCAACCAATTTGCGGCCCACGCCTACGATACCTATCTGGTGCTTTCCGCGGCGATTCCCCTTGCGCTCAAGAAGGCCCAACCGGGAACCCCGGAGTTTCGAAGCGCCTTGAAGGATGCGATCGAGCACGTCGGGGCGCTGCCGGTCTCTCAGGGCGTCCTGAACTACACAAGCCAAGACCATTTCGGCTTCACGCCGGATTCCTACGTGCTCCTGCGTGTCGTTGATGGCGAATTCAAGCTCGAGTCGAAGTAGCCCGAGCGAGGGGGCGAGAAGCACCCCTCGCGCGGCGACGGTTGCGCCCGTTCCCGGTGGCCTCGACGATGGACGCCTGAAGGAACTCCTGGGTTACAACCTGTCGCGCGCCGATATCCGGCTCCGCAAATTCTTCCATCGGCACATGGCCTCGGTGGCACTGCGTCCGGTCGAATACTCGGTGCTCGTACTGATCGCCGCGAACGCGCGGATCAAGCAGAAGCAATTGGGCGAAGCCCTGGAGATCTCCGCACCGAATCTGGCGGTCCTGCTCGACCGGCTGGCCGAACGGGGACTCGTCAGGCGCGTGCGCAGCCCTGAGGATCGCCGCGCCCAGCACCTTCATCTGACGGCAGCCGGAAAGGCCCTTGTCGCCACCGCCGAGCAGCTCGCCCTGGCCATGGAAGGCGAGGTGCTCGCGGCGCTGACGCCACAGGAGCGCACACAGCTCGCGGCACTGCTGCAAAAGCTCGCCCAACTGCCGCTCTAGAGAGCGGCCACGTGGGGCCCACGCGCCTCGGCTAGCTTTGGGACTCCTCCCAATAGACCTCGATCGTGTAGCCGTCGGGATCGGAACACCGGTAGGAGGCGAGGGTCTCGTCCTGGTAAAGGTCCCTCGCGATCGGCACTCCTGCGCCGCGCATGGCTTCAAGAAGTTCGAGCAGAGCGGTCTGCGTGTCCTGCCGAAAACCAAAATGGAACCAGGGCGGAAGGTCCGCGGAGTGACTGTCCTCCATCAAGGCCAGATCGAATCCGGCATCGTCGGCGAGGAAGGTGAGCGTGTCGAATTCGCGTGTCGTGCATAGGCCAAACCAGTCGGAATAGAAGCGGACCGAGCGCGCCCTATCGCGCACGTGCAGATGGAGATGGTTCAGCCTCATGGGAATGCTCGATCGGTCCGGGACCTTTGGAGACCACACCAGTTTCGCCGAATCCAGGTGCGCTGCGCAAGGGTGCCCCAGTGCCGCTGCCTCTGTACCACCAATCCTGGGTCCGAATCCGGTGCCGGCCTGGCTTCAATTGGTGCGAGCCGGGCGGTCTTGCGCGTACAGACAGGTCTTGCGGGACGCAGGCACTCCTCCCTTCGGAGCTGCCGCGTAGATCGCCTCGAGGGTATATCCGGCTTTCTCGCAGACCCGCCGGCTTCTGAGGTTCTGTGCATCGGTGCGGCATTCGATACGCTTGGCGCCTAAGACCTCGAAGGCGAGCCTTGTGATGCCCACCACAGCCTCGGTGATGAGTCCCCGACCGGTCTGGTTCGTGCGGCACCAATACCCGATTTCAAAGCGACGCAGTGCCCAATCGATCCCGTGCAGACCGCTTGCCCCGACCAATAAGCCCGTCTCCTGTGCGAACAGCAACATCGGCAGGACCCGGCGGCTGGCATAGTCGGCCTGCCCCTCCCGGCAGAACTTCTCCGACGCTTCCACAGACGGTGGGCTCATCGCCCAGGGCAGTGAGTCTCCCCAGGCACGCAACTCGGCAAGCGATTCGACCACGGCGGCATGGACGGCAGGCCCGTCCCCGGCGCTTGGGCTGCGAATCCGAAGCCTTGCCGTCTCGAAGGCTTCAGGTACCTCCGGCAGGTCGGGCTCGGTCATCGGAGGCGAGTTCAGGCGCCTCGGGCGTGGCGCTCGGCGGCCTCGACCGTGTGCGCCATCAAGCTTGCGATCGTCATGGGCCCTACACCGCCTGGGACCGGGGTGTAAGCGCTGCAACGCTGTAGCGCTGTCGAGAGCTCCACGTCGCCGACACCGCCCGGGTGATAGCCTGCATCGACCACGACCGCGCCCTCCTTGATCCAGGAGCCGCGGATGAACTGTGGTTTACCCACCGCCCCGACCAGGATGTCCGCCAAGCCCACGAGTCCGGCAAGCTCGCGCGTCTTGGAATGACACAAGGTCACCGTGGCGTTGGCATTGAGCAACATCATCGCGACCGGTTTGCCCAGGATGGGACTGCGCCCGACGACGACCGCATGGCGTCCTGAAAGCTCGATCTTGTAGTGCTCCAGAAGGCGCATGATGCCCGCCGGTGTGGCCGAGCCGTAGGCCGGCTCGTTCATGACCATCCTGCCAAAGCCCAGGGCGGTGACTCCATCGACGTCCTTCTCCAAGGCGATCCGGTCAAAGCAGGCGCGCTCGTCGATCTGCGAAGGCACCGGGTGCTGCAGCAGAATGCCGCGCACATCCGGGTCGGCATTCAAGCCATCGATCACGGCGAGGAGCTCAGCCGTCGTCGTCGCCGAACCCAGCTCGACCTTGCGCGACTCGAGCCCGACCCGTCGACAGGCATTACCCTTCATCTTGACGTAGGTCGCCGAAGCCGGATCGTCACCCACCAGAATCGTCGCCAAGACGGCCGCGCGGTGTCCCGTACGGTCCCGAAGCGCGGCGGTGCGCAGGGCGAGTTCGCCCTCGAGCTGATTGGAAAGCGCTTTGCCGTCGAGGACAAGTGGGTTCATGGGACAGTGTTCCGTTGGGACCGAGTGGAATTTGGGGTAGGCGCGAAAGATCGATCAGGCTTCGCCTCATCAATTAGCCCCTGTCGGATTCTAAGCGAGCCCTGTACTGGAAACAAACCAGGGGCCGGGCGCGGCGTTCTTGCCAGTAGGCCAGGGACGACGCATCATGCGCCTTGGCGCGAAGCTTGGCCAATCATGGGAGAAACATGCTCTACGAAGCCGCTCGTCACGAAACCCTGAATCCGCTGCCCTGGGACGAGGAACGCGCCCGCGCCGCAATCGATTGGATTGTGCGCGATACCGAGCGGGTGTTCTCGCCAGAGCGCTACTGGCCCATGCATCCGCGCGATCGGGATGGCGAGGACCGCTCGCCCGCATACCCCCTCTACCACGGTGCCGTGGGCGTGATCTGGGCGCTCCACTATCTGGATGCGGTCGGTGCCGCGCGCATCGAGGGCAGTTATCGGGAGGTCGTTCCAGGGCTCATTCCGAAGACCGGAAGCTGGCTCGAGGCCAATGGTCTCACCGAGCGGGCTTCCTACCTGATGGGCGAGACGAGCATCCGGATGTTGTCCTATGCGCAGGATCCTTCGGAGGAGACGGCAACGATCCTTGAAGAGCTCATTCGCAGCAACATCGCGAACCCGGCCCGGGAGGTGATGTGGGGCGCGCCCGGAACCCTGATGGCGGCGCTTTTTCTGCATGAGCACACGGGCGAGTCCCGCTGGAAGGACCTCTTTCAAGAGACCGAGGCAAGGCTCTGGTCGGAGCTTCTCTGGTCTTCTGAACATGCGTGTCATTACTGGACCCAGGATCTATACGGGCAGACGAGTACCTATATCGATGCCGTACATGGGTTCGTCGGGACGGCGCAGCCGATCATCCGCGGACGGCACCTCTTGGACGAAGGCCGCTGGGGACCCTGGCACGAGCGCATCGCGCAGACGATCCGCCAGACGGTCACACAGGAAGGAAACCAGGCGAACTGGAGGGCGTGGCTGTCGATCCCCGAGAACTTCCAGGGGCCGCGTCTGATGCAGTATTGTCATGGCGCCCCCGGCTTTGTGGTCTGCCTTGCAGATTATCCGGGTGCAGACCTGGACGACCTGCTTCTTGCCGGCGGCGAGGCGATCTGGGCTGCGGGACCGCTGGCCAAGGGATCGAACCTCTGCCATGGCACGGGCGGCAACGGCTACGCGTTCCTAAAGCTCAGTGAACGCACGGGAGATTCGAAATGGCTCGATCGTGCCCGGGCCTTCGCCATGCACGGCATCATGCAGACCGAGCAGGACGCCCTGGCGCACCGTCAATTGCGCTATTCGCTCTGGACTGGCGATCCGGGGTTTGCGATTTACCTCTGGGATTGCATCCGAGGCCAATCGGCATTTCCGACGGTCGACGTCTTCTTTCCTAAGAAGGCTTGATGTGGCGCGCTTTCTGGTTTTCTGACTCAGGCGACCAAGGGCGAGACGTAAGCGGCAAACGCGCCGTAGCCGACCGCGCTGAACGCCACCGCAAGAACCAGAATCGATAGGATGCTATCCAAGCGCGTCGAACTCGTCTTCTCATTGTTCTTCATGATGATCTCCAGTTTGGTGAAAGATGGTGCAGGCATTGGAATCACGCAGCGAGGGGGGTGACGGCTGCGGCGAGTGCGGCGAAACCGGCACAGCCCGTGACGGCGGCGATGACCAGGATCGACAGGACGTTGTCGAGGCGGACCGAGCTGGTGGTGTAGGTGCTGTTCATGGTGTTCTCCGGTGTGGTTGGTGGATCGCGGCGTTGGTGCGTTGATCCGATGACTCCACTGTAGGGGCCGGAGGGCTGAGCAGCCAGTAAGCATTGCCCGCCGATTGTGTGACCTATTCACACAGGGTGTTTGGCTACCGGGCGATGGGCGCAAGGTGACGGGATGAGACCCGTCTGGCCAGGGCAAGGGCGAGAGCGCGGCCAGAGGAGCGGCGGGCGCTGGGGCCCGCGGGGGCCGCTTACTTGCCGGTGACCGAGCGGATCGAGCTCAAGAGTCCGTCGCCGACAGAAAGGGCGGCCAGAGCGATCACGACCCAAGACAGGATGTTGTCCAGAAGCTGGCTGCGCACTCGCGTGGAGTTCTCTTCGGGTCGCCCGGAATGGGTGGGCGACACGTCAGGCCGCCAGAGGGCCGACCGCAGAGGCGAGCGCCGCAAAACCGGCGAATCCCGCGACCACGGCGATGACCAAGATCGACAGGACGTTGTCGAGGCGGACCGGGCTCTTGCTGTAGGGGCTTTTCATGAGGATCTCCTGGAGCGGTTCAGAGGACGGATCAAGCAGCGAGCGGGGTGACAGCGGCGGCGAGTGCGGCGAAACCGGCACAGCCCGTGACGGCGGCGATGACCAGGATCGACAGGACGTTGTCGATGCGGACCGAGCTGGTGTTGTATGAGCTGTTCATGGTGTTCTCCGGTTGGGGTTTCTCGATCGCGGCGTGGTGCGTTGATCCGATGACTCCACTGTATCCAGAGGCGGCCTGCCAAACGAGGAAGCAATCCGCAGGGCCGATGTGAACTATTCACATTCGCCATTCCAAGCCATCGAGCGTTGGCAAGGCGGGGGATCCCACTCGCAAGCGCCGCAGGCGCGTCAGAGCGATCGCAGCTCGGCAACGAGCAGATGAGGTGGGTGAGTGAATGAACGGCAGTGCTGAGCGACGCCTGAGGCGGCGTTTGATGGGAGCGGATGGATCGCGAGTTTCCCCTCGTCAGGAGACAGTTGTTGTTGAACGAACTGCTTGACGTGTGAGACGAGACCGCCGCAACCAGCGACGAAACAGCTGCAACCCTGGAGAACCCGTTTCCAACAAACGCACCCACGCGGCATGCCACGAGTTCGGGAAGAACCCGGCTTCTTCGGCAGGAACCAGGCGATGCCTTCCGACCGGACACTGCAGGGCGTGTGTTGTGCGGGAGGCTTTCCGGCCGACCCGGCTCGGCCGAGCGTCAGATGAGTCGCGGCGTGCTAGCGTTGAAAATAGCCCTGGTGTTCGTATCCACCGCGTTCGCGTCCCC
>CAJCID010000100.1 GCA_903970305.1 Rhodospirillales bacterium | reverse complement strand
TGGAGCGCGCTTGGCAAGTGGCTTGCCCCGAGCGCCTTTTGCGGGCGGCATGGGACGCGCCGCTGCGCCCGCACGAGCCTCGCTCGTGGCCTTCGGACACTCGTCAGCCGAGAGAGTCTCATAGAGATGCTCGAGCGTGTGCATGAAGGCCGTGCGATCTCCTGGCAAGAGGCCCGACATCGCCCGTTCCCGCAGTTCGGCTGCGATCTCCAGCAGCTCATCGAGAATGCTCTGGGCCGAGGGAGTCAGAAAGAGACGCTTGATGCGCCGATCGCTCGCGTCGGCGCGCCGCTCGATCCAGCCTTCTGTCTCCATGCGATCGAGGATGCGCACGAGCGTCATCGGTTCAAGATCGCACAGCTCGGCCAAGCGGGCCTGGCTGATGCCCTCGTTCCGCGCGACATAGCCTAAGGCCTTGCTCTCATTGAGCGTGACGCCCAGGCCTGCGGCCTGGCGCGCAAAGCTTTTGAGATAGAGTCGACTGGTATCGACCAGGAGATAACCGAAATGCGGAGGGACGGCGGGCATTGGTACCCCGGTAGAAAAGAGTTTTGACGGGGCTGAGCTGAACAAAAATCATATCATATGTTACTATCCTTTCCCTCTTGACTGGCCGTGGTTAGGGTCTTTCACTGCGGGTTCGCGACGAGCCAGGTCATCCGGAAGCTTCCACCCCGCCGGGCGACGATCCTTTTCCCTGAGGCAAGCAAAAAACAATGAATCCGTGCCCGAACGCATCTGTTCTGCGCAGCATCGGCGTTGCTCTTCTGACCCTCTTGTGCGTTGCCGGGTGTGAGAAGAAGGAGGCGGCCAAGCCCGCCGCGCCCGTCGAGGTGGGTGTCGTCAAACTCAGTGCGCGACCCTTGCGCTTTACGACCGATCTGACCGGACGGACCTCGGCCTATCTGACCTCGCAAGTGCGCGCACGCGTGGACGGGATCGTTCAGAAGCGCGCCTTTCAGGAGGGGTCTGACGTCAAGTCGGGCCAGATCCTGTTCCGCATCGATCCGGCACCCTACGAAGCGAGCCTCGCCTCGGCGAAAGCTACGCTCATGAAGGCTCGCGCGAATCTGGTTTCGACCCAGGCGCAGGCCGAGCGTTACCGCATCCTGGTCGAGGGCAACGCGGTCAGCAAGCAGGATTATGACAACGCCGTTGCGACGGCGGGTCAGGCCGCGGCCGACGTCGCCTCGGGTGCGGCCTCGGTCGACACCGCTTCGATCAATCTCGGTTACACCGAAGTGCGCGCGCCGATCACAGGACGTATCGGCACGGCCCAGGTGACCGAAGGGGCCTACGTGCAGGCGAGCGCGGCGACGCTGCTTGCGACCGTCCAGCAGATCGACCCGATCTATGTCGATCTGAACCAGACGAGTGTCGAGGGCTTGCGTCTACGCCGCGAGGCGGCGAGCGGGCGCATCAAGCTCGACGGGCCCGACCGCACCAAGGTCAGTCTGGTGCTCGAGGACGGTTCCCACTATGCGCAGACGGGCATCCTGCAGTTCACCGATATCACCGTCGATCAGGGCACTGGAACGGTCACGGTCCGCGCGCTTTTTCCGAATCCCGATCACGTGCTCTTGCCGGGGATGTTTGTGCGTGCCCAGATCGACGAAGGGGTCACCGAGAATGCACTGATCGTGCCGCAGGTCGCCGTCACCCACGATCCGAAGGGCCAGGCGACGGCACTTGTCGTGGACGACGCCAACAAGGTGGTCTCCAAGACGCTCGTCACCGGTCGCACGATCGGTGCCGACTGGGAGGTTGTCTCGGGCCTTGCGCCGGGCGATCGCGTCATCGTCGAGGGGCTCCAGAAAATCCAGGTTGGTCAGGAGGTCAAGCCGGTCGATGCGGCCGTGCCTGAGGGCAGGAGTGTCTCGGCGGGCATCGTCACGGGACCGGCAGCGGCTGCCGCCAAGAGCGGCGCGCCTCCCGCTGCGCCTGCGCACTAAGCGCCATAGGACGCTGCAATGGTCAAGTTCTTCATCGAGCGGCCCATCTTTGCGATTGTGATCGCCATCATCTTGATGCTGGTCGGGGGCCTTTCGATCTTCACGCTGCCGGTGGCCCAGTATCCGACGATCGCGCCGCCTTCGATCCAGATCCGGGCGGTCTATCCGGGAGCCTCGGCCCAGACCGTCGACAACACGGTCGTGCAGGTGATCGAGCAGCAGATGAATGGCCTGGACAACCTGCTCTATCTGTCCTCGACCTCGGATGACACGGGCACGGGACAGACGACCTTGACCTTCGCGGCCGGAACGGATCCGAACATCGCCCAGGTCCAGGTGCAGAACAAACTGCAGCTTGCCACCCCCCTTCTGCCCTCCGCCGTGCAGCAGGCCGGTATCGCAGTCACCAAGTCCAGCAGCAGCTTCTTGATGATCATGGCGTTCATCTCCACCGATGGCAGCATGACGCGCTATGACCTGACCAACTACATCGCCTCGCATATCCAGGATCCGGTCAGCCGCGTCAACGGCGTGGGCACGGTGACGCTCTTTGGGACCCAGTATGCCATTCGCATCTGGCTCGATCCGAACAAGCTCAACAGCTTCGGGCTGACGCCGGTCGATGTCTCGGCGGCGCTGTCGGCCCAGAACGTGCAGATCGCGGCCGGACAGCTCGGTGGTCTGCCCGCGGTCAGCGGCCAGGAGCTCACTGCCGAGATCAGCGAGGCCACGCTGTTGCGAACGCCCGATGACTTCGGTCGGGTCCTTCTGAAGGTCAACACCAATGGCTCGCAGGTGCGAATCCGCGACGTCGCGCGGATCGAACTGGGTGGTGAGAACTACAACACCGACACCAAGTTCAACGGTGCGCCGGCGGGAGGTTTTGCGATCCAGCTGGCGACTGGAGCCAATGCGCTCGCCACGGCCAAGGCGGTGCGCGCCAAGGTGGATCAGCTCGCGCCGAACTTTCCGCACGGCATGCAGGTCCGCTATGCCTACGACACGACGCCTTTCGTGCAGTTGTCCATCGAGGAGGTGGTCAAGACCCTCTTCGAGGGTATCGTGCTCGTGTTCCTGGTGATGTACCTGTTCTTACAAAACCTGCGCGCCACGTTGATCCCGACGATCGCTGTGCCCGTGGTCTTGCTGGGAACCTTTGGCATCATGGCCGCAGCGGGTTTTTCGATCAACACACTGACGATGTTCGGGCTCGTGCTCGCCATCGGGCTTTTGGTCGATGACGCCATCGTGGTGGTGGAGAATGTCGAGCGGGTGATGGAGGAGGAGGGACTCTCGCCCCTCGAGGCCACGCGCAAGGCCATGGGCCAGATCACCGGGGCCCTGGTGGGCGTGGCGCTCGTGCTCTCGGCGGTGTTCATTCCCTCGGCGTTCTCGCGCGGGTCCGTCGGGGCGA
>CAJCID010000099.1 GCA_903970305.1 Rhodospirillales bacterium | reverse complement strand
CGCGACTTCACCGTCAATGCGCTCTACTACGACCCGGCCACCCAGACCGTGATCGACTACCACCATGGCGTCGAAGACATCCGCGCCAAGACCATGCGCATCATCGGCGATCCGATGCGCCGCTTCACCGAGGATCCGGTCCGCATGCTGCGCGCGGTGCGCCTGGCCGGCAAGCTCGGTTTTGAGATCGATCCAGCGACCCGGGGGCCAATCGTGCAACTTGCACCCCTGATGCAAAACGTCCCGGCCGCCCGCCTGTTCGATGAGATGCTCAAGCTGCTGCTCTCAGGCCATGCCCTGACCTGCCTGAAAAGACTGCGCGCCGAGGGTCTGCACCACGGCCTTTTGCCACTGCTCGACGTCGTCTTTGAGCAGCCCATGGGCGAGCGCTTCGTCACGCTCGCCTTGAGCAGTACTGATCAACGCATCAAGTCCGGCAAGCCGACCTCACCGTCGTTCCTTTTCGCTTGCCTGCTCTGGCACGAGGTCCTAAAGCTCTGGGAAGAGAACAAGGCCCGTGGGGACTATCCCATCCCAGCTCTGGCACAGGCGATGGACAGCGTCTTGGACGCCCAGACCGAATCCCTTGCGATCCAACGACGCTTCGTTGCGGACATGCGCGAGATCTGGGGTCTGCAACCCAGGCTCGAGCGGCGCACGGGACGATCTCCCTACCGACTGCTCGAGCACCTGCGTTTTCGGGCCGGCTACGACTTTCTGCTCCTGCGATGCGAAGCAGGGGAGTGCGCTGCAGAGCTGGGGCAATGGTGGACGCGCTTTATCGAGGCCGACGCCCCCGGCCGTGAAGCGCTACAGAACGAACTGTCGGCCACGCCCGGAACCGGCCCTGCCAAGCGCCGGCGCCGGCGCAAGAAGCGCCCGGGAGGGGCCCCGGGCGAAGCCGACCCAAGGGAGGCTGGCGATGGCCCTGACGAACCCGCCAAAGAGGGTCTCGCCGCGATGCCCGGCGGGTCGCACAGAGGCGGGGGGGACGCGTGAGCGCGCCCGTCACGGCCTATGTCGGCGTGGGCGCGAATCTCGGATTCGCACATGATGCCGTGCGGAACGCGCTGGCGGATCTGTCGGATCTACCGGCCACCGAGTTCATCGCCGCCTCGAGCGTCTACTCCTCGGCCCCGATCGAGAGTTCCGGACCGGACTACTTCAACGCGGTCGCCGCCCTGTCGACCACCTTGACTGCGGCTGAACTGCTCCATTTGCTGTTTGCCATCGAGAAGCGCTACGGGCGGGTGCGCACTGAACGCAACGCGCCGCGCACGCTCGATCTGGATCTATTGCTCTATGGGCAGGAGATCATCCGCACCGACGAGCTCGTGGTGCCGCACCCGCGCATGGCCGAACGCGCCTTCGTCTTGGCACCCTTGCTCGAGTTGGCACCAGAGGTAGAGATACCGGGCCGGGGTGCGGCCAGCGAACTCCTTGCGGCCTGTGCCCAGCAAGTGGTCCGGCGCCTCGATCCCTAATCCGCCGTCACCTGTCGCAACGCGGCCTTGTCGAGTCGTCCGTCTGTCTTCTTGAACCCTTTGGTGTGCCTCGAGCCGCTCGCGCGCGACCGCTTCTTCTGGCTCCTCGCAGTCGTTCTCGCCGGATATCTCGTGGCCTATCCGGGCCGGATCGTCGAGCTTCCCAACTGGGTCGATTGGGACACCATTGCGGCACTCGCAGGGCTTCTCGTATTGACCAAGGCCGTCGAGCTGAGCCACGCCTTAGAGCTCTTGGCTTCGCATCTCCTGCGGCGGGTCTCGACCCAACGCCAACTTGCCTTCATCCTCATCGGCGCCGCGGCACTCCTGTCCATGTTCATCACCAACGATGTCGCGTTATTTGCAGTGGTCCCCTTAACGCTCACCCTCCGGTCTGCAGGCGATATCCCGGTCGCCAAACTGGTCGTCTTCGAGGCGCTTGCCGTCAACGCGGGCTCCGCGCTGACACCGATGGGCAATCCCCAGAACCTATTCCTCTGGCAGCACTTTTCGATCCCCTTTGGCCAGTTCGTCTGGCAGCAGCTGCCGATGTGCCTCATCGGACTGGTGCTGCTTGGCGCACTCACTTCTTGCGCCTTTTCGGCCAAAGTGGCCGACACTTCTCTCAGGCCATCCGCAGCGCTTGACACCGGACTTCTCGCCACGGGTCTTGCGCTCTATGCGCCCTTTCTGATTCTGAACGAGATGCACAAGGCGAGATTCGCCTGCCTTGGCGTCTTTCTCGTGTTCGCCCTACGCCAACGACGCATCCTGGCTGCGATCGACTGGCCGCTTCTGGTCGTGTTTGTGCTGATCTTCATCGACATGCGCTGTGCCGCAGGCAGCCTGGCCGTGCAGAACGGACTCGCCCACCTGGACCTGGCCGATCCCCACCAACTCTATTGGATGGCCATCGGTCTGTCGCAGTGCATCAGTAACGTCCCGGCCGCGATCCTCTTGCCCCAGTTCAGCTCCGCTGCGGCCGTCATCGCAGCCGGTGTCAACATCGGCGGCTATGGTCTTGCGATCGGATCGCTCGCCAATCTGATCGCGTTGCGCCAGCTTGGCGAGAAAGGGGCTGCCACGCTCTTTCATGTGTTTTCGATTCCTTTTCTTGTAGCCAATGCTGTCCTCGTGTATAGCTGGCTCCTTTTGAGATAAACCCGTCATGCTCGATCGCTTTAAGCACATCGTCGTCGAGGGACCGATCGGCGCGGGCAAGACCTCCCTGGCCAAGCGCCTGGCCGATCAGCTCTCTGCCGAACTGATGCTAGAGGAACCCGAGGCCAATCCCTTCCTGGACCGTTTCTATCGCGACAGCGTCCGCTACGCCCTGCCGACGCAGCTGTTTTTCCTGTTCCAGCGCGTCAACCAGCTGCGCGAACTCGCCCAGCATGACCTGTTCACGCGCCAGTTCGTGGCCGATTTTCTCCTGGAGAAGGATCCGATCTTCGCCAGCCTCACACTGGGCGATGAGGAGCTCAAGCTGTATCGTCAGATCTACGCGAGCCTTTCGCCCCAGGCCCCCGATCCGGACCTCGTGATCGTGCTCGACGCCCCGCCCGAGACGCTCATCGAGCGCATCGCTCGACGGGGACGTCCCAGCGAGGCGGTCATCTCCGAGGCCTACCTGCGCGAAGTCTGCGATGCCTACACGCGCTTCTTTTACCAGTACAATGCCGCTCCTCTACTGATCGTCAACACGGAGCATCTGAATCTGGTCGATGGCGACGCCGACTTCCGGCTTCTCTTGGAGCGTATCGCGGGGCTGCGCGGCCGGCGCGAGTACTTCAACCGGCACAGCTAGGCGCGGGCCCGTCGCCTCCCCTTTTTGCCGGACCCTCCTCAGAAACCAGTCCCGCCCCCACTCATCCCGCTTCCGAGGACCCTAACTCGTTGAGGTTCGATCCATGGCCTATTCCACCGTCGTCGCCAACACCTCCCGCAAGGCCATCACCTTGCCCCGCCTTTTGGAGATGCACGCTCAGGGCGAAAAAATTGCCGTCTTGACCTGCTATGACGCAAGCTTTGCGGCTCTGCTTGACCACTGCAACATCGAGGTCATGCTGATTGGCGATTCCCTTGGCATGGTGCTCCAGGGCCATGATTCGACCCTGCCGGTGACGGTCGCCGATATCGCCTACCATACCGCGTGTGTCGCGCGCGGCACCAAGAGCGCCTGGATCGTCGCCGATCTGCCCTTTGGCAGTTATCACGAATCCCCCGCGCACGCCTACGCCAACGCGGCCCGGTTGATGCAGGCCGGGGCCCACATGGTCAAGCTCGAAGGCGGCGCCTGGTTGTGCGAGACCATCCACTTCCTGACCGAACGCGGCATACCGGTGTGCGCCCATCTGGGTTTGACTCCCCAGAGCAAACACGCGCTGGGGGGCTACCGGGTGCAAGGCAAGACTGCGGAATCGGCCGCCCAATTGCACGCCGATGCGCTCGCCGTCGAAGCGGCGGGAGCGCGTATGCTGGTCTTCGAGATGGTCCCGGCTGCGCTCGCCACCGCAATCACCACGGGCCTGAAGATTCCGACCATCGGCATCGGTGCGGGGCCCGGCTGCTCCGGTCAGGTCCTCGTCCTGCACGACATGCCCGGTGTCTATCCGGGCAAGCTCGCCCGCTTCGTGCGCAACTTCATGGTCGGTGAGACGAGCATCGAAGCGGCCCTGCGATCCTATGTGGTCGCCGTCAAGGACGGCAGCTTCCCGGCCCAAGAACATACCTATTAAAGTAGTCCCATGAAAATCGTCACCACCATCGAGGAACTGCGCGATCAGCTGCGCGGCCAGTTGCGCACGGCCTTCGTTCCGACCATGGGGAATCTGCACGAAGGGCATCTCTCACTGATGCGCCTAGCCGCGCGCCATGGCGATCCGGTCGTCGCCAGCATCTTCGTGAACCGTCTGCAGTTCGGGCCCACCGAGGATTTCGACCAGTATCCAAGGACCTTCGATGCGGACTGCGAGAAGCTCTCCAAGGAAGGTGTCTATGTGCTGTTCGCCCCCAATGAACGCGAACTCTATCCGGAGCCCCAGGAGTTCCGCGTGAGCCCTCCGCACGATCTGGGTGACATCCTCGAAGGGGAGTTCCGTCCGGGCTTTTTCGTAGGCGTCACGACCGTCGTCTTGAAGCTCTTCTCCTGCGTACAGCCGCGCGCGGCCGTCTTTGGCAAGAAGGACTATCAGCAGCTGATGATCGTGCGCAACATGTGCCGCCAGTTTGCCCTGCCCACCGAGATCGTGGCCGCCGAGACGGTGCGCGCTGCCGACGGGCTGGCGCTGTCCTCGCGCAACGGCTACCTGACCCCCGCCGAGCGCAGTGAAGCGCCCATGCTCTACCAAACCCTCGAGGCGATTCGCAGGCACATGGCTGCAGGTGAGAGCGATCTGGCCGCGCTCGAAGCCCAGGCACGTCAAGAGCTGATCGCGCGTGGATGGCATCCGGACTACATCGCCATTCGTCGGCGCGGCGACTTAAAGCTGCCCACCCCCACCGATCTGGGTCAGCATGTGCCGCTACTGGTGCTCGCTGCTGCACGCCTTGGCGCCACGCGTCTCATTGACAACCTCGAAATCTAGCGCCTCCTGGCCCAGGACGACGGCGTTGCTTCGGCTTCGCGCCGAACCGGGTCAGCGCGCACCGGCGCGCCAGAGCCTCTGCAGAGCCTTTGCCCCTTAACGGATCAATCCATGGACCCCGCAAGGCTCAGTGCACGCAGCGAATTTCTGTACGGCACACGCGCAGTACTGCCGGCTGCGACCGCCACGGCTGCCTGGGGGATCGTGACGGGGGTCGCGATGGTCAAGGCCGGACTGTCGGTCAGCCAGGCGATCGGGATGACCGTCGTCGTCTTTGCCGGCTCCGCCCAGCTGGCCGCCACGCCACTCATCGTGGCGGGCGCATCGGCCCCGGTCATCCTGGTGACAGCAGTCATCATCAACCTGCGGTTCATCATCTACGGGGCGGCTCTGTCGACCCCCTTGCGCGGCGCAAGCGCGCTGCGCAAGCTCGGCCTTGGCTATCTTTCTGCGGACATCAGTTTCGCCGTCTTCATGCAGCGTATGGCGAGCGAGCCCGAGCGTCCCTTCGCCGACGCCTTTCTCCTTGGCGCCGCGGGCGCGAACTGGGTCGTCTGGCAGATCGCGTCCCTCCTGGGCATCGTCCTTGCTGGCTTCATCCCGACTCGTTATGGATTAGGCTTTGCCGGCACGCTTGCGCTCGCAGCCCTTGCCGTTCCTCTCGTTCGCACCGGGCCCGCGCGCCTTGGGGTCGCAGCGACCGCCCTCTTCGCACTCGCCACGCTCGACTGGCCGCTCAAACTGGGTCTTTTCGCTGCGACCACGGCCGGCATCGCGACGGCGCTTCTGGCCGAACTCTGGAGCGAGCACCGCACACGCCGTCTCCCGCGCGAGGCTGATCGTGGGTGATCTCTACGTGTGGTCGGTGATCCTCGGATTGACCCTGGTGACGATCGTCACGCGCGCGGGCTATCTGTTCGTGCCCGAGCGGCTGGGACTGCCAGGCTGGCTTGCGCGCGGCCTGCGCTATGCACCCGCCTGCGCCCTCGTGGCCATCATCGCCTCCGATCTGGGGCTAAGCCCAGCCTCGGGGGGCATCATGACGCTACTTGCCAATCCACGGCTCTTGGGCCTTGGTGCCGGGATTGGGACCTTCCTTGCCACGCGCAGCATGCTGGCTACGATCGCAGCGGGCATGCTCGTCTTCAACCTGGCGCGCTAAGAGTCCGATAGCCTCGCTGCCAGAGGCTTAGGCGCGCAACACATTCAAGCGGTACTCGGCTCGAGGCAATTCCGGAAACACCTCGTGGAGCCGGCCGTCGGACAGTTGCAGATGACGCTCGACGATCTGGGCCAGGACCTGCCGGAAATCCGTGGTGA
>CAJCID010000098.1 GCA_903970305.1 Rhodospirillales bacterium | reverse complement strand
GGCGTGGTCTTCAAGCTGCACAATCGCGATGACGTGATCGTCACCCTGCGCAAGGAAGGTGAGGGCCCGGTCACCGCCGCTGATATTGAGCTGTCGCACGAGATCGAAATCATCAATCCTGATCATGTGATCGCCAATCTGTCTGCAGGCGGAAAGCTCGACATGCAAATCAAGGTTGAGAAGGGACGCGGCTACGTGCCCGGCAACGTCCGCGGATTCACCGAGGACCATAGCAAGACGATCGGTCGCATTGTGCTGGATGCTTCCTACAGTCCGGTACGGCGCGTAAGCTATACCGTCGAGTCCGCTCGCGTTGAGCAACGTACCGACCTGGACAAGCTCGTCATGAGCATCGAGACGAATGGCGTCATCTCGCCGGAGGAAGCGATTCGTCAATCCGCGCGTATTCTGGTCGACCAGTTGTCCGTCTTTGCCTCGCTGGAAGGAACCGAGGCAACTGCCGAGGCACCTTCCCGCTCGCCGCAGGTCGATCCGATCCTGTTGCGTCCGGTCGATGATCTCGAGCTCACGGTTCGCTCGGCGAATTGCCTGAAGGCTGAGAACATCTACTACATCGGTGATCTGATCCAGCGCACTGAAAACGAGCTGCTCAAGACTCCGAATCTGGGTCGCAAGTCGCTAAACGAGATCAAGGAAGTGCTCGCCTCGCGGGGCCTGACGTTAGGTATGAAGCTGGAAAACTGGCCACCCCTCGGACTGGAGAAGGTCTGATCGCGCAACAAAATCACCGAACCGCGCGCGCCAGTCCACCGGGCTGGCGCGCGATCGAAGAAGTCGGTCACAAGATAGTTAAAGGATATACATCATGCGTCACCGTCACGGCCTGCGAAAACTGAATCGCACCAGCGCGCATCGCCTTGCGATGCTGCGTAACATGACCAATGCACTTCTGAAGCACGAGGTCATCAAGACCACGCTTCCTAAGGCAAAGGAGTTGCGCCGCGTTGCTGAGCCCATCATCACCCTGGGCAAGGAACCGACGCTGGCCAATAAGCGCACCGCCTTTAACCGCTTGCGCGACCGCGAGATGGTCGTCAAGCTCTTCGAGGAACTCGGCCCGCGCTACAAGACACGCAAGGGCGGCTATCTCAGGATTCTGAAGTTTGGTTTCCGGGTCGGCGACAATGCCCCCATGGCGCTTGTGGAGCTGCTTGATCGACCCGAAGTTGCCGAGGAAGCTTCCAGTCCCGCCTAAGGTTGAGGTCCGATCCGCGCGAGCGAGGAGACCGCTCCGCCGGGGTCCTTCCGGGTTCTTGGCGTTTTTCCTCGAGCTCCGTTCCCCAGCGCCATCGCTTGTGCGCTGGCAGGAACCGCTTGGGGAAGAGTCCGTCAGTGCCGGGCCCCTCTTGCCCAGGCCTGGACGCCCAAACAGGGTCCGAGTTGGCCGCCGCTAAACACCCAAGGGTTACCCGCGTGGTCTCCCGTTTCTGCGGCCAGTGCAGCGCAACCGTTGGGTTCCTGTCGCGGGCGAGGGACTCGATGGGCGTTGCCGAAGACACGAATTCCCTGGGCGCCTCGGGTTGTTCCCGCCCCGCCTGACTGTTCTGAATCGGTCAGCACTGCTACAGTTTGTCCAGTTGGGTTCAGTCCAGGCTAGGGGCTGTGAAGATCACTGGGCCAGACCGCGCAAGGACAAGAAACCCAAGAAACCCCGTCTGTTGCCTTCGGGCGACGGAGTCGCCGAGCGTCGCATGAGCCCCTCCCGGCGCTTTGCGCCGAAGAGGGGAAGTTTGCGCCGCGTGCTTCAAGCTTTCCATTTTGGCGCCGATATGACTGAGCAGACCCTGCTGATTCTCACCTCCCTGCCAGATTCGGCCAGTGCCGATAGAATAGCGGGTGTACTGGTCGAGTCACGACTGGCTGCCTGTGTCAGCTGCCTGGCGCCGGTTCGGTCGATTTACCGGTGGAATGACAAGGTCGAGGTCGTGCAGGAGATACCTCTGATGATCAAAACACGCGGAGACTGCTACCGGGCAGTGGAGGAAGCGATCCGAATGCATCACCCCTACTCGGTACCCGAAATCATCGCCCTGGAGATCCAGCGCGGATTGCCTGCCTACCTGCGTTGGCTCGTAGACGCAACGGACGCGGGGGGGCCCCGGTATGCGTAGAAGTCTGCTGGGTCATGTCCTCTTTGCAGTGTGCGGGATCTTTCTCCTGGGATCGCGCGTCGGTGCGGCCGAGACCAAGTTTCTTGACCCCTCCGAGGCCTTCCATTTCTCAGCTCAGATCGTCCCCAACGGCGAGGTCGAGGTTCACTACAAGATCGCCCCTGGGTATTACCTTTATCGTGAGCGCTTCCATTTTGCCGCAGAGCCCGGTGACGTAGCCCTGGGTCAGCCTGTCTTTCCGAAAGGGGAGATCAAGTTCGACGAGACGTTCAACAAGAACGTCGAGTACTACCGGCACGAAGTCGTGATACGCATCCCGGTGCAAGCACATGGCTCGTTTACGTTCGTCTCCACGGCCCAAGGCTGTGCCGATGCCGGTCTTTGCTATCCCCCTCAAGACGCCAGGGCGACGCTGACCGTGGCACAGGCTACAGACCCGGCCACCCCGCCGGATGGCGCAGCCCCGGCGGCAAGCGTCGCGCCGACCCGCTCGCAGGCGCAGGGATTTACCAGCGTCGAGGCCGCTCTACAGAGCGGCAACCTGCTCTGGATCGCGGCGCTTTTCGTGGGGCTTGGCCTGACGCTTGCGTTCACACCATGCGTCTTGCCGATGTTGCCCATCCTATCGTCCATCATCGCCGGGGCGGCACAAGACGGCTCGGCCGCTCCGGCCTCTGCCCGCCGGCTCGTTCTGGATCGGGCGCGTGGCTTTGCTCTCTCGCTCGCGTATTCGCTGGGCATGGCACTCGTCTACACGATCCTTGGCGTAGCCGCCGGCCTGGCTGGCGAAGGTCTTTCCGCGAGTCTGCAGACTCCTGCCGTGCTGTGGGGATTTTCGGCGATTCTCGTCTTGCTATCGCTGTCCATGTTCGGCTTCTATGAACTGCAGATGCCCGGTTTCGTACAGAGCCGGCTCGCGTTCTGGTGTGGACGTGCCGAGGGGGGACGGTTCATCGGCGTGTTCATCATGGGGGCGCTTTCCGCACTGATTGTGGGGCCCTGCGTCGCGGCTCCCCTGGCGGCAACACTGCTCTATATCAGCCAGACCCGCAACGGATGGATCGGGGGGACGGCGCTCTTTTCGATGGCGGCGGGCATGAGCGTGCCGCTGCTGATCCTGGGGATTTCAGAAGGCGCCCTCCTGCCCAAGGCCGGCGCGTGGATGGAGTCAGTGAAGAAGTTCTTCGGCGCGCTGTTGATCGCCGTGGCGATTTGGATGGTTTCCCCGGTAACGCCGACCTGGGCACAGATGCTCGCCTGGGGAACGCTGCTCGTGATCAGTTCTGTGTACCTCCATGCTCTCGACGCGCTGCCGGCAACGGCCAACGGCTGGTCCCGATTGTGGAAAGGCGTGGGCATCATGCTGCTCCTTGGGGGAGCTGCGCAGATCGTCGGCGTAGCCACGGGCGGTCGCGATGTCTTACAACCCCTCACCCAGCTTTCCACGCGCGGACCAGGTGCGCCGACAGCCGCAACCCTCGCAACGACGGGATTCGAGCGGGTCTACTCGAACCAGGATCTCGATGCGCACCTGCAGAAGGCGACCAAGCCCGTGATTCTCGTATTCAGGGCCCAATGGTGCACCGCATGCAAGGAAATGGAGCGCTTCACCTTCAGTGACGCGCGGGTGGCCAACCGGATGAACGAGTTCACACTCCTTGAGGCAGACGTCACCGAGAACAATTCCGATGACCAGGCGCTCTTGCGACGCTTCAGGCTCTTTGGGCCGCCGGGAATTCTCTTTTTCGACGCTCAAGGCAAGCCCGTCACTACAGCGACTGTGATTGGCTACCAGGATGCTGACACCTTTCTGGCCAGCCTGACCCGAGCCCTGGCCTGATCGTCTGCCAGGGACCTTTGGTCAGTTCATGGGAGTGTGCAAGCGATGAAGCATGCCGGCCCTGTGGCCCTCCAGCAGCTTGAGAGACTTCTCGCAGATCTGCGCAAGCGCTCCGTCCTCAACGAGCGCTCCCTCGGGATTTTTCATTGGAAGTCGCGCGCTTTTCTGCATTTCCATGAAGATCCCAAGGGCCTGTTTGCCGACCTGAAGGTCGGTGAAGGATTTGTCCGTTTTCCAGTGCGAGAACGGTCGGATCAAGAACGGCTGATTGCGGAGGTCGACGCCGTGCTTGCCGCTGCTGCCCGGCCTTCTTAAGCCCTGACTCGAAGGGTCGTCCCAAAGTAGGTCAGATTCCCTCCTCCATAGGGAGGGCGATCGACGCGTAGCCAAGGGCGCAGTTGCCTGATCCTTGCATCCGTGCGTGACGATCGTTCGGGCATCAAACGCGGCGACTGGCAGAGAGTGTCAAAAAATCCCGGGACTAAGGATTCAAATTCGCGATCCGCACCACTGCGTGATCGAAGTGGAGCGAAGACCGATTGCGACGCGGATGAATCTGTCACATGATTGAAGCAGTGGAAGCAACTGAAAGCGCTACAGTGCGCCTTGTGGACTGAACGTGACGGCCTCGCCCTTCTCCTTGGAACTGGACCAGCTCAATGCGGTCTTCCAGCCGATAGTCTCTCTGCGCAACGGGAGCATCCTGGGTTATGAAGGCCTCATCCGAGGTGCAAAGGGCTCTTCTCGTCAATCCCCAGAACAACTCTTCGACAGCGCCCGCGATACCGAGGATCTTCGGCTCATTGAGATCGCCTCCATCCGCACGGTCCTCCTAGCCTTTGGAGACCTGCATCTGGCCGGTAAGCTTTTCCTGAACGTGGCACCGGCGGTACTGCATTCGACGGAGCGTCCTCTGCAGCGCATAGAGGGCTTTCTTCAGCTTGCAGGATTGTCAGCCAACCAGATCGTCATTGAGGTTACCGAAAACCAGCCCTCCCTTGGGGACCATTCGATCTATGAGGTGCTACGGCAAGCTCGAGGCCTGGGCTTCGAGGTCGCCATCGATGACCTCGGTGAGGGCTATGCCAGCCTGCGCGTCTGGTCTGAGCTCCAGCCCGAATACGTGAAGATCGACAAGCACTTCGTACATGGCCTCTACGCCGATCCGGTGAAGTTCCAGTTTGTCAGAACAATTCGGCAGCTGTCCCAGGCCGTTGGGACCAAGGTGATCGGTGAGGGCGTAGAGCACGAGAGCGAACTCCACGTTCTGCGTGATCTCGGTGTCGAATACGCGCAGGGCTATCTGCTGTCCGCTCCAGTGGCGACGCCTCAGACGCAGGTGCGCTCAGAGGTGCATCGACTGATCCGCGCACCGCGGGCTGACCAGACGGATGCGCCCGTGCGGCTGAGTCCCGGTCAACTCTGGATGGAGCAGATCACGACGGCGGTCGAGCCGATTTCTCCCACTGCGTCGCTACGCGATGCACAGAATCGTTTCGAGGCGGCACCAGAGCTGATCGCTCTGCCGGTCGTGGCCAAACGAATCGCCATCGGTCTTTTGCGGCGTGAAATGGCCTTCTTGCCCCAACGCGTCGGACGAGCCGAGCGCGAGCCGCCTCTCGTCCGCTCAATCATGGACGCGCAACCCCTCACGGTGGATTGCCATATGAGCCTTGAGGAGGTCAGCGTCTTGCTCGCGCAGACCGACTGGCATCACTTCGCAAAGCCCCTCGTGGTGACCGAGAGAGGGATGTACCGCGGTATCGCGACCGCGCAGCAGGTCCTGCGCGAGTTCAGTCGCTTTCAGACGCGAGCCCTGCGCTATGCTCACCCCCTGACTTGCTTGCCTGGCCAGGTTCCCGTTCAGGAGGCTCTGCAGAATCTCCTCGAGAAAAAGCTCGGGTTCGTTGCAGTGCAATGCGACATTGATCATCTGAAGGCTTACAACGAAGTGTTTGGCTACCCTCGCGGGGACAACCTTATCAAGTATGCTGCGATCGTCGTGGAGGCCTATCGCGATCAACGACTGGATTTCCTCGGGCATCTTGGAGGAGGAACGTTTGTGATCCTGATTCGAAGCAGCGATTGGCAGGAGCGCTGCCAAATGCTCGTCGATCAGTTCAATCTCGGCCGCCACGCGTTTCTGGCTCAGACCGATCTGACCTTGGCCGGCTATGTGCAACCGGACCGCCAGGGCAATCCTCAATTTCGCGCACTTCCGAGCTTATCGATCGGTGCGGTTGTCGTCGGGGCGGGCGC
>CAJCID010000097.1 GCA_903970305.1 Rhodospirillales bacterium | reverse complement strand
TCTCCCTATCAAGACCGCCGTGTCGAATCCACTCTCGTCCTCATGATGGGGCACGTTCCGCGAATTCCCATGGATTGTGGGCACTGAAGACATCAACTTCGGGATGTTCGCGTCTTAGCGCGCGAAGTCGATCCTGGTTGTGAAGGCGCATGCGCCGGTCAGTTTGGACTATGGCCTGAAACAAGCCGACCTGGGCAGCGCAACGGCGCCTTGGTCCATTGATTTCGCGAGGATCGAAGTAAGCATCTCCGGCGTGCATCAGCCATCCTTCTCTCCCCTCCACCGCGACGCCGCAATGGCCAAGCGTGTGCCCAAAAAGTGGCACCAGCACTAGCTCGTCTGGCAAGCCGCGCAGGGCGCGGACGGCCTCGAATCCGAACCAGGGCTCTCCCTCATCAGCATAGGTCTCGAACGCGGGTTGGTGCGCCCACATCGGCGGGCGATAGCGGCGCCGCGCTTTGAAGCCACGCCTTTGCATGGCTGCCGCAAGCTCGGTCTTGTGCAGGTGAACGCGGGCGTGAGGGAAGTCGACCAGGCCACCGACATGGTCTAGGTCCATGTGAGTGAGGACTATGTGGCGCACGTCAGTCGGTACAAATCCCAGTAACTTGATCTGCTCGATGGCAGACAGGCGCGTGTCCCGCTTTGGACGGGCATATAGGTAGCTAAACTCGACACCGAGACGCGGCACGGGATTGACCAGATCTCGAACCCCGAGCCCAGTGTCCACCATGACGAGTCCGCTTGCCGGCGTCTCGATCAACAGACAATGGCAGCCGAGGTGGCCGCCGCCGATTGAGAGGCCCTGAATGCAGGCGCAATTGAGGTGATGCACTATCAGGCCGCCCATGATCTGTCCTATACTAATGCTACATTTGTCGCATTTATAATCGACCATGCCAAAGAAGTCAAGTCCCCGACAGACCATTCCCTCGCGCAGGCTAGGCGGGAGAACGGCAGACAACACCAACCGTCTATTCGCGGCCACGCTCGAGATCCTTAAATCCGACGGTATGACCGGGGTGACATTCGCAGCAGTTGGGGAGGCGGCCGGAGTGAACCGATCGACGCTCTATCGACGCTGGCCAAGTGCGGCCGACCTGGTCTCGGAAGCCGTCGCCGCCCGGGTTGCGGTGCAGGTTCCCGTCGCCGATACGGGATCCCTTGCGGGAGATATGCGCGCAACCTTGATCAGTCTCGCGCGCTTTATGGAGAGTCCAGTCGGACGAGCGAGCCTGGCAGCTTCGGCGGCCCTGGCGGGTAATCCGAAGGCGGGCAACTCGGTACAGGACATGTGGGCCAAGCGCCTTGACGTCCTTCAACCCATCTTCACGCGTGCCCGAACGCGCGGCGAAATTTCCGACGAGTTCGACAGCGAGGCATTCATCGCGACGCTCTCCGGCGCGCTACTTTTCCGGATACTCGTCGCCGCTCGACCACTGGATACGCTCTGGATTGATCGCGCCATCAACATCGTCCTTGGCAAGGAAGCTTAGGCAGATCCCGTATGCGCTGATCCGAGCGAGCCGCGCGACGCGTAGCCAGTCGAGAATTGTCATCCGACAGCCCGAAGTGCACACCGAGGACAACCGCAACCTGCTGAGCTCAATGCACGCGTACGTCTTTCCCGGATTCAAGATTCACCACCGTGCCGCGACTCACGCCTGACCTGGTAGCCAGCGAGTCCTGGCTCAGGCCCGCGCGCTCACGCAGCGCGCGTAAGGAGGCGCCGAAAGATCGGCTGTTGAAGTTACTAGGCATGTACAACATTTAATGCAAAGCGAGACGAATTTCCATTCGCAGGCTCTATTGAGATCACACGTCCTGTGGATCGGGTTGTGCCCAATTCACCATCCCGGCGCCGCTGACAGCCAGGCCGTCGAATCGTGAAGCGCATCACCCTGAGGCTACGACGAACTACCAAGAATCCCTGCCTTGCTCACGATTGGGCAGGATTGGGGGCGATGCGCACGCTTCGCGGGGCGCGCTCCTGCTGACGTCCCGTCAGGTCTTGCGATGAAGCGACCTTCTCGTCAAACGCGATTCGCGCCCTATTGATGTCCTGGATGTGCTCGATCGTCCACTGGTTCAGGGCATTCACAGGAATCCGGAGCGAATGCCCGAGATCGGTAAGTTCATAGTCGACTCGTGGAGGAATCGAAGGAGTGACAGTACGTGTTACCAGGCCATCTCGCTCCAGACCACGCAGCGTGGCCGTCAGCATGCGCTGGGAGACCCCTTCGATCGCACGTTTTAGCTCGCTAAATCGCATTGGGCCGCCACCCAGAATCGCGACGATCAGCACACTCCATTTGTCGCCAACCAGAGAAAGAATCTCTCGAACCTTGGTACATGGTTCGCTCGAATAGTGGGACGCCGAAGGGTGAGTTACTCCGGTGTGCCTTGGTTCCGCTTCTGTACCCATGGTTCCCAAAAAGTGCCGTCTTGCGTTTCCAATACGGTACCTTATCATAACTCGGTTACTAATCAGAACCGAGTCATATATGAATCTCCTCCATGTTGACGCCAGCATCCTCGGCCCCTACTCGATCACCCGTGAAGTATCTGCTGCCATCGTGGCACGATTGGCCGGTAACAGCGGCCAAAATAAGGTCATATACAGGGATCTCGCGAAAGATTCCCCGCCCCACCTGACGCTTGCATCGTTGCCGACCGATCATCCGCGGGCAAGTCTAGCAGGCCCCCTTGATGCAGCGGCGCAGCTCGTACGCGATGAGAGTCAGCGCATGCTCGAAGAATTTCTGGCAGCTGATGTTGTAGTCATCGGCGCTCCGATGTACAACTTCTCCCTTCCCTCACAACTCAAGGCCTGGATCGATCGCATCGCCGTCCCCGGCAAGACCTTTCGCTACGGACCCGGCGGCGTCGAAGGACTGGCAGGTGGCAAGCGCTTGATCGTCGCGCTTGCGCGCGGGGGAGTCTACGGACCCGGAGCACCGGCAGCGTCTGCCGAACACGTCCAAAGCTATCTGCGCGCGATCTTCGGATTTCTCGGAATTACCGATCCTGAATTCGTGCTCGTCGAAGGCATAGCTGCGGGAGACGAGGTCAGGACTGCGGCGATTGCTGCCGCGCACGATGCCGTCGGGCGCCTCGCGGCCTGATGCGACCCGGACATGGCGCGCGGGGGGCTCGCCATGTCCGTCAGGATCTCGCGCGTCGGAGGTGTACCCGTGATATCGGAGCCTCAGTGCGCGTCCAGATAACTGACGCGATCGCGCCCGCCGTCCTTGGCCCGGTACAGGGCCCGGTCGGCAAGCGTGATCAGTCCGGATGCATCTTCGCCGCCTGCGGGATAGGAGGTGACACCTGCCGAGAGCGTCACATGTAAGACGGACTCGCCTAGCTCGAAACTCTTTTGCGCCAGATCCATCCTCCAGACATCTGCCCGCGAGACGGCATGATCGGCGGACGCACCCGGCAGTACGACGATGAATTCCTCACCACCATAGCGACAGATGAGGTCGCTCTCGCGCGCGCTGCGCCGCAGAACGTCGCCCAGAGCAATCAGCACACGGTCCCCGACCGCGTGGCCGTAAGTGTCGTTGATGCGTTTGAAATGGTCGAGATCGATGATCACCAGCGACAGTGGCACCCCCTCACGTTTGGCGCGCTGGATCTCGCGCGGCAAGGTCTCGTCGAGGTAACGGCGATTGTGCAGACCCGTGAGAGGATCGCGAATCGCCTGCTCTTTCAACTGTTCCTGCAGCGCGATGACTTCGACAACCTGGGCTTCAAGGCGCGCCAGCGCTTCGCGCTCGGTGGTGACATCCCGAAAAATGTAGAGCATGGCCGTCTCGCCCTCGAACTCCATCAGGCGCGCCGAGACTTCGTAGTTCTTCCGCTTGCCACCAAGGCTCGTCAGCGTGACCGCGTGCGCGTACAAGCGCTTGTGCTGCAAGAGGACCGAGCGCAGCTCGCGACGCTCTTCCTCGTTGTCCCAGTAGCCGAGCTCTTCGGACGTCTTGCCAATGACGTCTTCCATGTTGCGACCGGCGACCGTCTCCCATCTGGCATTGACGAGGAGGAACTGTCCGGTTTTCGCGTCCGTCATGATCACGGGCTCAGGGATCAGGTCGAGCATGTCGACCATGGCCTGCCTCGACCACTGCCAGCCGCGACCAGCGCGCTTGATCCAGCGCGGCAGGGCGATCACCACCGGCACGAGGCAGCAGACAAGGGCGAGGAAGTAAAGAAGGGAATTCGACATGCCGGCGAAACGGATACGGATTCGATCCAAAGCTATGGTTACAGGGTTCTCGCACGCGACGGAATCGGACCGGCAGCGGACATCGCACGCTACACCGAGCGGCAAAGTCCGGCTAGTTTACCCGTTGCGCAGAGCATCTCCGGATTGACACTTGATCCCCGAACTCCGCGTCCAATCTGGCGTCGCCAGATTGGTTTGCGGCGCAGTGCGCCTGGACTCGCGGGGTCGGGCCACCGAGTGCCGGCCCAGGTCATTGCGTGGCAGTACTCGTCCAACTAAAACCCGAAAGCCTGCGTGGCGGGAATTTCGGCAAACGGTTCGGTGCGCAGCAATTTGCTGCGATACTTGAGAAAGTTCGCTTGCAGGAATCCTCACAAGCCCGGAACTTCAAATAAGAGAACTAATGAGACTTCTAATCACCTCGCTTACCTGCCTCGTGGCCCTCGCCTGCCAGGGATCTCTCGCCCAGGAAACCAAGATGCCCAGCCGCGCGGCGCCGGCCACCGCACCGCTGGAGCTCCTCGTGCTGGGATCAGGCGGACCCGGTGCGACCGGGCGCGCGGGTGCTTCCTATGTAGTACTGGTCGATGGCGTTGCGCGCATCATTGTCGATGCGGGACCTGGCTCCTTTGTGCGGCTTGGCGAAGCCAACGTATCAATCGCCAGCACCGATGTGGTTCTGCTCACCCATCTTCATATCGATCATGCGGGCGAACTCCCAGGCCTTGTGATTGCGCGCGCGGTTTCAAGCGGCGGCCCGATTCATTTCGACATCTTCGGGCCGACGGGTCACGTTGGCCACGCGGACGAAGCGAGTTTCCCGGCGACGAGCCGCTTTGTCGATCTCCTGTTTGGCAAGAACGGCGCCTTCTCGTACGAACCCGACTTTTCGGCCCCGACAACATTCAAGACCACCGATATCCCGGCGACTCCGACGGCAACGAGCCAACCACGGCAGATCTATTCGGAGCACGGGATTGTCATCAGCGCCATCGCCGGACATCATCGTGACGCGCCAGCGATCATCTATCGCATCGACTACTCGGGAAAAAGCATCACCTTTAGCGGCGATATCGACGCCCAGGGCCTGCCCGACCTGGCGAAGATCGCCAAGGGGTCTGACCTCCTCGTCTTCAATACGGTCGTGCTCGATCCCCCAGCTTCCCCGGAGGTGCTCTATACCCTGCACACGCCGCCCCTCGCGATTGGTGAACTCGCGGGACAGGATGGGGTTGGCAAGCTTCTTCTGAGTCATCTATCCCCTGCGACCGATTCGCATCGCAGCGAAGTCAGCGCATCGATTGCCAAGCACTTCAGCGGCAAGACCATCTATGCGGAAGATGGCATGAGACTCATTCCATAGAGGAGTTGACGCAGCGCGCGACGCGCTTGTAAACCCTTTGCGCTCCCCGACACGATCGTGAGGCAAAAAAGAGGGCGCAACCCGCTTTGGGTTGCGCCCTCCATGCTCCTAGGCTGCCAGCGCCTCTCCGAGGATCCGCGCCGGGGCCGGCGCGTAATGGGAGAACTGCATCGAGTACTGCGCGCGTCCCGAAGTAAGCGCGCGCAGACTTCCGATGTAGCCAAACATCTCCTTAAGCGGCACGTCCGCATCGATCACGAAGGCATTGCTGCGCTCGTCCTGCGAGCGGATGAGGCCACGCCGCCGGTTCAGGTCGCCAATGACGTCGCCAACATGGTCCGCCGAGGTAATCACCTCTACCGCCATGACGGGCTCCAACAACTGAGGTCCGGCAGCAGAGCTGCCCTGCCTGAAAGCCGCGGCCGCTGCGTGCTCGAAAGCCAGCGTCGACGAGTCGCGCTCATGGAAACTGCCGTCCACCAGCGTGACCTTTAAATCGACGACCGGAAATCCGCCGAGCCCCCCGACCTTGGCGCTGTTGCGCACACCGGCCTCAACGCCCGGAATGAATTCCCGCGGCACCGTCCCGCCAACGATCCTGCTCTCGAACACGAGCCCCGACCCACGCTCGAGCGGCTCCAGGAGGAACTGGACCTCGGCGAACTGCCCCGGGCCACCGCTCTGCTTTTTGTGGACGTAACGCACCTCTTCGCTTCTCGTGATCGTCTCCCGGTAGGCCACCTGCGGCCGCCCGGTCTGGATCGCGACGCCGTAGACATCGAGGAGCTTACGCAGTGACACCTCGAGCTGCAGCTCACCCATGCCCGACAGGATAGTCTGACCCGATTCCTCGTCGTGACGGATGTGCAGAGTCGGATCCTCGCGCAGCAGACCAGCCAGCGCCCTGGCAAGATTCTGCTGATCGGCTGCGCCTCGGGGCTCGATCGCCACATCGATCACCGGCTCCGGGATGACGATCTTCTCGAGCACAATCGGATGATCGAGCGCCGATAAGGTGTTGCCCGTGACAACTTCCTTCAGACCCGACACACCGATGATGTCGCCCGCCTGCGCCGACTCGATCTCCTGCTTTTTGTCGGCGTGCACCTGATACAGGCGCGCGATACGCTCGCGCTCGCCGGTGGAAGCATTGAGCACCTGCGTACCCGGGGCAAGACGTCCGCGATAAATGCGCACAAAGGTGAGGCTGCCATGATCGTCGCGCGCCACCTTGAAGGCGAGCGCCGCCAGCGGACCGTTGGCATCCGACGGGATTTCCGTATGCGCTTCGTCAGGCGAAGGCAGATAGGCGACGACCGCGTCGAGTAGCGGCTCGACCCCCTTGTTCTTGAAGGCAGAGCCGCCCAGCACTGGCACAAAAGCGCCAGCGATGGTGCCCTTGCGAACACAGGCCGTAAGCGCCGCCGCGTCGATGGCACGCCCATCCAGATAGGCGGCGAGGACTGCATCATCCTGATCAGCCACGGTCTCGATCAGTCGGGCACGCCAGACGCGAGCAGCTTCCTCGAGCTCAAGCGGAATCGCTTCCTCGATGAACCCGTCTTCGGCATGGTCGGATTTCCAGATGATCGCAACTTCGCGCACGAGGTCGATGACACCGCGAAAGCCGGATTCGCTGCCGATCGGCAATTGCAGCACGAGCGGCACCACGCCCAGACGTAGGCGGATCATCTCGACCACGCGTAGAAAGTCCGCTCCCACCCGATCGAGCTTGTTGATAAAGGCGATGCGCGGCACGTGGTACTTGTCGGCCAGGCGCCAGTTGGTTTCGGTCTGTGGCTCAACCCCAGCGACCCCGTCAAAAACCACCACGGCGCCGTCAAGCACGCGTAGCGAGCGGTTCACCTCGATGTTGAAGTCGATGTGTCCGGGCGTATCGATCACGTTGATCTGATGCGACTTCCAGAAGACCGTGGTCGCGGCACTGTTGATGGTGATACCGCGCTCGCGTTCCTGCGGGTCGTAGTCCATGACTGTATTGCCGTCATGCACGTCGCCGACCCGATGGCTCTTGCCCGTGAAGTAGAGGATGCGTTCGGTGGTCGTGGTTTTACCCGCGTCAACGTGCGCGATGATGCCGATATTTCTGAGTTTGTTTCTCATGCTGGATCCAATCTCGCTTTGCTTTGGCGCAAAGCATGCTGTCCGGGAATCAGAACCGATCCCGACAGCCTGTCTGGATCAGCCTGAAATGTGCCCTGTGAGCGGTGCGCCGTTTGCGACACTGCCGCTGCTGCCAAGGGACGAGCACAGGCCACTCGCTCCTTGGAGGGCCTGAATCGTGGCTATCAGCTTGTCGTAGGTACGCACGGTGAACTCCGGATCCAACTGTTGCTTTTTTGGCGGCGCGCCCCTGATCTGACCAGCGGCGCGGCATGCAAGACCTGCTAACTGGTGGTGAGAGGGCCTGATTTCAAGCCCCCAAACCCTTGCACATGGGTGATTCTAGTCACCAGGCCCTGCGCCCGACAAGCTCAATCGAGGGTTTCCCGATAGCTCCAGACGGCAAGGAGGGTAATGGCTAGCGTAAACACCGCGATCGGCCAGAGTTCGGGCAGGATCTGAAAGCTGGTGTTGCCCTTCAGGAGTACGCCGCGCACGATGCGCAAGGCATGCGTGACCGGAAACAATTCACCCACCCAGCGCGCCCAGACCGGCATGCCCTGAAAAGGAAACATGAATCCGGAGAGCAGCATCGAAGGCAAGAGCGTGAATTGCGCCATTTGCGTGGCCTGCATCTGGTTGGAGGCGATCGTCGAGAAAGTCAGGCCCAGAGCGAGGTTGCTGGCGATGAACATGCCCAGAGAAAACAGCACCAGCGGGATCGATCCGCGTATTGGCAGATGAAAGACCACGGCCGCGATCACGAGAATGAGGATGACTTGTACGTAACCGATCACGATATAGGGAACAATCTTGGCGAGCATGATCTCGATCGGTCGCACCGGCATCGCCAGAAGATTCTCCATCGTGCCACGCTCACGTTCGCGCGTGATCGACAGAGTTGTGATCAGGAGGGTGGAGATCGTCAGCACGATGCAAACCAGACCCGGCACGATGTTCAGCACCGTCAGCTGCTCGGGGTTGTAGCGCGCGTGCAACTGGAACTGAAACGGCGGTTTGGCCGGACTTGCGACGAGATTGGGCGGCAGATCCCGATTGAGTACCGCCG
>CAJCID010000096.1 GCA_903970305.1 Rhodospirillales bacterium | reverse complement strand
AAGCCCCAGCAGGAGCAACCGAACACCCCCCAAAAGCCTTGCGCGTCACTCGCCGGAATCGGACGTGACAGCGCTTCGAGGTGGCGATGACCGTGTACGCCGCACGCGCTGGCACAGGCGCAGTTGCGTGACAGCGTCGTTGGGCGCCGGACCGGCCCGGTACGAGACTGGTAGCCGCCAAAGCGGCCGACCGGCGACCAATCTGGCATCGGTGGAGGCAGTGGCGCGCCAAGATCCCCGAACTCCGTACCGGCATAGACCGGCACGCCGCCCAAGAACGTCAGGACTGAGGTGATGTCGCTGATCTCATTCTCGGGAACGGAAAAATAGTCCGCCGACAAGACGGCGCAATCCGCCATCTGCCCAACCTTGATCTGGCCCTTTTTCCACTGTTCATTCGAGAACCAAGTATTGGCCGAGGTCCAGAGCCTCAGCGCCGTGGTGCGGTCCAGGCAGTTGGCGGCAGGGTAGAGTTTCAAGCCGCCAACCGTCTTGCCCGTCACAAGCCACGACATCGACACCCAGGGGTTGTACGAGGCAACCCGCGTGGCGTCCGTACCCGCGCCCACGACCACGCCGCGGCTCAACATCTTGCCGATGGGGGGCGTGCGCGCGGCGGCGTCGATGCCGTAGCGTTCTACGAAGTACTCCCCCTGATACGCCATGCGGTGCTGGATCGCAATCCCACCACCCAAGGCGGCGATGCGATCGATGTTCCGATCGTCGATGGTCTCGGCGTGATCAAAGAACCAGTGCAGTCCATCGAATGGGATGTCGCGGTTGACCTTCTCGAAGACGTTCAAGGCGCGCCCGATCGTCTCGTTGTAGGTTGCATGCAGCCGCCAGGGCCAGCGATGCTCCGCTAAGAGCCGGATCACTCCTTCGAGCTCATCTTCCATCTCCGGCGCCAGTTCCGGGCGTTCAACCCGAAAGTCCTCGAAGTCCGCAGCGCTGTAGACCAACATCTCTCCGGCGCCGTTGAGCCGGTAAAGGTCATCACCCTGTCCTGGCTGAACCTGCTTGGCCCAGGTCGCGAAGTCAGAAAGTTCCTCCCTGGGCTTTTGAGTGAAGAGGTTGTAAGCCAGCCGCACCGTGAGTTGTCCGGCGCGATGCAGGGACTCGATGGTTTCATAGTCCTCCGGATAATTCTGAAATCCCCCGCCGGCATCAATGACGCCCGTCACACCCAGGCGATTCATTTCGCGCATGAAGTGGCGCGTCGAATTCTCCCGATACTCGGGGGGCAGACGGGGGCCCTTGGCAAGAGTCGCATAGAGAATCGACGCATTGGGTTTGGCGAGGAGCAAGCCAGTAGGATTGCCCTTCCCATCGCGTACGATCTCCCCCCCGGGGGGCTGGGGCGTCTCGCGTGTGTATCCGACCACCCGCAGCGCTGCGGCGTTGAGCAAGGCCCGATCGTACAGATGCAAGATGAAAACAGGTGTGTCGGGTGCGATGGCATTCAGCTCTTCGAGCGTCGGCAGGCGTTTCTCGGCGAATTGCTGCTCGCTAAAGCCTCCGACCACGCGCACCCATTGCGGCGCCGGGGTCCGGGCCACCTGATCCTTGAGCATGCGCATCGCATCGGCAAGCGAGCGCACGCCATCCCAACGCAGCTCCAGATTGTAGTTCAGACCGCCGCGTATGATGTGCATGTGGCTGTCGATAAGGCCGGGCACGATACATCGTCCGCCAAGATCGACCACGCGGGTCCCTGGACCGACCTCTGCGCGCAGCTCGGCCTCATCCCCGACGGCGCTAAAGCGCCCCTTTGTGATCGCCACCGCATCGGCTGTCGGCCGCTCACTATCTAACGTGGCAAAGCGGCCATTGATGAGCAAAGTGTCCATGCTTATCCCTCGGAGTGGTTGGTGCCGCCCATCGCGTCAACAGCGTCTGCAGGATGAGGATGTGGGGGCTCGCCACCAGGCAGGTTTCCCAGGACATGGGGAACACAGACGGTCTTGATCCAGGCCGAGTCGACCGCCTCCCCCATCAGCAAACGCTTACCGGCGGGTACAAGCTGTTCGCCCAGCAGGATGCCGAAGAGGCCGACCAACGCGATGACCGGCGGGGCCGGGGAGCGAACGTTGAGCAGCCCGTAGACGACACCGACGAGCACTCCGGCCGCCAGCGACACGATGTAGGTGTTCACAACGACTCCTCCCTGATTGAAAGCGGGCCGATGGCAGTTCCCTAGTCGTGCGTCGCTGCTGCTGGGGGCACCACGTACTCGGGATACTGGGTCGGGGGGGCTCCATGCAGCATCGTAAAGGCATACTCCACCCCCATGCCATAAGCGCCAACATGCTCGCGCACGATACCCATCACGGCCGAATAGGTTTCCTTCAGGGCCCAATCCCGCTGCCATTCAAGCATCACCGAGAGTGCGACAACAGGTTTTGCGCCCGCCTGGATGACGCGCTGCATGGCGTTTTCATGAGCCAGTTGCGAAACATCACCGCAGCAGTCCTCCACGACAAACACCTCGAAGCCGTCGTAGATGGCCTGCACAGTCGCCAGCGCCACACAGGTCTCGGTCCAGAGACCGGCCAGGACAATTTTCTTGCGACCGGTTTTCTTGATCGCCGCGACAAAATTCTCATCGTCCCAAGAGTTCATCGTCGAGCGCTCGATCGGGGTCACGCCGGGCAGCACGGCGTGGATCTGGGGCCACATGATGCCGCTAAATCCCTTGGTCTCGACTGTCGACAGTACAACGGGCACGTCGAACACACGGGCCGCCTTCGCGAGGATCTGATTGTTGTTGATCACTGCCTGACGGTCGAAGTTCCCGACGCCGAACAGCATCTGCGGCTGCAGATCGATCATGGTGACGACGCAGTTCTCCGGAGTCAAGAGCCCCTTTTCACTCCGCTTGGCTAGTGCGCTTCCTTTTGGCATTTCCATCTCCTAGGTGAGGATCTGTCATTGTCGAGGCCAAGCCGCCAAAAAACCCTCTGCGGCTCGTTCCGGGGTGTACCCTAACTCTTGATAGGTGTCGCAATCCATGACGATCCGATCTCAATCTTCACGACACCAGCCGGTCGCGCTGCTTTGCCCTCTCGCCGTTTCGGTCCTGGACTGCGCAGCGAGTTTTCTCGAAGACGCTGGTATGAGGGCGTTGCTTCTTGGCCGAGCCGATCGCGGCCGCTCAGTCAACGCGGTTGCGGCACTCGTGGCGCTTGCGGGCGAATCGGGCCGCAAGACGTGCAAATCCCGAGGTGCAAGCGGGCTCGAATCGACTCGTCCGGTAAACCTGGCGGCAGCGCCCGAGCGGCTTTGCTGCCGGACTGCGGCCAGCCTACCGATGCGCACCACCGCCGCTAGCCGGTCATTCCCGGGAAGTCCAACGACGCGCGACGAAGGAGTCCCTCCGTTCGCGCAGTATCGACCCCAGAAAATCACTGAGTGCTCATCGGAGACGGTGACAAAGACAGGGCTCACGTCCATCTGAGGTACCGCACCGATGCGCCTGTGTCCGGGACCGACCTCCAGGCTCGGGGCCTTCGCGGGTGCGAGTTCAGGCATGTTCTAGGGAAGGAATGCAGACCGCCAGGCGAACCGCGACGCCATGCTCCGGCTCCGATTCGATCGCCAATGACGCACCGATCATTTCGGCCCGCTCATGCATGCCAAGTACGCCAAGACCAAGCGCCTGGCGCTTTACAGCGAAGCCCACCCCATCATCTTTGACTTCGACGCTCAGCAATCCCTTGAACTGCTCGACGCTGCAGCTGAGTCGGCTCGCATGGGCATGGCGTACCACATTGTGCGCCGCCTCGGCGATGATCTGGATGAGTTCGCGCCCGATGCGCGCGGGAACCACCACAGAATCGGCGCAGCGTATAGCGATTCGCAGATTCGCGTACTTGCCAACCTGATGGAGGACCCGGGATACGTCATCGGCGAAGCACGGTGCCTTCTCGTCCCAAAGCGACGCTCGAGGATGCGTCGCAAAGCCCCTGAGCCGATGGAGCAGTCCGCGCGCCCGGGAGAGCCCCTCCTCGGCTGCCCCGACACCCTCTACGGTATGACGCAGGCGTTCCGCCGGCTCTTGCATCTCCAGGGCTCGTCTGAGCTGCACGAGGACGACCGTGAAATCCTGGACCACAGTATCATGGAGTTCCCGCGCCACCGAGCGCCGTTCCAGTTCGATTGAATTCATCGCTTCCTCATCCTTAATTCCTCGAACTGCTTGACCCATTCGCAGGCTCCGCGCTAAGCGCTTCACCTGGCTCGCGGTGGACGGCGCCGCCTTCGCCCGATGCAGAGGCCCATGCGCCCACCGGTGGACCCATGCTAACCGGGTGCAGCACGATCCGACCTGCTTCTTTGGTCGAGCCGCGACGTGCCCCATCCGAGAGAGATAGTCCTTATCCCGACCTTACACCCGACATCTTCTCCTCTAACACCCTTTCGAGACGTGGCGACGGACCGCCCCGGCCGGCAATACAGGCCAGCAAATGCACCGGAGGAGATGTCCGTCGAACACGCCCTTTCGTCTCATGCGGGTTGCCCGTCGAAGCATGAGCGTCCTGCCCCACCCGAGCCAGAGTTCGAACCCTGACCATGGTCGGGTTACAACCCGGCGGTACTTGGATAGATTTCTCGCGGTGGGCACAACAATTCGGTTGTGCCCCCCTCGTTGGGAGTTCGATCTTGGAAAGCAGTCTCACCCCAAAACATCTGACCACGACGGCTGGCGCCCCCGTGACGAGCAATCAGGACTCGCTCAGCGCCGGCCCGCGCGGACCGCTGCTGCTCCAGGACTACTATCTGCTTGAAAAACTCGCCCATCAGAATCGTGAACGGATTCCGGAGCGGACGGTGCATGCCAAGGGTTCTGCCGCCTACGGTCACCTGCAGATCACGGCCGACATCTCTGCCTTCACCAAGGCGGCGGCCCTGCAACCCGGTGTGCGCACGCAGCTCATCACACGATTTTCAATCGTTGCCGGAGAGCGCGGCGCAGCGGATGCCGAGCGCGATGTCCGGGGCTTTGCGATCAAGTTCTACACGTCCGAAGGTAATTGGGATCTGGTCGGGAATAACACGCCGGTGTTCTTCGTACGTGATCCCCTGAAGTTTCCGGATTTCATCCATACCCAAAAGCGGCATCCGGTCTCCAATCTGCGCTCGCCCACCGCCATGTGGGATTTCTGGTCGCTCTCTCCCGAATCCCTGCACCAGGTCACGATCCTCTTTTCCGATCGGGGACTACCTGCAAGCTACCGGTATATGGATGGCTTCGGCTCCCACACCTACAGCCTGATCAATGCGCAGGGACGGAGAACCTGGGTGAAATTTCACTTCAAGACCCAGCAGGGCATCCGGAACCTGTCAAACCTGGAGGCTGAGGTACTCATCGGCAAGGACCGTGAAAGCAGCCAACGGGACCTCTTCGAGGCGATCGAGCGCTCCGAATTTCCTCGCTGGACCATGTACATCCAGACCATGACCGAGGATGAGGCAGCACACAGCAGCATCAACCCGTTCGATCTGACAAAGGTCTGGTCCCATCGCACCCACCCACTGCGCGAAGTCGGTGTGATCGAGCTCAATCGCAATCCCGACAACTATTTCGCCGAGGTCGAACAGGCGTCATTCAGCCCGTCGAATATCGTCCCGGGAATAGGCTTCTCACCAGATAAGATGCTGCAGGCGCGGCTGTTCGCCTATGCAGACGCTCATCGCTACCGGGTTGGCACTCACTACGAATCCCTGCCGGTCAATAGTCCTACGGCGAAAGCCCGAACCTATCACCTCGATGGGGCCATGCGCGCGGATGTTCCGCGCCGTACGGACGCCTATTACGAGCCCAATTCGTTCAACGGTCCTATCGAAGAAGACCGGTTCCACGAACCCCCATTGCCCCTGTCCGGTGCAGCAGATCGGTTTGAGCATCGCCTCGATGGCGATGACTACAGCCAGGCCGGTGATCTCTTTCGACTGATGACGAAGGAAGAAGCCGAGCGCCTGATGGATAACCTTGCCGCGTCTCTGAGGGAGGTTCCTGAGGCGATCCAAGGCCGCCAGATTGAACAGTTCCATCGCGCCGATCCCCGCTACGGTGCAGGCGTTTGGGCGCGCCTGACCGAGTCTTCAGCATGCGTCGTACCGGAAATCCAGTTGAAGTCCGGCTCCAGCGGTATGGCCGCTGTCTAGCGCGCAGACAGGACTCTTTGAAGTGCAGGGTGGGGCGACTGGAGGCACCACCGCGCGGACCGCGCAGTTGCATTCGGGGCGGGCCGGAGTGCAACTCGAGGTCACGGAGCGTTAGCTGCGGGTCGCCATCGAGATGCTCAACCGGCTACTCCCCAACGACTCAAAGCGCTCCGACCCAAGCCTAGTCGCGGGCATCGACAATGCTCTCGCCACACATTTGCCGCAATCACCATCAGCAGATGGGGAGGTTGAGGAGTGACTTGCGTTCACCCCGGTTCGCAGCTGACCGACGCATGCTGCTTCCAACATCCAGAGTGCACTGAGAGGCCCGGATCCTCACCGTACCGTGTAGTGACCGCAAGTACAGCGCGTTCGATTATTCCCCGGCTGCCCGATTGTGCCGTATTGTGGGCCCCGGATGCCGGGACGCTTGCTGGCCTGCTCGGATGAATTCGAGTGCACCGACGCAAGGACCTTTGTCTCTCCTGTGCGTCGGATCCTTGCAAGGATCAAGTCACTGGCAAACCGGGTGGATCCCCCTCTGGCGCCGGCTTCTAGGCCGAAGGGGTCACCGAGGCCCGCGCCGAGAGATCAGGGAGCGGCCTGCTCAGCGGGCGGGGGCGTGAAACGTCCGGCGCCTCGATCATGGCCTTGCGTCCCGCTGCAACGAGCCCTGTGACCTCCCTCATGGAGGACTCTTCACCGCCGAATACGTCGTCATCCGAATAATCCACGAGGTCCTATGAATAAGCGCCCCATCTCACCGTTCTCCCCCAGGATTTCTCGTGCTGGGAGCCCTCCGAGGCCGGACACGGCTTTACCCAGGTCGGACGACTTCCGACGCAAGCTCTACGCGCGGGGTGATGCCGATCCGGAGTCATTCGACGCTGAAGCGGATGCAATCGCTTCAGTCATTCGGGATCGGGGTGCCGAGGAGGTGTGAGGCCCTTCGTCGTCGCGCCTGGACGTACCTAG